>FO203512.1:3776899-4091641 GCA_000967895.1 Oleispira antarctica RB-8
GATATGTTCAACTACGGTCTGAAAAATACCGTCAACAACCTGTGCGCAGAGTTATCCAATGCACTGGTCAATACACAAATGTTTCCCGTTGTGCCTGCAGGCAGCCCCAACAGCAATCAGTGGTGGCCAACTAATTTAGGAAGCCCGTTTAGCAGTGGCGCGCAAAACAATATTCGCTATGCGGTATTCCCTAACAGACTGGCCATACAACTAGACGGACAAGTGACGGTATACAATACGCTCGATAATAATATTAGTGGTGTCAGCCAGCAACAAGGAGGCAATACGACGCTCACTTTTAGCAGTCAATACGGCACGATTGCGGTGAATACTTTGCCGATCATATCGGGCCCAGGCATGCCTGCACAGAAGCAAACAAACTTTGCACAACCTGCTAACAATATGGGGAATTCGAATAGTAATATTGAAAATCCTAAAAACAATATGGGAAATTCGAATAATAATTCGACTAACTCATCGTCTACCGATGACATCATTATGTTGATTGAAAAGATTGCCAAACTGCATCAAGCAGGTGCATTGACGGATGACGAATTCAATAGCAAAAAAATCGAACTGCTTAGTCGTATTTAATCAGAAAAATGCTAGATTCCTCTCTAGCATTCACTCACCCAAACACCAACATCAAGCTGTGATTTAGCCGAACCCGCGTAAGACCCAGAAATAGGCGGGACCGCTTCCGCCAAACGCGATACCGCGACGGGTATATGATCGGTTCCGACAATGTCGCCAATCGTAGGATCAAAGCCTTTCCAACCGCCACCCGGCAAATAAACCTCAGCCCAAGCATGAGTCGATCCTACTTGGCTCGACATCAATGGCGCATACAAATAGCCACTGACAAAACGCGAGGCAAGACCCAAGCACTTTACGGCTTCCATAAACAGCAAGGCAAAATCACGACAAGAGCCAGAACCCAGCGACAACGTTTCTCGCACCGATTGAACACCTGGCTCTTCCCTAACTTTGTACACCAGTGTTTTATAGATCGTTTCAGTAAGCCGCTGTAATAAAGTATAGGTTTGAATCTGCTCATTCGATTTCCATACATTAAAGATCCAGTTATTCAAAAGCTCTCGAGTCTCTTGATCAGGTAATACCCGATAAGGAGACAACAAAAACTGATCAGCCTCGTCATAACTAAAAGGATAATTAATCGCATAATCAGCCACAATAAAATCCAAGGGGGATTCATTATATTGCTGAATGATCACTTCACTTTCAACGGTGAGCTGTTGCGTGGAGCGAGTAAAATTAGCAACTGCAACAGAATTACCTTCAACATCGCGATGCCAATAGACTTTTGCAGTGGGAGTAATTTTTAGCTCAAAAGACTCGATACGAAGATCATGGCCTTCACGAGGACGCAAAAGCAATTCATGCGCCCCCAGTGTCACTGTGTTGGTATAATTGTAATAGGTACGATGAATAATTTTATAACGTTTCATAATGACTCTGGATAGCGCTGAGCTCTGTTACAGTCGCCATATTACTTAGGGTTGATACTTAGTTGATACTTACTTTCAGTGTACTCTCTGAAATTATTTAAGATACTCTGCCAATCTTGTTTATGCTGTCCAGCGGAGTATTCGTCTTTAGCATTAAAGATTTCAGCCATCTTCTAATACATATTCAAAATCAAGTCTTGATCAAATTGAGGCAGTAAACCATCGATCTTCAAAATCGACCTAAAAAGACCTGAAATTGTTTCTATTTCACCTACTGAAACTTAATATTCTATGCCATAGTGAGATCATAATAACAAAAGGAACAAGAACTATGACTAAGATAATCGAAAGTGCAATAAAACCGCGCCGTATGCAATTTAATACCGATGATATGAAAATTTCGCAATTTTCAATTGAAGACAATTCACTCATCAGCACATTCTTTTACTCGTTATCGGCTATGTTTCCTGAAGGCGAGCGATTTTTTATACATGCAGTTCGCCATTACCAAAAGTCGATTACAGATCCTAAAATGATTGCTGACATTCGGGGCTTTATCGGCCAAGAAGCACATCATGGTCGTTGTCATCAAGACTTGAATAATGAGATTGAAAAGCTTGGCATCCCCATGTCAATGGTCTCAGATAACATGACAGCCCGCGTTAACATGCTAAAAACTCGCTTCGGTCCAGAACGCCAATTAGCACTCACCGTGGCGATGGAACATTTCACTGCGAGTCTCGCTGAATTTATTCTAGAAAACCCCGAAGTATTAGATCAAGCACCTAAAACATTTCGTCAAATGATGCTATGGCACTCTGTTGAAGAAATTGAACATAAATGTGTCGCTTTCGATGTATACCGCCAACAGGTGAATAACGAATGGATGCGCCGCCGCGTCATGGTACTCGCAATGACATCTCTATTTACACGCATCGCAATTTTTCAAATACGCATGCTGTGGAAAACTAAGCACTTCCCAAGCATAAAGGAGTGGATTGGTGCCGCTCGATTCTTCTGGGGAAAAAAGGGAATATTACGAGCGAATGCTCATGGTGTAAGAAAGTTCTTTAAGCGAGATTTTCATCCCAATGACATCGATCAATCCGCACTGATCGATGGTTGGGAGAAAAGATTTCCTGATGTTGCCGCTCAAGAAGCTTAAACTACACGCCTCAATAGATTAGAATCTTGCGAGGCTTTATTTTGGCGTGGTATTACTTGAACTAAGCGCAGTCATATTGCTTTCATTCAAGATACGAACTTCTCTTTGTGGGAAAGGAATTTCAAAACCATTCTGTTGCAGTGCTTCTAGAATCATCAACATAAGATCGCCACCCACTCGATTCTTTCCATCATCAATGCCCTCCATCCAAAACTCTACAAACATATTAATACCAGAATCGCCAAAGCTATCTATTTCACAATCAGGGCGCTCTTCAAGAGGTACAGCATCACCACTGAATACTTGCGGATGACTCGACACAACAACCTTAATAATTTCAACTAATTCTCGGATATCAGAATGATACGCGACTGAAAAGTCCACTCGATAACGCTGATTCTTATCTTTATGAGTCCAGTTAGTAAAAGTACCGACAATAAACTTCTCATTAGGAACAACGATGTCTTTACCATCAAAGGTTTCTAGCGTCGTCGCACGCATACTCAACTGCCTAACAACCCCCTTACTTCCATCTTCCAGTTCAATATAGTCGCCAATAGAAACCGAACGATCTAATAGAATAATAAAACCCGATATGAAATTCGATGCAATGGCTTGCAACCCCAAACCAATACCCACGCCGATAGCACCACCAAAAACGGCTAAAGCGGTTAAGTTAATGCCCATAACTTGCAGCAATAACAATGCGATTAACGTAAAGGTTCCTATTTCAAATAATTTGGCAGCAACTTCTCTCGTCCGTAGATCAAGCTTCTCTTGCTTGCGAATAATTTCGCCACCCGTTTTGTTTGTCGCACGACCTAACCAAAATAATAACGAGCCAAATATTGAGACTCTGGCAATGCCATAAGCCGAGATTTCAATATTGCCAATCGAAAGCGAGATAGACTCTAGAATTTCAATAAGACCAATTAATACATCGAGCAGATGCAAAAATAGTATCGGCATACCGACCCACCTAAGCACCGCCGTGACAAACTGATTCGAGACAAAGTCTTTAATAATGGAATTAAATATAAAAAGGATACCCAGTGTTAGTGCTGTCTTTTTAATCCACAGATGATTAGCCGCTTCGCCATCCACCTCAATCAGTATCCTTAAAATTAATACGGCTAGTACGGGCGCGATATAGTCACCCAACTTACTAATGATCTTTTTTTGTAGTGGGAAATGACCCTCGGGTTCATTTTTAATATTGAAGAAAGGAACATATTTTCTAATACGATTAGAAACAATAATCGCGAGTCCATAAATGGCTAAAATAAGTCCTAACTGAATATACGTTTCGGATTGAGAAAATTCAGCATGAACACTCGCACTAAATTGCCCAAATAAGTTGATTAGTTGATCAAATATCACTTTAAAACCTTTAAATTCGTGCCATTTTCAAAAAATGAAAGACTGAGGAAAATATACCCACATTCGATAATTTAGTCTATTACAAAGTACTGAAGCACTCTCACGGTATCGCCCAAGCTATCAGGCCCTAGCAAGCATTGACGCTGATCACATTACTCTAAATACTTTAGAATCTCTGTCGGATTATATCCTTTGATCACACTGCCGTTTACCAATAAAACAGGCACCCCACGACCACCTATTGATCGATATTGATCGCGACCTTCGGTTGATTTCTCAATATCATATTCGTAGAACGGAATATTATTCTCATTAAGAAATGCCCGCGCTTTTTTACAGTAACCGCACTATGATGTTGCATACAATATTACCTGGCCACCATGCCGATCGGCATAATCGGGTGCTGGAAATAAATATCCCTGTATTTCACTCTTATTCTGAAAAACAGCTAATGCAATAAGTATAAATATAAGTTTTTTCATAACGTTATCATTTTAAACAGTGATCCCAAAAAGTAATAATTTACTTCTTCTTATTAGCATCTGAAGAAGAGTCTATTCAAATAATTAACCTGATTAATATTATTTTTCACTCTCAATAATATGCTCAAACCTACAACATTCGCATTGTATCAATAGAGTGATCACTTGGCTCCAAACATCAGCCTAATTATTGAACAAATTATGGGGAACTCATATCTTATTTATTTGTTATATTTTATTTACCAACCCTATTCATGATGATCAAAACTTAATCAGGTTAACACCATGGCAAGCCCTACAGTACAACGAAATGAATTGTAAAAAGCTTTCTTGTTTTTTGATCGAGGCATTACTATGTGTATAGTAAGCAACATCATGCATGACCTATAAATCAGTCTATCATTTGTTATATCGTCATTTTATTCGGAGACATCCCCTCATATGAATTTGCTATGGGTTGTACTATTGCCGCTGCTCGGCACATTAGTCCCTTTGTTAACAGAACGTTTCGGTCGTAATGTCTGTGCTTTTTCTGTTGCTATATTACCCGCCTGGTCTCTGATTCTGGTACTTATGTATGCAGTAGACATATTCGATGGGGAAGCGGTTCGGCAATCCATTGAGTGGATTCCATCAATGGGGCTGGATCTTTCATTTAGGCTCGACGGGCTTTCGCTACTCTTTCTATTATTAATTCTTGGCATTGGCCTACTGGTTATTTTATACGCTAAGTATTACTTATCGTCGAAAGATTCTATGGGTACATTTTATGCTTACCTAATGCTCTTTATGAGCGCAATGGTCGGGATTGTCACCTCAAATAACTTAATTCAATTATGGATGTTCTGGGAACTCACCAGTATTAGTTCGTTTCTACTAATCAGTTTTTGGTCCCATAAATCAGATGCTCGCAAGGGTGCGAGAATGGCTCTGACAGTAACCGGGGCTGGAGGGCTTGCTCTGCTCGGCGGCTTATTAATGCTTGGCAATATCGTGGGCAGCTATGATCTCGATACCGTATTAGCCAGTGGCGATCTTATTCGGGCGCACGCTCATTACCCAATAGCATTAGTTTTGGTGCTACTAGGCGCATTCACAAAATCGGCTCAATTCCCGTTTCATTTTTGGCTACCTCATGCCATGTCAGCACCGACTCCAGTAAGTGCTTACTTACACTCAGCCACAATGGTAAAGGCCGGCATTTTTCTTATGGCCCGTTTTTATCCTGCACTGGCAGGTACCGATTTATGGTTTTTGATTGTTAGTTTAACGGGTCTAATAACACTGTTATTAGGGGCTTATATCGCGCTCTTTAAGCACGATCTGAAGGGCCTATTGGCGTATTCAACCATCAGTCACTTAGGTCTCATCACACTATTATTAGGTCTGAACTCAGATCTTGCCGCCGTCGCTGCGATATTCCACGTGATCAATCACGCTATCTTTAAAGCCTCATTGTTTATGGCAGCAGGGATTATTGATCATGAGTCTGGCTCACGAGATATGCGCAAGCTCAACGGGCTCATGAAATACATGCCCTATACCGCAACCCTAGCCATCGTCGCCGCGTTATCGATGGCAGGCGTCCCCTTATTGAATGGCTTTTTGTCGAAAGAGATGTTTTTTGCCGAGACATTAAATCAAAGTATGTTGGGATCTTTATCTTGGTTGATCCCATTATTAGCAACCGTCGGCGCGGCTTTCTCTGTCGCCTATTCATTGCGTTTTATTCATGATGTGTTTTTCAACGGCGAGCCGATAGACCTGCCTAAAACCCCAAAAGAGCCGCCACGCTACATGAAGGTTCCCGTCGAGATTCTGGTGGCCCTTTGCTTACTGGTGGGTATTTTCCCCGCCATTATTGTTGGTGACTTGTTACGAATCGCTTCTGTGGCAGTGCTAGCGCACGACGTTCCGGCTTACAGTTTGTCTATTTGGCACGGGCTTAACATCCCACTGCTGATGAGCTTTTTTGCGATGGTGGGTGGTATAACGATTTACTACAACCGCCGTCACTTGTTTCAGTTTCAATCACAATTTGATGAGCCAGATGCAAAACATGTCTTCGAGAAGGCAATTCAATCCCTGGTCAATGCTTCTGAGCGCATTATAACGACGCTGGAAAACGGTTCTTTACAGCGTTATATCTTTATATTACTGCTATTAACACTGGTTATGGCTGCATTCCCTCTTGTTGACCTGACTCAAAATGCAGGTTCACGCCCTCAAATTCCTATTGATGGTGTTGCGATTACGGGTGCCTTACTGATGATATTCAGTGCCATTGCCACTGTGATCTGGCATCGCAGACGATTCCTTGCGCTGATATTTTTATCGGTAGTAGGTTTAGTCGTATCACTGGTATTTGCTCAATTTTCAGCGCCCGACTTAGCGCTAACACAACTGTCGGTTGAAATTGTCACCATAATTTTATTACTTTTGGCGTTATTCTTCTTGCCACAAAGTACCCAAAAAGAATCAAGCAATAGGCGTTTAAGCTTGGATTTACTAGTATCTGGGCTTATCGGCTGCGTCATCGGCACCATCTGTTTTGCTATGCTGACGACGCCTTTAGATACGATTTCAGACTTCTTCTTAGCCAACAGTAAAACCGGCGGCGGCGGCACCAATGTGGTGAATGTTATTTTGGTCGACTTCAGAGGGTTCGATACCCTTGGAGAAATCACCGTGCTCGGCATTGCGGCATTGGGTATCTTTAAGCTGATTGCTAATATGCGAATTTATATGCCTTCGCGAGACGATAAAGGCCGCGCTTGGAGCAATGACCCGCATCCTTTCATGCTAGAAATAGTGTCTCAGAGCCTTCTCCCTTTAGCGTTATTGGTATCAGTGTATATTTTCTTACGCGGCCACAACGTACCCGGCGGTGGTTTTATCGCAGGCTTAATTACTTCAGTAGCGATTATTCAGCAATACATTGCACACGGTGTTCATTGGATAAAACCGCGCGTGAAAATCGATTACCAATGGCTCATTGCTGGCGGAATATTAATGGCTACCGCAACGGGCTTAGGCAGCTGGGTATTTGAAAAACCTTTCCTTAGCACTTGGTTTGACCACTTCCACCTACCTTGGATTGGAGAATTCGAACTCGCAAGTGCCATGATATTTGATTTAGGCGTCTACCTCACGGTAGTAGGATCTGTAATGCTAATTCTGGCCAACTTGGGCAAGTTAACGACGAGCGAACGCGTTGATATTAAGGAGAATGATTAATGGAAGCGATTTATGCGTTCTGTGTCGGTGTATTAACCACCTGTGGTTTCTTTCTAGTGCTAAGAGGACGGACATTCACCGTTGTTATCGGACTGACCCTGCTCTCTTATGCCGTAAACCTATTTCTTTTCGCCAGCGGTCGTCTACAACTCGATGGCGCGGCAGTCTTGGGGCAGTCTGCTGAATACAGCGATCCACTGCCACAAGCATTAGTACTTACCGCAATTGTGATTGGTTTCGCCATGACCGCCTTTGTGGTGATATTAGCCATGCGCTCGCGTGCGGATCAGGGCAATGACCATGTAGACGGTCAAATCCCCGAACGCTCTAAAAAACTCAGCGCTTCTAATAAGAGGAATGGTTAATGCAGCACCTGGCTATTTTTCCTATTTTATTACCGATGCTCGCCGCCGTATTCATGTTACTGCCACCACTCAGTGGCACCATCAATCGTCAGCGTTTTTTTGCTGTTTCGGTTATGCTGCTTTTGGTTATCGCATCCACTTTGCTATTGCTCACTGGTCATCAAGAAGGCACTCAAATATACGTTTTGGGTGGCTGGCAGCCGCCTTTCGGCATAACACTCGTCGCCGACAGATTATCAACCATGATGGTATTGCTTACCTCAGTGCTTGGCTTGGGTGCGCAGCTGTATGCCTGCGCAGGTGACGATAACAAAGGCATGTATTTTCACCCATTATTCATGTTTCAAATCATGGGGATTAATGGCGCGTTTCTAACAGGAGACATCTTCAACCTGTTTGTTTTCTTTGAAGTACTGCTCATTGCGTCTTATGCGCTACTGATTCATGGCGGCGGCAAACAAAAAACCAAAGTAAACGTGCATTATGTGATTCTGAACTTAGTCGGTTCAAGTATTTTCTTATTTGCTCTAGGTATTTTATACGGCACCATCGGCTCACTTAATATTGCCGATATGGCCAGTAAAGTCGCTTTATTAGACAGTGATCACCAAGCCTTAGTAAAAACAGGCGGATTATTATTGTTGGTGGTATTCGGACTAAAAGCAGCGTTACTGCCTTTGCATTTTTGGCTACCCAAAACCTACGCCGCCGCCAGTGCTCCCGTTGCTGCGCTATTCGCCATTATGACAAAAGTCGGCGTATACAGTATTTTACGCATACACACGACGATCTTCGGCGCCGATGCTGGCGCCCTTGCCAACATTGCCGAACCTTGGTTATGGCCTTTAGCGTTCTTAACCTTGCTCATGGGAGCCATCGGTGTGCTCGCGAGCCCTAGCTTAAGACTAACCGCAGCTAATTTAGTCATCGTCTCGGTAGGAACTCTCATGCTGGCAATTGCCATGCAGCGTGAAGCGGCCACCTCAGCAGTGCTGTACTACATGATACATACAACATTAATCACAGGCGCATTGTTCTTAATCGCCGACCTCATTGGCAAGCAACGCGGTAAAGCCGAAGATCGCTATGTGATTGCGCGTAATATGCATCATGAAAAAACCATTGGTATTGCGTTCTTCATTGCCGCACTCACCGTCGTAGGTATGCCTCCGTTATCGGGCTTTGTCGGAAAAATTCTCATATTACAAGCGGCTGAAGGTATGACTGAAATAGCTTGGGTATGGCCCGTTGTTCTATTAGCCGGACTGGCGTCTTTGGTTGCTTTGTCTCGTGCGGGCACCACTATATTCTGGCGATCAACAGGAGAGGTTAACGATGATGTATCCATCTCTCCTTTGAAATTTATAGCCGTGGCTTTATTACTGAGCGCATCACCGCTATTGGTCATATTTGGAGGAGCGGTTACCGACTTTACCGACCTTGCTGCAGCACAATTACATAGCTCGACGGCGCTCATTGAGACGGCACTTCCAGGAGGGCAACAATAATGAAAACTAACCCACGTTTCCGCTTATTCCCCATGCCTCTGCACTCTCTTTTACTGCTGCTTGTGTGGTTATTACTGAATAATACCATTGCACCTGGGCACCTAGTTCTGGGTACATTTTTGGCGATCATTATTCCTTTAATAACATCAGGAATGCAATATCCACAACCCAGTTTTCATAAACCATTCACCATACTGCGCTATCTTTTAATGGTGCTCGGTGACATTGTGGTGGCGAATTTTGAAGTCGCTTTATTAGTGATTGGTCCTGCTAAAAGACTGAACCCCGCCTTTATTGCAATCCCTTTAGATATCGAGCATGAGCTGCCAATTACCATATTGGCCAGCACCGTCTCTTTAACGCCAGGCACCGTGAGCACCGAAATTTCCGAAGACAAAAAGTGGCTCCATGTGCATGTGCTTAACCTAACGGATAAAGAAGAACTTATCGCCTTGATCAAACACCGTTATGAGCGCCCGCTTATGGAGATTTTCCAATGCTAAATAACGCAATAGCGATTGCTGCCACACTGGTTTGTATATCAATGATTCTGAATTTATGGCGTGTGTTTAAAGGCCCTAGCAGACCCGATCGTATTCTGGCGCTAGACACCATGTACATTAACAGTATTGCACTGATCATATTGTTTGGTATTTCTTCCGGCACAACCTTGTATTTTGAAGCCGCATTATTAATTGCCATGTTGGGATTTGTGAGCACAGCAGCCATGTGCAAATACATTTTACGCGGCGATCTGATCGAATAAAAAGCGCAAAAATTTATAGCGATAATTAACAACGATACATAGAAAAAGAGTTGGGAACCTAGTATGGAATTTTGGATAGAGTTAGTGGTATCAGTACTTTTAGTAATAGGAGCCGTATTTGTTTTTATCGGATCTCTAGGCCTTGTGAAGCTACCCGACTTCTATACCCGCCTACATGGCCCGACAAAAGCCACAACATTGGGTATGGGCTGCCTGCTAATTGCGTCGATGATACTCGTCACCTATCAGCAAGGTTATTTAAGTTTGCATGAACTACTTATTACATTATTTTTGCTGATTACTGCACCGGTCACCGCACACATGTTGGCAAAAACAGCCATGCACCATAAGCTAAAGATACTCGAAAGAACGTCAGATAAAGAACTATCAAAACGCGCTCGCGAAAGAATGAACCCGTAATAATATCAAGAATACTAATAAGGAAGGCGAGTACGTTTTCGTCACTATTTCACGACTGAAAAGTACTCTTTAATCCAGCCGTACACCGTATCACTCGTCACATCAGAAGAAGCTACTTCCTGATAATCATCACCAGGATCTTGATCGATAAAGATAAATTGATACCGCATGATACCGGGATGCAAATCGTGCAAAACAACCAATATACGTTTATTTGTGACCAAACAATCGATGGTCAACACATCAGCAGGAATGCCCATTTTACGCATTCCCTGCATAACACCAATCACGGGATTAATATCTGCAAAATCTAGCTGGATTTTTTCATGGGCTTGGCTGGCAATATCAGACAATGATAACAAGGCAGGGTTTGCATTCATAAGAATTCTTTTTTACTCATTTCGTTTCTTTTGCCCACTAAAATCATTGGCAAATTTTTCAGATCGATCGCATATTATAATCGATACTGTACATTTATTAATAAGCGTCATCTTCGCTATAAACACTTACGGTAATCTCACCGTCAATACTCTCAGAAACTAAGAAATTAATGGGTTTACAGCAGACTTGGCAATCTTCAATATATTCCTCATCCAAGTCCGTTGAATCAATTAAAACTTCAATCGTCTCACCACAGTAAGGACACGATATAGATTTCTCAGTTAATTCTTTCAATTCTACGACACTCCCAATTTTGAAGATATAGCTTATAATAAATGCTTAATAATTAAGCACTGCGTGCTTTGATTATGCAATGATGATTTATGTAAGTTTAGAAGTTTTAGTTAAGAACGACAGAGTAGAATTGAAAACGGCAGCCCTAAGCTGCCGTATCTGAACATGGTTATCACGCTCAAAAGAGTTAACTGCACTCTAAGTTAAAAATAACTAATATCTGTAAGCTACAAAGAATACCCTAGGTTTAAACGATAAATACCATAACCATCAGCATTCATCTGCGAGTATGTCAGTGCAGGATTCTGCCCAGCAAAAATTTGTGCCGCGTCTTTACTCGATCCATTAAACAATACTGCGGTATTCGCTAACGGTGTAAAAGACCAGTTATTATCTGCAGAAGGATCAAAACCTGTTTCTGGATTTTCCTCAGTACTAAAAATCAAATAATCGGCAACGGTCTGACGATTTTCATTCGGCGCATCGATCACAATTTTTTCACTGATAATACCAGGAAAATTACCACCACCTGAAGCGCGATAATTATTGGAGATTACTAAAAAATCTTGAGTTAAATTAATAGCTTCACCTTGATAGGTAATATTTTTAATGCGGCTATTATTAACATCCACCAAGTTACCTGACTTGTCGTAACGCGCTGCTTTGCTAACATCAATTTCATATTCAATGCCATCAATCACATCAAAGTTGTAGCTTGGAAAATCGCTATTAATTAACTCAGCATCTTGGCTGCCTGCTGCAATGGTATTAAATTGCCCAGCCGACATTTCTAACCACTGTATAATTTCTTCTCCGTTAAGCTTAAGGACTTTTAACGTATTGGGATAAATATACAAATCGGCAACATTACCATAAGACACATCACCTGCGCTTAGATCCGTAAAATCATCAGAACCACCACGACCTGCTCTAAAAGGTGCTCCGACCGAAAGAATAGGTATATTTTCTAATTCTGTTCCTTTCACAATGGTTTTCACATACCAAGTTTGCGCATCGGTCACGACCTGAATAGACGGATCATCTTGTACCAGTGCAAAGAAGCTATTAATCGGCTGAGAGATTTTTGCGAAAGGCTCACTCACCCAAGTATTAACTAACTCATGATCGTGTTGAACCGCTTCTACAATACCTGTATGTGACTCAACCAAAGAAGTTACTGAACGATCAGGATTAGACTGAGAAATAGGTTTAAGAATTGATTCACTATCAACAACCGACCAAATATCATCCGCACTTTTCTCTAAAGTTAAGTCAATATAACCCAAGTACTTACCCCAATACCCTGGCATTACCGCAGCCACGCCATTGATCGTACCTTTCACATTATCTACACCCGCTAAGCCATCGTAGTTGCTATGGCCAGGAAAATTTTGATGCGCATGACCAAACATAATTGCGTCGATACCGTCGACTTGCGATAAATAAAAGCTCGCATTTTCATCACCGCCTAAACGCTCACTGGTCACTAAACCAGAATGAGGAATGGCAATAATAATATCCGCGCCATCCGCTTTCATTTGTGGAACATAGCGATTGGCCATATCAACAATGTCTTTCGCTTTCACACGAGTTTCTAAATTGCTTTTATCCCACTGCATCACCTGCGGTGGCACAAAACCAATGTAGCCAATGGTTAGCTGATGAACATTGCCATCAACATCTAATACATTTTTGTGTTTAATCAAGTACGGTGAAAAATAAGGAATGTCGTTGCTATCGTCAGTATCATGATCATCAAAGAAAACGTTTGCAGACGTATAAGGGAAATTGGCATCATCGATAGCTTGCTTCAAAAAAGGTAAGCCAAAATTGAACTCATGATTGCCAATATTCGCGGCATCATAATCGAGAAGGTTCATCGCTTTATAAATCGGATGAACTTCGTTTTCTTCCAATCCTTTCACCTTAGCGACATAGTCACCTAGCGGGCTGCCTTGGAGTAAATCACCATTATCAACCAGCACACTGTTTTTCACTTCGGCGCGCGCGGCCTTAATTAAACTCGCCGTTTTTACCAAACCGACAGTATCATCTGATGAACCACTATAATAATTATAATTCATGATATTGGCGTGTAGATCGGTAGTTTCCATTACACGCAAAACAACCTGACTGGTTTTTATTACTGGGCCTTGATCAACAGCCTTTTTTTTATTATCAGAGCTGTTATCGCCACCACAAGCACTAAGGCCCATAATAATTGAAGAACACATTGCAATTTTTTGTAGAGAGCGGTTAAGTGAGTTACTAGAAATCATCTTTAGGTTTCCTGTCCGTTTGGTTATCTAAACAGGATGCTAGTCAGGAACTATGACAAACAGGTTAAATCTTCGATAACATCCATTAGCACACTAGGTAACTTACGGTATGCCAGCACAATGGAGCGTGTGATGGGTGTGTCGAGTGTAATAGCGATGTACTTTAAATCATCATCTTTTTTCATATACGATTCAGGTATGACAGCTACGCCCAAACCGAGTTTCACCAAACCTTGAATTTGTAAATCGTGAATGGCTTTTCCTTTGTAAGTTATCGATATTTTATTTTCATTCAGCAGTCGCTCGAATGCCTTACGATTAGTGCAGTAAGGCCGCTCGATAAACGCAAGCCCCCTAAATGACTCCAACGTAATTGAACTCTCATTTGCTAATAGGTGATCATTACGCACCACAAGTTTATAGCTTTCTTGATGGAGTATTTTAAACTGAAACTGCGACGATAAAAGCTGTTCATCTATGATAGCCAGCTGCGCTTGCTCAGCAGTATCCACGATAGACAATTCAATATTTGGCGAAGTATTTTTTATTGCTGAAATAATATCGTAATACTGTTCAATATTAATATCTGGCTGTATATAAAGATGAAGCTCTATTTTGCTATTGGGCGTAAACGCAACTTCTAATTGCTGATTCTGCAACAACAGATCAGTGGCAAGTTTATAGAGTTTATGTCCTTCTTCTGTTGCCTTAATACCCTGCTTACTTCTCTCAAATAATAAAACACCCAAGCTACTTTCTAATGACTTGATTGCATGGGTAATTGACGGCTGTGAAATAAAACATCTTGATGCCGCCGCCGTGATAGAACCCTCTTCATAGGCTGCAACGAAGTAATGGAGTGGCTTAACTTCTATCATATAACTAGCCTATAGATTGAAAATAAAAAGCATATTATACCTATAGATAAATATTGGCTAGTCTACTGATACTCAAAACACAGCTAACCATTAGGCATCTAATCATGTTCGAACGTCACAGTAATATCGTCATTCATAATCTACTAAACAAATTTGAAAAAGGTGACATGGCACTATTGGAACTGATAGCAGAAGGTATCGATTTTCGCATTGACCACTATAGAGATGATGCTGATACACGCTGGCAGCAGTGCCAAAGCAAAGAAGGATTCATAAATGTACTCACTCGCCTAGGCGCTGAAATATTTCCCAAAGGAACAGCAATTAATGAGTTAACCTCAGAAGAGCTAGGTGACGGCTGGTATTTGACAACATTTGATCAATCGTTTTGGTATGGTTTAGTCGAAAAAGATGTGAAGAGTAGAACCTATATTATTTCTCACGAATTGAATGGTCAGATAGATTATTTTCGTGAGAATGTAACCACTCTGCAATATTAAAAAAATCGATTTCGATAAACATAAGTTCCAGCCAGCAATATAAGCACAACCGATCCTTTAACTATTAATAATATTTTATGTTCAGAAATACCTTTCTTCTTAAGATAAGGGGAAAGGAATCCATAGCCAAAAGAAAATGCTAAAAGAGCAATCGCACCAATAGCTAAAATACTATCGCTACTTCCGTTTATATTCATATACAACTACCTACTGTTAAATTCTTAATGTCGCAGGCACTTAGTCTAAAGACGCTACTCAGTGCCGTCTATACTCATCGGATTTTTACAAACATATTTTATTACATATTATTTTTCAATTTGAAGGACAAGTTTTGCTTAACGCCTGCCCAGTCATTACTTGTAATACTAAACAAAACCGAATCCCTTACACGACCATTAGGCATAACCATATGATTACGTAAGATACCTTCTTGCTTTGCGCCAAGTCGAAGAATAGCATTTCGTGATGAATCATTGAAATAATCAGTGATCAGCTCGACTCGATTCAAATACAATACTTCAAACGCATAGCTAAGCATTAACAATTTAGCTTCTGTATTTATTTTAGTTTTTTGGTAAGACTTGGCGATAAACGTGAAACCGATTTCAATACGCTTATGGGATAAAGCAGCCTTCATAAACCGAGTAGATCCAACGACACGACCAGAAGCTTTATCAATCGTCGCAAATGCCAACCCATCTTCATTTGAATGAGCACTGATTGCATTCTCTATAAACTCATCAAGCTCTTCTACTCTTGGAACAAGGGTGACAAATAAATTCCACAATTCGCCGTCAGAAATTGCTTCGATAAGCTGATCTCGATGATTTTCAGATAAAGGTTCTAATCGAACATGATCACCTTCAAGTATTACTCTTTCGAATTTCATAAACTTCCTTATTTATATGTAAAAATAACGCCTACCAGAGGCTATAGAGGATCTTATACCACATTAGTGGGTTATCTTCCCTGATAAAATTGACACATAATTATTTATGCTCCAAGAAAATTTAAATGCTTTATTTCTTTATAACGTAATGACATAGAGATGCAATGAGCTAGTTCTGTTAGTGGAACATTCTGATTAATTTTAAAGACAATTGCTCGATTACCCTCATATGTAAAAGTATCACCATACACTTCTTTAAAAGTCTCAATCAACGATGTTTTACAATTAAAATAAATACAGTATTGATCAGGATATTTAGCTTTCCAATCAAATCTAATACTACTACCAATATTTGAAATATAACTTGGCTCACCCCATTTCAAAGTTTCTGTTATATCAGAAATCCCATCCTGCTTAGCAACATTAAAAATCAGGTCACGTATTTGGTAGAGTAATATTGAAATATTTTCTGGGTAAGTTTCAAATTTTTTCTTTACGATCAAGTCCATTTTATTGCTCATATTATGAAAAAACACATTCATTTTGTTGTCGGGCGTTTAAGCGTAGATAGGAACGAGTGAAGTACAACCGTCCAGCACAGAAGGTGCATACACTAACTGTTTCTTAGGCTTATAAAGATCGAGTATAAAGATAGAAGTCGAGCCCTTTAGCTTCAAAATTTGACTCATGAACAAACCCTAGTTTTGAATATAATTTTTGAGCTGCAATCATCGAACTTTGAGTCCAAAGAATTATTTTATTATACCCCTCGTTCTGTGCTTGAAGAATAAGTTCGCTAAGTAATCGATGACCTAAATTATTATTTCTATAGTCTTTCTTAACAGCAAGAAGATGGACTTCTACTTCGTCTTCTTTTGCTAATTTTCTGGCATTAGACGTCGGCGGAACCATTATGACTAATCCTGCCAAGCTTTGATGCGATTCATGAGAGGCGGTTATTATTTTACCTCTTGAACGAACTGTGGCAGCCTTAAACATAGTTGCTGCTTGCTCTGCGCCTACATAGCCTTCACCCACATAAACTTCTGTTAGCAACTCTGATAATTCAGCATCAGAAAAATCTAAACAGTTTGTTGCTTCTATTTTGAAATCCATTTCAATACCTTGATAAAGACAGTTTTTTATGTTGATTTTGCGGCCAATACACTGGCGGCCCCTAAATACATACTGCCAACAATTTGATTTGTTAGCTTACTACTTGCTAGGCGATTTTTTAACGCTAAAGCTGCAAGACTGTATAAACTATAAACCGAAAAAGATATAGCCATTGCAGAGAATGAAAGTATTACAGCCTGCTCAGTATAAACATACTCGGCACTCAAGAATAATGGATAAACTATGAGACTCGCTAATAATCCTTTTGGATTTGTTAAAGACAAAAACATTGCCGAAAAATACATTTTTAGCTTTGAAATTTCTTTGGGCGAAACCACTATCGTTAAAGGCTTAGAAATAAATGATTTATACGCTAGCCACAACAAATAAAGAACCCCGAGCCATTTAAGTATACTTAAAGCTAATGAGTACTCTTGAATGATTAACCCTATGCCAGAAAATATAAAAATAGCATGTAAGCCGGTAGCTGACATAAAACCCAAAGGCACCACAAGAGAACTTATTACACCAAACTTTAAAGATTGCCCTACAGCGAAAGCCGAGTTTGGCCCAGGCAAAACTAAGATTGAACCGAAAGTCAAAATAAAGAGAAATAATATCGCTAAATCCATAATCTAAACCTCTTTAAAAATCATACAACCATCCCTGTTTTTGATACCAAAAACACTCTATTTAGCATCCGCACTTGTCAATTCGACAATCAGCTTAACGCACTATAATCTCCCCTACTTACTCAGACCCACATCTTGCGCCTCTGCCCTTTTATAAATCAGCCCATCAATCGCCATACTAAAACCCTTGAAATCTGAAATTAATCTTCCACTAATTTCAAACTATATTCACCCGCTTCGTTTTCATCTGCATATAAATTATCTTCATATTTAAACGTTGACGGATCTGCATCGATCACTCGGTGCTCGCTCCAATAAACATAATTGGCATCTTTTGAAAAACGGTCTGAGATAACAGCAAAGGTCTCTGGATCTGCCCCCGCAATAGCAAGACCATAATAAAAAACTTGATTGTCTATGCGGACAAATGTGTTCTCATCTTTATCTAAAACAATGACGTCTGCAGGCTTAACGTCTGCTAGTTTTTCATTCCTCCCATAGACTTCATTATTATAGGCATAGAAGTCGTTTGTGATGTCTACAATATCATCACTAGGAACGAGTATTACCGTTATTGCATCTAGATGAAGTGATTTCCATTTCCATATTTTTTGTAATTTATCGGCGTCAGATCGACTTACTGCAGATGGCTTTCTATTTTCAACGATATTGCCATTGTAATAGAGGTTTTTTTGATCTTTTGAAATAGCATCATTTAAGACTTTAAAGGTATCTGAATCACTTTCTGGAATAGGCGTATTAAAGTAATACGCTTGGTTTTTATCTTTTCTGTAATAAGGAGAAATCACAGTAAAACCATCAGATACCATGCCTTCAACAATCTCACCATGAGAATAAACATGCGATGCGTCTATCGCGTATTCATCATTAATTATTTTAAAATCGCCGGCTTCGTTACTAATGACTTCTCCATGATAAATAACTTGTTCGCCATGCTGAATGTAACCAGCGTTGGCATTAGGCATGGCTGTAGGGGTGGCTTTACGAGGGATTTTAATATCGATGTAATAATACAGATAATCTTTATCCATGGCGTATGAGCCAAGAAGATAAGAGAAAGAGGCTGGATCAGCGCCTTCGATGACTTGCCCATAACAGAAAACTTTACCATCACTAATAAGATAACCAGAGTTAGCACTGTCTTTTGAAAGCTCTGATGTAAGTCCTGATGTAACAAGCGTGACTGAATTAGGGTTAGCACCTGCAACAGGTTTGCCGTTGTAATAAATATTATTAATATCTTTTGCGTAAGACTTATCTATCACATCAAAGGTATCAGGATCCGCTCCCTCTATGTCTGCTCCTCCTATTTGAAAGAAGTTGCCATCCATAACATAAATTACTTTATCGTCCTCTCGGTAATATTGATTGCTTATTTTACTATCATAAGCGACAGCATTATGGGTGCTTGGGCTATTAACATAAGAGGCGAAAGCAACAAATACTAAGATATAAACAATAAATAGGACTAACAACACAATGCCGATCCACATAAGTATTTTCATTCGTTTATTCCACGAGTTATAAAATTATATTAGCGTGTAAAATAACATATTTATATCGCTTTGAGATCGTCTATCTCACAGCTATGTACTGCCTTGTCATTCTCTTGTCATATGAAATACGTTTAATCATCCCTTTGGACTAGTCCAACTCTGCTGAAGTTATTTTCGCAGAATAATTTTTTGGGAAGTTATATGTTATCTCATAATCGAATACAGCGTTCTGTTCAAAGCTGGCTCCACAAGGCACCACAAGGCTGGTTTATTGTGTTCGCCATCAGTGCAGCTTTTCTTACCTATTTTTCTATGTATGCGTTCCGCAAACCTTTTTCGGTGGGTTTGTACAATCAAGATGGTTTCTTTGGTGTCGATTTTAAAGTACTGCTGATATTGAGCCAGGTACTGGGTTATATGTTCTCTAAGTACATTGGTATTGGTGTGATATCGGGCATGCTACATAACCGCCGAGCTTGGATGATTATTTGTTTGGTGATGCTTGCAGAAGGAGCACTATTTTTATTCGCCGTATTACCCGCGCATTTAAAGCCGTTTGCTATGTTTTTAAATGGTTTGCCGTTAGGCATGATTTGGGGATTAGTCTTTAGTTATCTAGAGGGTCGTAAAACCAGTGAGTTGTTAGGGGCCGGTTTGAGTGCAACGTTTATTGTCGCGTCGGGTATGGTGCGCAGTGTGGGTAAAGGCTTAATTGTGTATTGGGATGTGGAAGAGTTTTGGATGCCGGTATTAACAGGTCTAATTTTCATGCCATTACTGTTTATCTCTGTATATGCGCTAAGTTTACTGCCCGAGCCTGATGCGGAAGATGAAGCATTAAGAAATAAACGTGAACCAATGTCTGGCAGTGATCGTTGGCAGTTATTTAGCCAGCATTGGTTTGGTTTATTGGCGCTAATTTTTGCCTTTATGATGTTTACTGGGCTGCGAGATTTCAGAGATAACTTTTCATCTGAGATCTGGATGGCCCTAGGTTTTGGCAGTGAACCTGCAATCTTTACCTATGCAGGTATTCGTATTGCGGGCATGGTATTGATTGCTTTGGCATTGCTGATGCTGATTCGAGATAATTTTAAGGCGTTCACCGCGAATCATCTGGCGATTGTGATTGGCTGCGGAATTATGGTGGTGAGTACGGGGTTATTTCAACAAGGCTCATTAGATAGTAAGGTGTGGATGGTGGCCCTCGGTACGGGTTTGTATCTGGCGTATATTCCGTTTAATTGTTTTCTCTTTGATCGTTTTGTTGCTGTGGCGGGTCCTACGATGGGGATTAGTGCGAATGCAGGCTTTCTGATTTATTTGGCCGACAGTGCAGGCTATACCGGCAGTGTGGGGCTGCTACTGGTGAAACACTTTTATGCACCGGATATTAGTTGGTTGCATTTTTTCATTGAGTCGATCTATGTCACGGCTTTTGTTGGTGGTGGCTTAGTGGTTTCTTCTTGGCTGTACTTTCAATGGAAGTGGCATTTACAATGGCAGCAACAAGCTGGAAATAATGAAATACCCCAGCCATTAAATTAATAGGTAAATCGAATGCTGCCGGCAAATATAGAAATTCGTGATCATTTAGCGCATTTAATCGCGGAGTATAACAGCGGTAAGGTCGAACGCTTTGCATCAGGGCGACTGCCGTCTGAGCGAGAGCTGGTTGAGCAATTTTCTAGCACACGTATTACTGTGCGAGATGCGTTATCTAAGTTAGAGGCGGAAGGACTGATCTATCGATCTAATCGACGGGGTTGGTTTGTCGCGCCTTCACGTTTAGTTTATGACCCTTCATCGCGGGTGAATTTTTACTTATTAGCCGCCCAACAGAATAAAATCCCTGCGACTCAATTGCTTAGTCAGCGTTGTATTAAAGGTCCTATAGAGGCGCGTGATGCCTTGGGCTTAGGCGCAAAAGAAAAGCTGATAGAGCTGGTGCGTGTGCGTTCGCTAAATGGACGCCCGGTATTATTTGAAACGATTTATCTGCCAGAAAAGCGTTTTCCAAAATTGAATAAAGCTCGCCTTGAAGGGTCGCTTACGACCTTAATGGAAGAGGAGTATGCGGTGAATATCAGTTATGAGGATAATCGCATTCGAGTATCGGCGGTATACGATCAAGTCGCCGAGAGATTGTCGCTTATCAAGGGTGCCCCTTGCCTTGAGGTAACTCGTATTCGTTATGAAGGTGATCAGCAAGCCTTTGAATACGATAAAGAGTTCTGGATTCATAGTGCCATTGAATTAAGTATTCCAAGTAAATAGCAGATACTCTGTCTGCTTCTTCTGAACCTGCTTGTCACAAAAACTTCATTTTAAATTCATTGCCTCAAGATAAGTGCCTCTTTATAGTTTGTCCAACTGGTCTAGACCAATAACTATTCAGCAAGAGCTGTTAAGCAAAGGTTAAAGATCTCATGTTGTTCAACGAACTATTTAACGAGACGAAATTGTGAACAATCCGTATTTGTTATTAACCCCTGGCCCTCTGTCGACCAGTGCAACCGTCAAGCAAACCATGCTGCGTGATTGGTGCACTTGGGATGACGATTACAATCTAGGTGTGGTACAGCCTATTCGACAGCAGCTGCTTGATATGGCACTCGCAACATCCAATTGTGATACGGCTTACAGCACAGTATTAATGCAAGGCAGTGGCACCTTTGCGGTTGAAAGTGCCATTGGCAGTGCGATCCCCGCCGATGGCAAGTTGTTGGTATTAATCAATGGCGCTTATGGTCAGCGCATTGCTGAAATCGCAGAATATTTAAATATTGCCGTAGTGACTTTAGTGGTTGCTGAACACGAGTGGGTTTCCACGGTCGCACTCACTGAGATGCTGGCTAGCGATGCGGATATTACTCATGTGGCTATGGTGCATTGCGAAACGACATCGGGCATTTTGAATCCCATTGAACGCTATGCACCTATTGTAAAAGCGGCGGGAAAAGTGCTGCTGGTTGATGCGATGAGTTCTTTTGCTGGCATTGATATTAAGGTCGCCGACTTGGGTATCGATTTTCTAATTAGCAGCGCCAATAAATGCATTCAAGGTGTGCCGGGAATGGGCTTTGTAATTGCTAAGCGTAGTGAGCTTTTATTATGTGAAGGACGTGCTCGTTCGCTGAGCCTAGATTTGTTTTGCCAGTGGAAAACAATGGAGGACAATAATGGCAAGTGGCGCTTCACATCGCCGACTCATGTTGTACGTGCTTTTCAACAAGCGTTAACTGAGTTGGTACTTGAAGGGGGAATTGAGGCGCGGGCAATACGTTATGCCGCCAATCATCAAACCTTAATCAAGGGAATGCAGGCACAAGATTTTCAGTGTGTCGTTGAGGTCGAAAAGCAATCACCTTTTATTTCTACTTTTGTCTATCCCGACTCAGAACTGTTCGATTTCAAAAAACTGTATGACTGTTTAAAAGAAGAAGGTTTTGTTATTTACCCAGGCAAGGTAACGGCGACGCCTTGTTTCCGCATTGGTCATATTGGTGAAGTATATCCCGAAGATATGCAACGGTTATTAACGGCATTAGCTAAGCATAGATTCTGGGAGCAAGAAGATGCGCTTGAGAACGTTAGCGCGTAAGTCGGTAGATTCAGTATTAGCGCCGTTTCATCAATGGGGTCATTTATCTTTGGGCGAAGCAGTAAGCCAGCGTGAGCATGCATTGCAATCTGCTTGGTTTGCACAACAAGATAATGCACCAGGTCATATTATTGTGGCGGCATTACTACATGATATAGGCCATTTACTGACATATTCTGAGAGTGGAATGCATCCGGAAGATGACGGTAGCAACGGCTATCACGAAAAAGTGGGAGCGATTTTTTTGGCGCAGCACTTTACTGATGAAATTGTGAAACCGGTGCGATTGCACGTGGCGGCAAAACGCTATCAAGTTACGACACAAAAAGCGTATCGAGAGAGCTTATCCACCGCCTCAAACCATAGCTTTCAACTACAGGGAGGCTTGATGGATGCTAGTACCTGTTATGCCTTTGAATCTAGCCCTTGGTTTACGGATGCTTTATTGCTGCGCAAATATGATGAGTTGGGTAAGCAAGTTGATTTTAAACTTTCGACCCAATCCGCGAGCAATAGTCAGCTGACATTAGACGATTTTTACGAATTATTAATTGAACATACACGTATTGTGAAAGAGAGAAATAGTTATGCTTAAAGCCAATGTTTTTTGTGCAGGCCCAGTAGAGGCTTTGATTTTAGATTGGGCGGGAACGACCATTGATTTTGGCTCTTTGGCCCCCGTGTATGCCTTTATGGAATTATTTAAGCAAGAAGGTATTGAAGTTACACAGGCGGAAGCCCGCGAGCCGATGGGGACAGAAAAGAGTGAACATATTCGCCGCATGTTAGGAAATTCACGAATTGCTAATGCTTGGTTGTCGATCAAAGGACAAGCTTCAAATGAAGAAGATATTAAACGTTTATACGATTTATTCGCACCCATTCAAACTCGCATTGTCGCGCAGCGCAGCCAGTTGATTCCGGGCTGGAAAGAAGTGTTTGATAAGCTAATTGCCCAGGGCATTAAAGTAGGTGGTAATACCGGTTATGGCCCAGGCATGATGGCACCGGCTTTGATTGCGGCGAAAGAACAAGGTTATACCCCAGCGTCGACAGTTTTTGCTACCGATGTTGTCCGTGGTCGACCTTTTCCAGATATGGCATTGAAGGTTGCATTGGAATTAGAAGTTGGCCATGTCAATGGCTGTATTAAAGTCGACGATACCTTACCGGGCATTGAAGAAGGTCTACGTGCAGGCATGTGGACAGTGGGCGTAAGTTGCTCGGGGAATGAAGTGGGATTAGATCGTGAAGACTGGCAGGCGCTTTCTAGTGACGAGCAGCAAAGCTATCGTCAGCATGCCGAGCAGCGTTTATTTAATGCAGGTGCACATTACGTGATTGATTCTGTTGCGGATTTAGAAACGGTAATTACCGATGTGAATCGTCGCTTAGCGAGAGGCGAAAAGCCTTAGCACATTGTTAGAGAAATTAATTGCCGCATCATTAATGATCACTGAACGACACAGTAATTAAGTCGTCATAATTTCTCACTAACCTGCTTATAACTGGCATAGACCAGATTGAAATTTTATTCAAACCATAAGCAGATTTAGTGGGGAAAAAATGAAGACATTACCAAGCCTGAGTCTGGCAACCTTACTTTTAGGTAGCCAGTTAGTAATAGCGGAAGAAGTAGTTGAGGAAGTTGTCGCGGTAGGCCGAATTTTTGAAGGCCAGATGAAAGCCATGGAAGCGCAGCGCAATTCTAACCGCATCATCAATACTATCTCTGCTGATAGCATGGGGAAACTTCCCGATCGCAACGCCGCAGAAGCCGTACAACGTTTACCCGGTATATCGATTGAACGTGACCAAGGAGAAGGTCGTTTTGTTGCTGTCCGCGGATTGCCTGCGCAGTGGACTTCAGCCACCATAAATGGTGACCGCATTCCAACCGCTGAAGAGGAAACCACGAGTCGTGCCACGGCATTTGATTTCTTTCCTACCGAAATGATCGAAAGTGTAGAAGTCAGTAAAGCATTAACCCCCGACATGGAAGGTGATGCATTAGGCGGCAATATAAACTTTATTACTCGTACAGCCCCAGACGAAACCACCCTTGATGTAACACTAGGCGGCAACTATAGCGAAAAAGCGGACAAAGCCGGTTACAACTTAAATATTTTAGGAGGAGACCGCAGTAATAATGGCAAGTGGGGTTACATATTAAATGCCAGTGCTTACGTACGCAGCTATGCCACAGATAACGTTGAACCACGTCGCAGTGGTGAAGGTATTAAACGTTTAGAACTGCGCGACTATAGTGGCGAACGAGAAACTTATGGTTTCAATGGTGCCGCCGAATATAACATGGATAATGGCGATAGCCTGTACGTTAAAAGCATGTACGGCACTCTGCAAGATGATGAAATTCATTACAAACATCGCTACCGTTTTGATAAAGATCGAGTTGAACTGCAGCAGATTCATAATATTTTAACCACAGAGTTATTCGGTAATGAAATCGGCGGTGAGCATCAGTTAACCGATAGTCGTTTAATGACATGGAAATTAGCCAGTTACGATAACCATTTTTATTACGGCGATGTACCGAACAGCAAAGATAATAGCTATTTTGTTACTCGCTTCGACCAAAAAGATGTGGGCTATGTCGGCTTAGAAAATCGCACGGGGAAAGATTACGCTTACAATACAATTGATGGTGGTACAGACTCCGCAAAAAATATCAGCACCCATCTTCCTAATGGCTTCCAAATGGACCCAAGCCAAATGTCTTTAACCTCGGTTGAGCTGTATAAAATAGACGTACGCGAAAGGGATAAAATTGTAACCCAGCTCGATTTTACCGAAGATTTAAGCTATGACTTGCAGCTTAAATTTGGTGCTAAGTATCGAGATAAAGAACGTACCTCGCGCTACTCAGATGAATTCTATATATGGGACACCGATAACTTTGGCCCTGCCCCCACCTTGTCAGATTTCGATTTAAAAAATCAGCCAGGTCGTAATGATTATATGGAAGAACTGGATATTAATTACTCCCAAGATTTCAGCCAAGTTGCTGATGTATCTGACATGGAAAACTTTTGGAATAAAAATCGCAACAAATTTATTTTAGACGAAGATGAATCTGCACTAGTGAGTAATGGCGGAGCACTAGGGCGTAACTTTGATGTCAACGAAACCCATACCGCGGGTTATGCGATGGCAACATACAACATGCATGACGATCTTACGATTGTGGGTGGTTTACGGGTAGAGCAAACTCAAACTAAGGTGAAAGGCCAAGTATACTTAGCGGATACCAATACCTTGCAAGATCGAAAAGAAACGAAAGACTACATCTCGATACTGCCTTCTGCGCATTTAACCTACCGTCTTGATGATGTAAGCAATATGCGCCTTGCGGCAACCCGTAGTTTTTCCCGCCCAGATTTTGGTGCGCTAGCACCAGGCGGAGCGTATTCAGAAGCTGACGGTGAATTTGTATCAGGTAACCCAGACCTTGATCCAACGTATGCCTTAAACTTTGATGCTATGTACGAACACTTTATAAATGATACAGGCATCATCAGTGGCGGTTTATTTTATAAAGACATCACCGACCCAATTTTTCAGAGCACCAGCACTGGTAGCTATAATGGCAAGGATGGCGTGACATTCGTTCGCCCAGAAAATGGTGAAGATGCATGGTTAACTGGAGTGGAATTGGCCTTCAACCGTCGCCTAGATTTTATTAGCGAATCTTTAGAAGATTTTGGCATACAAACCAACTACACCCACATGCGTTCGGTGATGGAATTACCGGATGGTCGTAAAACCTCTATACCACGCCAAGCGGATCAGTTATATAACGCCTCGCTCTTTTTTGATAACAATGAATTCGCGGTACGAGTAGCCGTTAATTATAAAGGTGAGTATGTTCAAGAGCATGGTGATAGCAAAGACGAAGATAACTTCTACGGCGAAAATACCAGTGTCGATTTGAGCGCCTCTTATAGCCCGAGCGATCAGTTGATGATGTATTTAGAAGCCAACAACCTGACCAACGAACCATTAAAATATTACCAAGGCAATAAAGGTCGCCCACTGCAAACGGAATATTATGGCGCGCGCGCAAGCATGGGGATGAAGTACAGTTTCTTTTAGCCACATACCTAATTATTCATAGGTCTTTGCCTTACTTACGTAGGGCTTTTTTATTTTTTATTTTTTATTTTTTATTTTTTATTTTTTATTTTTTATTTAAAGTATTAATTGGATATACCATGAAGAAAGTTATTATCGTTGGTGGTGGAATTTTAGGACTTTCATGCGCCTATTATTTACAAACGTCTGGCCAAGCCCAAGTGATACTTTTAGAAGCAGGAAGTTTCGCGGCGGCAACCACGAGTCAAGCGGCAGCGCTATTAACCCGCGCTCGAAGCGACTTAAATGACGGCCTTATGGTGGATGAAACTCACCGTGTAATAAAACAGTTCGAACAAAATACTCACCCAATAATGCAACGTAATGGCTGCATTCACATAGCCAGCCAAGGGGACAACTTTCATAGCGAACTATCGATTCTAAAGAACCATCATCAACAAGGAAAAGATAGGGGATTAAATAGCCAATGGCTGAATGCAAACCAGATAAAACAACAGCTCCCCTGGTTAGCGGTTAAGAATGAAAGCTTAGGTCTTTTTTATCCAGACGATGGGCATGCCGATCCCTATCTGTTAGCGAACTTTTATTTACAGGGAGCAAAAAAATCCGGTGCGTATTTGTATCAAGGCGTACGCATAAAACAATTATTAGAATCAGGGGACAAGATCATTGGAGTGCGCAGTGATAAAAATGAAGACTGGATTGGTGATACCGTTTTATTGGCGGGTGGCCCTTGGTCTTCAGTCTTGGCTGCCCAGCATAATGTGAAGCTTGGCATGGCCCCAGTAAGAAGCCATTATTGGATTACCGATAATCAAACTCCACTATCCCCCTCTCAGGCAATGGCCATAGTTCCAAACAGTAAGGTGTACTTTCGCCCAGAAAATAAGGGCCTATTATTTGGCGTACGAGATAGTCAAAACTGTATTATCGACCCCAAAGAATTACCAACAACGCAGCAAGGCATTCATGACCACCGCTTTAAAAACGATGAAAACGGTTGGCTAGCACTTGAAGAAAACTGGCAAGGGCTTATCGCTACCTGCCCATTATTAGAAACCGCGCAATTAAGCCATTACATTTCAGGTATTTCTTCTTATACCCCCGACAGCCTGCCGTTATTAGGCCCAAGCCAAGAATGGGAAAATCTGTTTATTGCCGCAGGTTGCTCTGGTGCAGGCATTGCATGGAGTGGCGGCATTGGTCGCTTATTGAGCGAGCAAATTTTGCAACAAAAGACATTTGTCGATGAACAGCGCTATGCCATTAACCGCTTTGATAATGAAATTGAAAATGTTGATCCTATGGACGCAACATTTCGCCAAACCTGTTTGCTAGCAAGAATTAATAAAAAAACCGGCTAGCGTATTATTATCATGTTTTATGTCTAAATAACACGACATCTGATTCCTAGATATTTTTTAGCAAAATAATCAAAGCAGGTTTCAGCTGTTTGTATTTAGCAGGCGCCAACTTGCCCAGAAAATGCATTATTAACTGAGCCATATATTGAAACTAATAGAATGTGGCTTGATACAAAGTCCGGCTAGCCATACTTAATAATCTACCCTCTTTTGTTAACAATAAGTTCTGGCCGTACAAAAAGTTCTGCCAGTTTTCCCAGTCTCTTCCATTAGGGCTGTAAAACATCTTACTTCCTGATAAAGCCAGCACACCTTGATTAGGCAATAGCACCACTTCACTGAATCTGTTCTGTGTTACAGCATCAGGCATGACTAACTTAGCCCAGTTACCCGCATTATTGCTGCTGTAATACACGTGATAGGTGTCAGTACCCGCATTGCCCGCTAGCAAAATAGAATTATCTATTCGCTGCCCCTTAAGATTACCGATGGCCTCCGAACTCACGCCTGCTGGTAAAGATAATTTCTCGATATCACCGAAGGTATTTTCAGAGAAAAGTGAGTAAGCAGATTGATTCAATGTGGCATTACGGGCATAGAAGAAAGGATGCTGCTTTTCAGCAAAATCGCTACTCATTGATAACTGTGTCGATGAACCGGATCGTCCATAATAATCCATTTGTAGCCAATTACTTAACCCACTGCCTGCATCAGAATTCAATTCGTAAAGCTGATAATTTTCAGCTCTAAATACCGTTTCACTGTTGCCTGACCATAGAGTCGCGCTTCTAGAATCAAATGCCGCTAAAGTATCAATCGAATCGCCACTAAATACTGCATCATTGTACGTATAGCCCGTTCTTTCATCATTCCAGATTTTATTTCTTACTGTTACATACCATTGTTGATTGGCTTTTTTATGTATAGAAATCACTTCTTTTGGCACACTGCCCTGATTGCTCCATTGCATATCACCAGAGCCTGTTTTATACACAGTTGTTCGGTCGTTGCCAGAATCATATACTGCTGTAATCAACTCATTCTGACTGCTAATATTAAACGCTGTTGAATAATGATTGTATGTTTCTGCTGGCAATTGGCTAACCGCATTCCACTTAATAGATTGAGGGTAAGGCTGAACATCAGCCGCTAGTTTGTCTTCTTCCGTCATGGAGTTCGTGACAAAGCGCCACGCTCTGCTTCGTGTATCGGCAGAAGACTGGCAGTGTTGCCCAGCTTCTTCTGTATTGGCCGCAAACAAATCTAACCTTGCATGATTACGATAATATTGACTGGCAGTGATCGCTGAATCATGAAGAAAATCGTCTTTAGTCGACGCCACAAATACTCGAAAGTTTTCTTTAAATTTTTGGCTTGGAATCCAATCTGAATTCAAACTATCGCTACAACCACATTCAGAAAAAACGCCGCCGCCTTCAAGATTATTACCGTAACTGCCTAAATAACTATTCAAGAAACAAGCGCCCTGAGACCCTCCTCTCATAAATATTTTTTCGGGGTTAATATTAATCTGGCAACTGAAATCATTGTGAAGTAATACATCCAGCAGTTCTGCATCTTTTGCATAATCCCACTGACGCGTCGTGCCATTGCTTCTGGTATCTGGGGAAGCGAGCACAATTTTTATCATCTGCCCTTGAACTGGATTATTTTCTGTTGCTAAAGATGAACGGCCTAGAATTTCTGTTTGAGTCGCATCACTGTTGCCATGAAAATACAGCGAAACCGCATATTCATTATTAGCGTTATAATCGTCTGGAAGTTTGTATCGATATCTAAGGTGGCGTCCTTCTGCGTCTAAAATACCCGAATCAAAAACCCCATCACCTAAATCAACCGTCTCCGTTTTATTATAGCCACACGCTTTAGGCGCATCGTATCGATCATGCGGCTGAACGTTTTCTGTAATAGGAGTTTCTGAATTAGGAGACTTTGCATTAGAAGACTCGGCATCAGTCCCAGAACTGCTTCCGCCGCAAGCTACTAACTGGATAATAAAGAGACTGCCAATGCCAATTTTTTTAACAGACATCAGTCGAGAAAAGAGAGTTCTAAACATATAAATATTCCTACTATCGGTATTATCGAAATAATACACGTAATAGAAATGCAATCTATGAACTGGTTCTTTTCTGCAACATGAACACCCATTTAAAGTGATTTATAGTCAAGAAACTATTCTCCTTTGCCATCATCTCACTTTGCCTGAATAGTTGTCCTATTTATTCTTTTAAACCTTACTTGGATTCAATATATACTTTCCACGCGCCGTATGAACAAACGCTGAGTGGCCTTCTCTGTTAACTCATTATATAGTTAAAGAGTGTCTAGTGAACTAGGGGCGATTCAGCAATTATAGCTAATAAAAACTGAAGGGATAAGCCTTTAGCAATATTAAAAATATAACCGTTTAATTATTCGTCAGAAATATTCAAAAACCAAAAAAGTAATATTGAGTATTATTAGCTTGATAGTAGGGGGTTATCTGGCAGGAATGCTGACCATGTTATTATATGCAGTATTTGAGTGACTTGTGATAATGCCAAGCTAGCAAGTCCAATACACCTTTCCTTTCAAGTCAATTACAGAAGGCCCCGCAGAACATCCTCCAACATCCTTGGCATCTTTATCTTCAGGTGAATATACAATAATCCACTGGCCAGATCCCTTGTGCCAAAATAACTCTCCATGATCGATAATCCCTAAAGGGAATATCGCATCGTCATCAGCATTAATGACTGTAACCAATACTCCCTTCACGATTACGTTCAACTGGATACTAGACATATTTGGATGCTCAGCAAATTTGTGCTGAAAAACATACTCACCGTCTGAAATAGCCATATCTTTAGTAAACCCATTAACGGCAACCAAAAGGCTAATTATTAAAAAAAATAGTTGATTCATAAAAATTCAGACCAGTGAATAATACTAATAATAAGAAAAACCTAACCCTTATTCGGGTTCAATATATACTTCCCATTTTATTGACGATTTTTTTAATACTTTGTTCAATAACTTCTGTAATTCAATTACAGAAGCTCCTCTAGCTCCTTTCCTTAGAGTAACTTTTGTCGGCATAACAATTTATTCCTTTAATTTTGTTTGTCGTATAAAATCCAAAGATCATCAGGTATCCCATCAACACCTGGCTCTGTTTCAAGCATCAAAACACCATTATCCACAACCCTAATATGCAGTTCATCTGAACTGAGCTCTTCTTCTGAGTTACAAATAACATAAGTCTTAAGATTAACGTCTTGGCCTGGCTCATTAAATGCTCGAATGATCGTTAGGTATTCAGCATAAAGCTCCAGTGATAATTCTAGAACTGCCCCTCCAGCTTCTGCAGAGTAGCTTTTACTGAGCGGCTCTTGACTCTTATCAAAAATTTCAATATCAACAACATCGGTACCTACTAACACAAGATCTGGCATCGCCAAACCTGAAGCAACATTTCTACTACAGTCTACTCCTACAGTTACAGGCTCTGCCATGCAACCTGAAGTAAGATTCAATAAAGTAAACCCTAGAATTATCAGTAACTTATTTAGTCTCAAAGTAATAACTCGCTTGATTGCTGTAGAGAAAGGAGGTGAGAATTAGTATATATAGAATTTCAAATTCAACAGTTTGGTATACAAGTCATTCACAAACAACCAGTAAAATAGGCACTAGCTATTTCTAATTATATATTCCTAAGGAATACCAATAATTCCATACAACTGGTACGTTAATCCATCCCAGTATATGAATGAATTTTACCTTATCTTTTCTTATCACCTTACTTGGTAACACATCACCACCATGAATGATAACCACCCCCTGTTTTAGAGCCTTTCTTTTGATCATCCATTTTCAACCAAGGCTGGACTATATCTTCTGTTACGTCCACATAGTAAATATAATCTTAAGCCATCGGCATTAAAATCAAACGCCTCTTATTGTTGTTTAAAGCGCTCTGATATAGAAAGATTGCTTGGCAGGGGTATTAATGCGCTAGACCAAGATGTCTGTTGTTCGTCTTGGCTACAAGATGCTATCAATGGTAAAAATAACAGCATCAAAAATATACTGGCGAAGTGTGAAATAATTTCATGTTTCCTCGTCTAAAATTAGTGTTAGATCAGCCAAGTCTACGCGGTGTATATCAGGTTGATTTCCTCTATTTACGTGGCCAAATTCACTGTACCACTACACAATTTCCATAAGAGCACTTAATGCTTTTGTTGTGGGACGCTGAAAGCGTCCGAGCCCTACTGGGGCTGATCCGCCAACTCTTTATGTGAGGTACTTGAACTATCGTCATTAGATCAAACTCCAGTATTTTTCCTAGGCCCTTTTTAATTTGTAACAGTCACACTTTTAGAAAAGTTAATTTCCATAGAATATTTATAGCTAATTTTTCTAAATTTTCCACCACACTTCTACACTTCTGAAAATAAAATTACCAGATAATCAGGAAAATATTAGCTGCAATAGCAATAGCAATAGCAATAGCAATAGCAACAGTTAAGGGCTCAATAGAATTCATTTAGTATTAGCTCATAAAGCCAATATTCGGCTAATGCAGCTTTTCGTTATGTGCTGCGGGGACCGAACATGATAATTGCCATGCCTAGAAGTGCTATACCAGAACCCACAATATCCCAAGTGGTTGGACGAATGCCATCGACAACCCACAACCACAAGATAGCCATAAAAATATAAACGCCACCATAAGCGGCATAAACTCTGCCTGCTGCTGTTGGATGTAACGACAGCAACCAAGCAAATGCAGCAAGGCTAATAGCGGCAGGAACCAGTAACCAAACTGATTTTCCCTCGCGTAACCAAAGATAGGGGAGGTAACAACCAATAATCTCCGCCAAAGCAGTAATGAAAAAAAGGCCTAACGTTTTTATTTCGAGCAAAAGATGATTCCTCTGATTGGTTGTACATAGCGCCCTGCTTTGCGCGCGAGCAGAGCGAGTCCGCAAGAGTAGTTGGTTATGTGTTTAGTCTTCCATTTCGAAAGTACGGTACTCACCAGTATCATAGTCATATACTTCAACTTCAGCACCATTTCCTGACGACTCAATACTCTCTACTTCACCGTATTTATACTCACCAGATTCATGGTCGTAGTATTCAATTTCTTCACCTTCACGAACAAGATTACCCTGCTCTATTTCGACATAACCCCCGCTTTCGTAGTCATATCCTTCCCATGCATATAATTGAGAAGAATATATTGAGATGACAGCAAAAATTATTATTGATAGTTGTTTCATTGCACTTTCCTTATGACGCATAACAGAGTGCTATACGAAAAGATGCCGCATAACCCCTTATAAATAGGAAAGACGAACGAAGAGAAATTTTCTTTGAAATCAAACGACTGTCCCTGTTATTGATAGCAGAGACAGTATATTCAACGTTCGCCCTTGTCAATTTGATATGAGGCTCAGCCCTCCGCTCGCCTAACCCTTATTAGGGTTCAATATATACTTCCCACCCGTAGTCTTAGCATTATATTTCTCAATAATCTCCAGAGTCATCGCTTCCTCAAAAGACAACTCCACCGTAGATTCAATCGCAAACGTCGTATTAATCTTATCAGCCACACGCTTATACAACTCACGCACTCTTGCAGGCTTTAACTTATCCAGAAATGCAGCTCTGCGACATTGGGTTTTGTGGTCTATAAATTGTCGCTAGATTTTATGAATGGAAAACTTAGCTTGGGGTAAACGAACATGAGTTCATCTGAAAGCTTATGGCTTCAAGCCCAACGACTTTGCCATTTCGTTGTTCCAATAACGGTGATCCGCAGTCAGGGTCGAAAATTGCCACCCCATTAGTCCGCCAAACTGATCCCCATAGCGCTTGCGAAGTGGTTCAACAATAGTTCGTGCTACAGATGATGGTGCTAAGTGTCCGTTCGCAGCATCGGCTTTGTAGACCGGCTTACCGACCACCAATTTGTTACTGGGCCAAACAAGCCCGTTCCGGCCCTCAACGATACTGATATAAGATGTCACAAAGGGAGTATCGCCCTCTCCTACGACGGTCCGGCTCGGTTGCGTATCGAAACTCGGATTGTTGTAGTACTGCACAGTAATCCAATCGATTTTTTCGCCGACTTGCTTCAGCAGTTTCACGTAGCCACCACCGTGCCATAAGGGATCAAGATAAGGTGGCTGCGGTGCATGGCTGATAAGATAGTGTTCCTGCGGCAGCAAGTCTCGCAAAGCTTTCGTCAACGCAGTCAAAAAGGAAACCCCGTCAAAAGCCCCAGACGGAGTCGGAATTTTCAAGGCTGAACTTACTTCAAAATCAATGTCTACTCCATCCAATCCCCACTGCTTTACAAACTCTGTGATTTTTTTTGCTAACTCTACTTCGCGCCCTATCGCTACACGGTAATCATCCGCCTGCATATCCCCACCACCAAAGGAGATCATGACACGCTTGCCCGCCTCCTTGAGCTTAACCACGTCAGACCATTGGCCGACCATTTCTGGGGGTGACACCAACGTAAGCTCGCCATCCACCAATGGGCCGAGCGTAATAAAGGAAATGATAATATGGGTATAGTCCGCATCAGCGGCTGCCAGTAAAGGCGCAGCATTGGAATTATAATACACAAGGTAGCGCGGTTCAGCAGAGACCGTGTTAATGGCTGCCATCATGCCTAAAGCAATAATCACAAGAATACTAGCGCCTTTAACCTTAAGAGATAGGCTTTTTTGTTTTGAGCGAGAGAACTCAACTTCCACATTATCGTTTGATTTTTTGTCCATTTTCTCAATTCTTTAATTTATACGTATAACGTTTTTTTGAGGAAGTGTTCGCGCTATATATGAATTTACGATGCTACTACATATTGCCGGAGACACTATAAATATAAGAAGCAGTGCTCCCCCTGTATTAAAATGGCTGGGCAGCCCTTTTGTTACAATTAGAAGCAATAACAAAAATAAGCCACTTGCCATTCCTATTAGAAAATCAGGAAGTGAATATCTATTTCTGAGAGATAAAAACAAAATCCAATTAATTACACAGGCCAATAAAGCGGGGATTAGCCCCATCATATAAGCAAAAAATAGAATTTTTAACGGTGATTCCCCAGCAAATCCTGCAAAAATAATTGCCCCAAGGAAGGGACCAACAATCAGAAAAACTGCTATCGAATAAAAAATAGACTTAATTATATCGATCATTTGCTTACTCTATATTGGTTTTATCATGTGAACAGTTTCAGGCTTAAACCCTATATTTTGGTAGAAGCTATCTGCTTTTTTATTATTTGCGAAGACCTCTAGATGTAACAACCTACATCCTAAGTTTTTAGCCCACTTTTCACCGTGCTCAATTAATACTTTACCTAACCCCAAACCTTGAGATTTAGGTGATACTGCAAGAAGCGGTATGGTTCCACAAGTTTCACCTGAAATTCCATCTTCATGTGTTCGTACATGAATAAAACCCAATGAAACATTATTGATCTCAGCGATAAATGTGATATTTGGTTTCGGTGTTTCTTCAAGCATTTTAGAAATGTAATCATCTTGCATTTTTTTGATAGCTTCATCACTATGCCAATCTAACTGAGCGACTTCAGCTAAGTAAGGCGAAAGCTCAAAAATAAATGGGTGATCACTTTCTTGCGCTTCCCTAATTACAACTAAATTTTCCATACGATCCTTTGAAATCAAACGACTGTCCCTGTTATTGATAGCAGAGACAGTATATTCAGCGTTAGCCCTTGTCAATTTGATATAAAGCTCAGCCCTCCATGCGCCTAACCCTTATTAGGATTCAATATATACTTCCCACCCGTAGTCTTAGCATTATATTTCTCAATAACCTCAGGCGTCATAGCCTCCTCAAAAGACAACTCCACCGTCGATTCAATCGCAAACGTCGTATTAATCTCATCGGCCACACGCTTATACAACTCACCCACTCTGCAGGCTTCAACTTACCCAGAAAATGCATCAACAACCAACCACCCACCCACACTCCACGTCATACCAAATGCACGGTTAAGCAACGTCGGTGAAAATCTAACCACCGTTGCTCTTCCCCCGATAAAATGGACACCTGCTTGTTATCCACAGAGCCATACGTATTGAAATCCGTCGCGTCAAACGCCAGCGTTGCACCCGTGGCATCAATCGCCTTGTACAAATCTTTCTTGAAACTCTCACTGGAAAAATTAACAACAAACTTCGCACCCAACTTCGTTAACAAATCGACCTGCACTTGCTTACGCACAATATTAACTAATGCTACGCTCCCTATGAACAAGCACAGTGTGGCCTTCCATACGTATAGTCTCAGCTATAATCAGTATCTAAAATAACAATTCTTTGGTTTCTACGACCTACCAATACTCCAAAAAAGATGGAATATTAATGATCAAAAATTACCGAATCCTCTAAAACATCCCTATACCGTGAGATTATAAATATAAAGAGAAATATACTAGCCTATGCGTATTTATAATACCTAACAGATGAAAAAGTATTAGCTTATCAGGGAGGTATCACCGTACAATATTGTGGTCATAGCTAAGTCAATATTATCTGATGGTTTATCTGAATATATGACAAGAATTGGCGTTGCCAATTCTTTTTGGTATCGAGCTGAATGGTCTGAAACTTGGAATATAATAACGCAGGACGCCTCATGAAAATATTGTTTCTTATTTTATGCTTACCACTACTCTTCGCTTGCTCTGAGACTAGCGAAGAAGAAGCGTGCTCCTTCACAGTAGATTCTGTCAGCATAATAGATTCGATTAATACAAAAGATAACACCTATTACTTAGTTTATAGAGTCGCAGGCTGGAGTGATAAAACTGAAATACTGGAACTCTATGATAAAAAGCCAGTTTTTGACAATTGCTCAAAGAGCAACATAGAAGCTATATTTGGAGATTCTCTTGAATCATCAAAAACAATTTCTCATGTTTACTTGAATATAGAGGAGAATAGTTTTGAAGTTAATTACGAAGAAGGTATATCAAGCAAAGATAATAACCGTTCATTAAAGTTGGAAATTAAGTAAGCCAATAGAATAGATAAAGGATCATCAGATATGAAATTAAAAATAATTAAATTAATTACTATCAGCCTTTATCTATTCACAACCTCCTCAGTACTTGCCAACAGTCCTGATGCTGCCGTGAAAGGATTTGCAATCAGCATCCCATTAACACTGATCTTATTGTTTCTGATCTTTCGTTTAATTATTCGTCAGAAGTATTCAAAAACTAAAAAAATCATATTGAGTATTTTTAGCTTGATAGCCGGGGGTTATCTGGCTGGAATGCTCACTATGTTATTGTATGTAGTATTTGAATGACTGGTGATAATGGATTGATTCGGTAGTACCTGAAAAAATGAATGACTCTAGTTAAAATCACCACAACCTTCATTCTTAACCAATAAAAAACTAAGTATATAGTACTGGCTCATTATTCTAATTAAGTCATCTAATTAGTTCCGAATTGACAAATCACTCAAAGTATTCAAATATCGCAGCCTCACAAAAAAACGTAAGCAGATAAATAAAAATCTCATTCAATCACCTTAACACTTAGCGGGTGTTTGATTCACTTACTACCTACATGGATTTCCTCAAAATGGACCCTTTATTATCCTACTACGGCAATTGTAGTCGAACTAGACTCATACTAACGCTGCTTATAACCTTCATATTAAGTGTTAATACCTATACTATTTTTTCTGACTTTTTAACCCCCAAACTATTCTTCAGCCTAACAGCTTTAACTCTGCTACCAGTATTAATTAGTCGTATCCGAGAGGGAGGGCTTAAGTGGTACTGGCTACCACTAGCATTCATATCTATAGTCCCGCTATTAGCCGCACTAATAGTGACTGCATCGATCGAGAAACTGTTTAATCTTGAGGTGACTACTCCTCAAAGTCTGTCAATCGCCATTGTTTTTATACTAGCCTTCTCTCTAATCACGACCATCATTTTCTGGTTGATGTTAGGGCGTAATCATTTTTTCCGTATGCTGCTTATTACAACTCCATTTACTGCACCCTTTTGGCTCTTATACCAACTTTTCATAAAGAAACCTGATCAAGCAGCTATAGACGGTGATATTAATAGATTAACAATTCCATATAAAAAGATTTGCTTTACCCTGAATGGCCGTTTGAGCCGTGAAGAGTTTTGGCTGTATTCCATTATTCCGTGGGGTATTTTATCGCTTATCATTTCTAGTTTTGACATATTTAGAAACGACTATACTTCTCACATTCCTTGGTTATATGGAATTGTATTGGTCACATCCTCCTTAGTAGGATTAGTTTTTTCTTTCTCAATATTTGTTAAGCGCCTGCATGATCTAAATAAATCAGCCTGGTGGTTATTCCTTCTATTCATCCCCGTAATCGGCGCACTGTATTTATTTATCATTTCTACATTTAAACGTGGCGACTGCGAGAAAAATGAATTTGGTAATCCTATCGATAATAGTAAGATCCAATCTACCTATAATAATATCAACATTCGAATTAAAGAAATAACACAAAGAGCTTGGTTTAAACGCTTCATCATAATTTCTAGCGTTTCAATAACAGCATTATTCCTATCTTTGAATTATAGCGTAATAATTTCTAATTCTTACCCTTACTCCGAAGATTTTTATTTTAATTTTAAAACGATATTCTTTGCAGCCAAGTCATATTTTTTCTACTTTGAGACTGTTTTCATTATTGCACTTATGTTTCTAGCAATAAACCACCTTAAAAGAGGCATACAAATTAAGTTAGGATTAGCAGGACTTTCTCTAGTTGTTATTTTATACAACCTATTTAATGCTAGTGACTCTTACAGAAGAATGCCTAATTTATTCCAGGAGGCGCACTTGATAATTTTATTGTACATATCAGCATCACTTCTATTAATTGGGTTTTTAAATAACAAATCATATTTATTTACAATAGGATTGGTATTCACTTTTGAACCAATATATTGGTTACTTATGAGCCTAGAGCAATATATTACCTATGGTGAATACTGGCATGGAGATGTACATTATTATATTGCGTCTTTACAGACAGGTGTTTTCTTAATGCTATTTTACCGATCCATAAATAAAGTCAATGAATCCCAAATAGAATATAAAAAGTTAATGAATATTACTATTTAAAGAATCATTGTTAGGTAGCGGCAGTCATTAGAATGAATAGCCCTACCTAGCACCGTGCATCATTACCAGTCCAGTTTTTAGCGCGAACAGTATTGATATGTAGTATTTGAATGACTAATCAAAGGGTCAGAGCACTTGATTGAAATAATATTGGAATAAATTCAGGTGATTCCTAGAAAACTAAAAATACACCTAAAAATCTACAAAAGTATTGAGTAACCACTGAAGTCGACGCAATCAGAAAAATTTTTTGAGATCAAGTATTCTGACCCCTTGATCCCACCGCCGATCGCGTCAAACGCCAGCGTTTCACCCGTGGCATCAATCGCCTTGTACAAATATTTCTTGAAACTTTCACTCGAAGAATTAACAACAAACTTCGCACCCAGCTTCGTTAACAAATCGACCTGCTCTTGCTTACGCACAATATTAACTAACGCCGTCAGCGGATTAACAAACGACGAAGCCGCCGCATGAGGTGTCGTACCGTCGTGATGCACAATGCAAGCTTGCACAGGCACGCAGCACCAATATTCACATTTCGCTGCCAATGGGTAATGCCTGATCTAAGCGAAGCTTAATACGAGACAACATGCCTGGATAAAGTGGCGCGATGTTGTTTCATCATTATTTAGTGAATTTTTAGACAAATTAGCAAGACCAAACATTAGCCTCATATCTTCTGTTAAAGGCTCATTGCTCTTTTGCAGGCGCTATCAAGCATTGCTTTATTGTAACCATTGTTTTCTTTTGAATAAGCCTGCTTCCAGAAATCACATGTTTTTATATTAGTTTTCCTTATGCTTGCCTGTCTTTTATTTTCTCGCATATTAATTAGTTGTTGGCGCTCCAGTTGCCTTTTTCTGGATTCAGCTTTTAGTTTAAATTCGGCTGCTATTCTAGCGCGTTTCAATTTGGATGCTTGTACTGATTTCTGCATAGCAAGGCTGGTCTGCTCGAGAGCTACACTAGCCTCATATTGAATCCAGGCTTTGAATATTATGCCGGTGGTTATGCTTGCAATTAACACTGCAAATAAAACGACTAAAAAAATCTTGGTGTAATTTATTTGATTCATTGGTAGCTGTTCCTTCGACTACACTTAACGCCTTTATGGAACCACATGGACATCCGTGAACTACAGCGAATACCATGAATTCTTTAAGTATTTGTAAAGGTTGCTTTAACTCTTTTAGATTTGAGCATGTAGGGAATCCAAATAATCGCAGATATCAGAGATCGAAACAGCTCTTTCATAGTTTCTGGATCAAATATCGGCTCATCTGGTAATACTAATGTCATAGCAAATGCATCGATGGCTATAAATGCAATGGAGAAAAGTAAAGCACCGATATATACCTTTGGGAAAATTACTTTTTTTGAAAAAAATATAAACGCTATATATAACCAGAGTCCCATTACACCGATATTGATTACTACTTCAGCAATTAGAATAGGCGCCCAAAAAGGAGAATATACATCACTGCCTAAAGTCGTTAAAACGTCCCATGTTCCATCAGTAAAAATATCAGCGTACATGGGCAGTACCAATGCTACTATTCTAATAGGTGTCAAAACGATACCTATTGCCACCAAAATCAGCCAACCTGAAAGTCCGTTTAATTTATCGCTGCTCGTTTCCATGATTATTTCTTACGCCTTCGCTCTAAAATTATTGACGCACTAATCTGCCAGATTATGACTAAGTTGCAACTTAATTAATAACTTTATTGATTACAACGTGTATAACCATCCCACACGCCGCTATTATCACCTAAAAACCTAACCCTTATTAGGGTTCAAAATATACTTCCCACCCGTAGTCTTAGCATTATATTTCTCAATAACCTCAGGCGTCATCGCCTCCTCAAAAGACAGCTCCACCGTCGACTCAATCGCAAACGTCGTATTAATCTCATCGGCCACACGCTTATACAACTCACCCACTCTTGCAGGCTTTAACTTACCCAGAAAACGCATCAACAACCACCCACTCTCCACGTCATACCAAATGCACGGTTAAGCAGCGTCGGTGAAAAATCTAACCCACCATAGCCCTTCACCTGAAAAAAATGGGCACCTGCTTGTTATACACAGAGCCATACGTATTGAAACCCGTCGCCTCTTTACTGCCGACCGCTTCCATAGTCGCTAGAATATCACCCGCCAACTCACCGCCGCCGATCGCGTCAAACGCCAGCGTTGCACCCGTGGCATCAATCGCCTTGTACAAATCTTTCTTGAAACTCTCACTCGAAGAATTAACAACAAACTTCGCACCCAACTTCGTTAACAAATCGACCTGCTCTTGCTTACGCACAATATTAACTAACGCCACGCCTTCCTTAATGCACACCTTATTCAACATAATACCCAGACTGGAAGCCGCCGCATGAGGTGTCGTACCATCATGATGCACTATGCAAGCTTGCACGGGCACGCAGCAATACTGGGGGTAACTCGCGCTGAGCAAGAATTGTTTTATTAATAGGCTAACAACTACCATAAGAACAGGGGCCTTACGAGTTAATAGCTGTGTTGAGTCATCTGCATTGTGATTTTTCTGAGGTGGCGCTTATTTTGAATAATATTAATTTCGCTATACATACAAATTTAAGGACAGAGTGAATGATAGAATTGACTGGCAATAATAATTAAGAATATTAATTAGTACTTCCTAGTTTTTTAAGGATTGCTGTAACGTGGCATTGGACACCTTACCTTGAGTAAGATTTTGGTGTCCGTTTTATCGGGGGAAGATAATATTAATTACACACACGGTTCAACAGAAAAGAAACGATGCCCCCTACCATTCCAACAACGCCCACTTTCTTTTACATAAACAATATCAAAGTTATTGCCACTCTCTTTCAATCTAATATCATAACGATAACCACTAACTGAATCATCGTCAGGAACTGAATCGAATATAAGAATGGCATCATATAAAATATCATGATTTATCAAATTCTTCTTAACTGAGACTGTCATATTACCTGCGCCCACATAAGTTCCAGCCCAGACTTTAGACAACAAAACAATCAGATTTTTTTCATCGTTATATTTTAACAATTCTTCTCGATAATATTGTAGTTCTTTATTGCTTATATTTCTCTCACTCTCAACAGAAATAGATAATAAGTTATCGTCTTCGTAATTAGGAATAGAATATAAAAATAGCATTAGGACAACAGCAATGAACAGTATACTGCCGAAGAAAGTTAACGAAAAAGTTGAATTCATTTTCATTATCTTTTACCTTTCATTCCAAGTTTATCTCGTAAATTAATCACGAGTGGAGCGAGATAGCTACCAGGACAAACCGTTGCCGGGCCACCACGATTAACTTCACGATGCATTAACAATTGGCCGATATTATACTTACGATTCAAACCTAAAATTAAGTTTTCCAATGCATTTAATTGTTTTTTAGCAGCAGTATTGCTTTTAAACCAATCGTCATCATGATGAAAATCACCCTGAAGAACAATCCCTACAGAGCCCCAATCGGGATCATTTAAAGCTCCTGCCTGCTTACCTCTTCCTGCATGGCTTCCCATTATCTCGAGGGGCCTACCTTCATAAACACTGCCATCAGCATTAATAAAAAAATGATAACCTAAAGCTGCATACCCCTTCGTCTTTTGCTTTTTCTCATTATCTGAAACTGAATTAGAGTTATTTGTATGATGTACCACAATATTGGTTAGTGTATTAATAAGAGAAGTACGCGAAAAATTGTAATAGATAACTTCGTTACTCCAAGTCGGTTCAGGTGCCCCCCAAGATAATCTACCTATTATTTTTATACTCCCAACTAAAAACGAACTTCGTCTCCAAGGCTCTCGCCTGATAACTGAGTGGCACTGCTCATTACTGTATGTTTCAGGGGCTTTGTTAACTTTAAAAAATTTATCACTCATTTTACAACGTCCATATTGTTTAATATCGTGCAGTGATGCTAGACGGCCAGAACCCACCACTGTCTAACTTTCAATGGCTCAAATTTAAAATATCTTAGCATATCCTAAAGCTCAATTATAATTTCTGCACTGACTTCGCCGGTCATCCTCCGATACAGGTATGTAAAAAAATATGACAAGTGCAATAAACTACGACTATTGCCTGACAATCTAAAGTCATTCAGAAAAAAAACTTGCGCTTAAGTATCATAAATAGCTGTATTTATAGAGTAAATACAGCCAGCGGAGGGATTAATATAATAAGTATTTTTGAAGATGGATTCGAATATTAGTTCGTTATTTTAACGAAAACGTCTAACCCTTATTAGGATTCAATATATACTTCCCACCCGTAGTCTTAGCATTATATTTCTAATAACCTCAGGCGTCACCGCCTCCTCAAAAGACAGCTCCACCGTTGATTCAATCGCAAACGTCGTATTAATCTCATCGGCCACACGCTTATACAACTCACCCACTCTTGCAGGCTTTAACTTACCCAGAAAACGCATCAACAACCAACCACCCACACTCCACGTTATACCAAATGCACGGTTAAGCAGCGTCGGTGAAACATCGAGCCCGCCATAACCCTTCCCCTAATAAAGATTATTGATTTTTTTTAACATTCTCTTAATTCTTACAGCATGCTGCGACAAGTTCGCAATTGCACAAGCCCTTAGCTTTACACTCTTTCTATATGAATAACGGTGCTATCGTCTTTCTCTAAGCTTGATTCTGAATCACTATTATCCCACCAACCATCTGTAGCCATCACAAATTTATTCAAAGTATTAAACGGTGAAACTATAATTTCAGTTAGCTCGACTGGGCGATTATTCTTTATTAATTTACGAACAGCGTTCCTACCTGAATAACCTATACATTCATCAATATTAGGTTTTCCTGCTATGTCAGGTCGAGTAATCCATCGTATTGCCCCATCCCTTCGAACCCTGCCAATTGCGGCATCTCCTCGATACATAATGACGGAGATGCGGCAAGCAATAACGGCCATTATTGCAATGCTCATTGCTGAGGGTATGCATTCCATTTTGACATTTAATCTGGACGCTTCGATTATTTCTAGTATTGAAGACTTTAAGTTTGATGGTGAAACTTGCTCAGGAGTTAGTTGTAAAAATTTGGTTTTCATATTCTTTTGCATAAGATCAACAAAAATGCCGCTCATGCTTTTATTACTACAACCATCCATGACTATGAATAATTCGACATCGCCATTTTTTACAACCAAAGCACCATCTCGTAGATCAGAAGTTCGATTACCATTTATGATTTCGGTTTCAGAACGAATCATGAACCTGCCTCAATGATCATTCTAACCCTGTCGAATATCAGGTCTTCTCTGCCCTTATCATTATTTGACGTACTCTGGATCGCATTCTCAAAGTAATATTCTTCTTTTAACTCGATGAACGATTCTGCAATAAACGACCTCACATCATCTGGCGAGTTTTTAATTTCTTCAATGAGTTCTTCTCGTCCATCAATCACGTTAAGGATATCTTCCATGTCTTTGCTTTCGAGCATATCGCCATTCCCTCGATTTTTATAAGCGACTATTTTAGAAGCAATAAAATACGGTGGACTTAAAATCTGGATAATTATCCCCTCTCCAAGATCGTAATCAATTGAGTTAATAAGTCCTTCTTTATACCATTGGCAGGTATGGCCAAGAGCATCTTCATCATCTGGTATGAAGTCAACTTGCTGGCTACCGAGCACCATTGAACAAGTGTGTGCAAGAGGACTGGTATCAGTTTTGAATCCTTTTTCTAAAAGCCTCACCCTTAGATTATTCCATCCGACATAACCAACAACATTTATGACTAAGTCTACATCTTCAGTAAATCTCACTGCTTCTTTTGTCATTGGGTCAGTGATATGGAGAGCAGTAGCGCAGCCGCCTAGAAATGCGACTTCTTTTAATATGTCTTCGCCTAATGCAATAGCAACGTCTCTGACCATAGCTTTTAGGTGATCAAGCTTGCTTAATTCTAATTCCATTATCTTAACTTCTCCCTTAATAGCTCTGTTGCCACGCCAACTTCCCTAGGCTTTCCTAAGCGCAAGGCATCTGTCAGTGCCATAAGCGTATAGAGTTCACTATCTATTTTAACGCCTTTAGGCACCTTCGAATGCAAAGGCTCTATCGCTTGTCCTTTCATGCTGCCATAAGCATCTGGCCATACCCAAGCGTCCTCACTTACAGATAAAAGATTTTTTGATAAGGAAGGTGCAAAAAATCCTGTCGGTATACCCCGAACCATAGCCCCAGGCCTAACAGGAAATACATATTTCAAGCCGTAAACCAAAAACTCTAACAATGCTTTCTTATTAACCTTGATAGAACCTCCATCAGAAGGACTGCGGCATAAACCCGAATACTCACTACGTCGTAATGAGTTGCCAACTTCTGATTTCCCAATCCCCGTATGAGCCGATAACGCCCTTAGAGAAAATGGTGCATTACTTATTTCAGGTAAGGATACGTCGGGATCATCACTGCTCCAGCCAGCAGGTTCGGAAAGCCCCCTGTTATACAATTGGGACCCTTTAGAGTGTTCCAAACTGACTATTTTTAGCAGCACATAGATATCTTGACTTTTCATCAGGTTGGTCCTATTAAGAAAATGTCCACAGTCCATGGACCGTGGACAGACAATACTAATTAAATATTTAATTAGCAAGAATTTCTTACTTATAAAGAAATCCAGCTTATATAAACTGATTGCACAGGACTTATACAGGGGACTTAAGTGAAATTTAACAGTGGAATATACGAACAGATGCCGCATACCCCCTCCGTTCGCCTAACCCTTATTAGGGTTCAATATATACTTCCCACCCGTAGTCTTAGCATTATATTTCTCAATAACCTCAGGCGTCATTGCCTCCTCAAAAGACAGCTCCACCGTCGACTCAATCGCAAACGTCGTATTAATCTCATCAGCTACACGCTTATACAACTCACCCACTCTTGCAGGCTTCAACTTACCCAGAAAACGCATCAACAACCAACCACCCACACTCCACGTCATACCAAAGGCACGGTTAAGCAGTGTCGGTGAAAAATCTAACCCACCATAAATGTACACCTGCTTGTTATCCACAGAGCCATACGTATTGAAACCCGTCGCCTCTTTACTGCCGACCGCTTCCATCGTCGCTAGAATATCACCCGCCAACTCACCGCCGCCGATCGCGTCAAACGCCAGCGTTGCACCCGTGGCATCAATCGCCTTGTACAAGTCTTTCTTGAAACTCTCACTCGAAGAATTAACAACAAACTTCGCACCCAGCTTCGTTAACAAATCGACCTGCTCTTGCTTACGCACAATATTAACTAACGCCACGCCTTCCTTAATGCACACCTTATTCAACATAATACCCAGACTGGAAGCCGCCGCCGTATGAACAAGCGCCGTGTGGCCTTCCATACGCATCGTCTCAACCATACCCAACGCCGTCAGCGGATTAACAAACGACGAAGCGGCGGCATGAGAGGTCGTACCGTCGTGATGCACTATGCAAGCTTGCACAGGCACGCAGCAATACTGGGTGTAACTCGCCCCCGTCAAAACCGCCACCGTTTTACCCATTAACGCCTGTGCTTGCTCGCTATCACCCGCAGCGACAACCACCCCCGCACCTTCGTTACCAATGGGTAATCAAAGAGTCATACTCAAAGTAATAAAAAGGTCAGAGCACTTGATTGAAATAATCTTAGAATAAGTTCAGGTGATTTCTTAGAAAACTAAAAACACACCTAAAAATCAACAGAAGTATTGAGTAACCACAGCAGTCGACGCAGTCAGAAAAAGTTTTTAAGATCAAGTACTCTGCCCCCTTGATCCGGTTTTATAGCACACCCTGCCAAAAGGATTTCGGCGGGCCAGAGATTACGGATTTCTACATGGTAATGCTAAAAAACTGCTAACGCTTATTCAGCTAGTGCTTCAAGCATCGATACCATTAAAGCTAGATCTTGAAAGACCTAAGTTCATGTGAAAATGCTGCCACTCACCCATGAATATCATTGGGTTTAGTAAGAAACAACGACCGCAATTAACAGCCAACTAATGGACTTACTCATCCAGTAGAAATTCAAATTAAAGACAGGAGGTACTTCGATTTAATGATTATTCTTAATTAATTTTTATCGCCTAAGATGGCGAGGACTAATGACACCTATCAAAAATAGAGGTGATGAATTTCATCTCTATTCACTTCGTTTAGAAATAGATAAATACTATAAAGAGAAAAGCGATGAACTTGATTTTCCGGACCCGTTCAACAATAGGATAGATCGCGGCTTCGCGCGATTTATCCTTAATCGCTAGATGACAAATTAAAAGTTAATTACCAAAACCACCACTTTGATATTTTTTCTTGCGGAAAAGCAATTGAAAGTCTTCAGGTTTTTCTAAAGCTAATTCATCTTTAAGGGCGAATAATTTTAATATGGTAATACTGACAAACCTCCTTACACTACGGAGTTTCGTTATCGAAACAGAACTGGTACCTGTATGAGCTATTTTGGAGCGTTCAGCATAAATCCCTTTAACTTTTCTCTCTACCTCAATACATTCATCAGTAATACTTCCATGAAGAAAAGCACACTGCTCTGCAATGCCAGACATAATTGAAGGAGTGATCACCCCTTTTTCATCTAATTTCAATAAAGCCTCAAGTGCAATCACTGCTTTTATATAAGAACTAGCTTTATTGGTGTCCATATAAGATTCTCCAACCCACTCTATAGCACTTGATATTTTTCTGTCTAAAACAGTCACTGGTGAAAGGGCTACTTTTAGCAAAGATTCATAAATATTTTTATGGTCATCAGGTAAATATTTTTCTAGCGTTGATATATCAAGATTAGCCACAAAGTTATTATTTTCTTCCTCTCCAGCCATCACCCCTCCCTCAAAGGAAATTATTGCACTTTGATATGGGCTGAAATTCATTCTAAGAATGCCTACTGAAAATTCTTTATGTTGCTCATTCAAGAGAAATGCCAATAACAATTCAAATTTATTGAATGCACTATTCGACAATTCCAATGCTTTATAATGATCTTTTGCTTTTACTAAACATTCAATCGCAATCATCTCATTCGTCTGATTAAACTTATGCTTAACATCAAACTCACATAATAATTCAAGGTGTTTATCATGCTTAGGTAAATCATATACTGTAAGGTTTTCAAATGTGACTGGATCATCAGAATCATTTATATTCACACCATAAAAAACCTTAATAACCTTATGATCTCTAATTTCGAATTCATTAAAGTATTCAATAAATAGATTAGCTTTTTTATCAATACAACTATCATCTACTTTTCTACAAGAAAGTAAAACTCTTCTTATTGTGATGATTGCCATTACCTGTGAAAAATATCTTTCAACTTTTTTTATCGACATAAAATTCTCTATTGCCAGATCAAAGCGTTCCTGATCATTAACAATCATACAATCTTTATGGGTTGAATTTACCTCAAATTCAGACTTACCGTCCAAATAATCTCGGTTTAGAGTGCAACATTCAAATATATTAAGAGCTTTATTTTTCATAATTCTCGAATTAAGTCACTATTTAAATTATTTCGGATTAATGCTGGAGACATTGTAAACCTGTGCCGTAAAAGTCAATCGAATATACTTACGGCTATGAATGGAGGGATCCAGTATCATCTAATGCTTTTGTTGTGGGCCGGTAAAACGTAGCGAGGAACGAGCGAAGTGTAACCGCCCCAGCACCGCAGGTGCGAACACCAACTTTTTGTTAAGTGTATATTTCAAGGACAAGCTCCACTCACTTTTCCTTGGCTTATTTTACATATAGTTTTAAGTTCTTTTTCAACTATAAAAGATGTATTCGTAGCCTGATAAAAGTACGTAACAAAGGTCTTATCTTTAATAGTAAGCTCAGTTACCTGAGTTGCATTACCTTCAATTTCAGATAATTTATCTTCAGAATCACCAACATTCATATTTATAGAGCTAGATAAACAGAAGTTTGATATAACGACAAAAAATAAAAAAATAATAGTTCTATTCATACAAATCCATTTGATACCTTAGCTAAAAGGCCTGCGTCTAGCACGCCCATTGGAGGTCGTCTTTTTGGCCGGAGCGAATTTAAGCGTATTATTAGAGGGGGAGAAATGGAACATAGGCTTCCCAATTTTGTTTAATAACTGGCCAAATGAGTAATGTCCCCAGACTTCCAATACCAAGATAAAATGGAAAATAAGATAATGTTTTTTTGAGAAAATGGTCTCTGAATATGAGTTTCTCAAGTTTCTTAGCACCTGAAATCTTATTTTCCCTAAGACCTTTGATGAACTTAGGAAATCGGTGGTTAGATAGCCAGTAGCCCCAAAGAAGCAACATTGATGAAAGTAGTGCAGTAAAATGCATGTAATCACCAGTGCCTAAGCATGCGAGAAAAAGTAAAAAACCAGTTGTTCCCCATGTATTAAGAAACAACCACCAATCGCCAAACTGCTGGTCAAGTAAATTAGCTTTACCTGCTTTAGGGGGATTGTTCGCAATTTCCATATCTTTTTATTCCTCTAACGCATCAAACACTGGCTTAGCTTGCTATGTCTGAGTGATTTTACTTGTTACATTTGTGAATTTTTAAAGCTTTATCAATACCATAGTATGAATCCGTACTTACCTCTTCAAGCCAATATTCCTTAATTCTCTCATCACTGGTTATGTATGATTTCATACCGATTGACCATGAATTCCAGACATCACTGGGGATTATATACTTTTTGTAATATAGATACTCTTCTGCACACAAGTTGAAATATTGAGTCAAGTTGCTTTTATCTTGATCATTTAAATCATCAGTAGATTTAGAGATGCTTTTAAGAGTATCAAGCATATCCCAATACTTTCGGTTGCAGCTAGTGAATATCTCGCGGAATTGTTCAAGTTCGGACAACTGCTGTTTTTGTAAAAAAAATATAAAAACTTAGACTTGAACCAACAAATAAAATTACTAATTTCGTATCCAATTCAGATCCAAATAAATAATTTATAGTTAAACCAATAAAAACTATAGTTGGCAAAAGCCAACCATATGAATAGAAAAAATCTTTTATAAGCAATTGAATTTTAAACATTATTTATTAGCACTCGAATGTAACGCTTTTGTTGTGGGGCGGTGAAGCGTAGCGAGGAACGAGCAAAGTGTAGCCGTCCCAGCCCCGCAGGGGCGCTCACCAACTATTTGTTATTTTATTTTCGGAACTTCAACACCCAATATTTCTTCGGTGAGCTTTAAATTGTCACGCCTTAAAAAAGGAACTAACTCTACCATCAAGGTTCTAGGATCTATAATTGTATAGCTTGATTCAGAACAACCCGTCCCACCGCAGCGAGCATTAATAAGAGCTTTAAATTGGTTCCTCTTGTTCTTTACACATAAGAAATTAGTGTAATCGATACTGTGCTTCCACAAAGAAGTTTCTCGCTCATTACTCTTTGCTTTTATATGAAGCCTAGAGCTTTCGTATTCACCGACAGTTTCGATATAAAAAGTAGCGTCTCCGCACTTATACTCTTTCCCTAAAGCAGATACAGATAGAGCCGCTAAAAATATGATACTAAATAATTTACCCATAACCTTCCTTGGAAAATAACAGCATGCCATACGAACCGATGCCGCATAACCCCTTATAAACGGGAAAGGCGAACGAAGAGAATTCTTCTTTGAAATCATACGACTGTCCCTGTTATTGATAGCGGAGACAGTATATTCAACGTTCGCTTTTGTCAATTTGATATCAAATCCAGCCCTCCATTCGGTTAACACATAAATATCGTATTAACCGAACGCCCCTACCTATTCCATAGCTTCTAAACCCTAACCCTTATTAGGATTCAATATATACTTCCCACCCGTCGTTTTAGCATTATACTTCTCAATAACCTCAGGCGTCATCGCCTCCTCAAAAGACAGCTCCACCGTCGATTCAATCACAAACGTCGTATTAATCTCATCAGCCACACGTTTATACAACTCGCCTACTCTTGCAGGCTTTAACTTACCCAGAAAACGCATCAACAACCAACCCCCCACACTCCATGTCATACCAAATGCACGGTTAAGCAGCGTCGGTGAAAAATCTAACCCACCATAAATGTACACCTGCTTGTTATCCACAGAGCCATACGTATTGAAACCCGTCGCCTCTTTACTGCCGACCGCTTCCATAGTCGCTAGAATATCACCCGCCAACTCACCACCGCCGATCGCGTCAAACGCCAGCGTTGCACCCGTGGCATCAATCGCCTTGTACAAATCGTTCTTGAAACTCTCACTCGAAGAATTAACAACAAACTTCGCACCCAACTTCGTTAACAAATCGACCTGCTCTTGCTTACGCACAATATTAACTAACGCCACGCCTTCCTTAATGCACACCTTATTCAACATAATACCCAGACTGGAAGCCGCCGCCGTATGAACAAGCGCCGTGTGGCCTTCCATACGCATCGTCTCAACCATACCCATCGCCGTCAGCGGATTAACAAACGACGAAGCCGCCGCATGGGCGTCGTAGAGAGTTCGTCCATAAGAGTAGACCCCTACAAATTAATATTATGTGATCATTATTTCATATTCCTAATCGCTACCTCAATTTAAAAATGAAATAATAAAAATTGCAAATCATCTATTGTTACTTATAACCTGACTCATTCATCAATGTTTTATATGTAGCAAAAAACTTCTTTTTGCATACATCATCAAATTCAACATCAAATCCTGTCACTCTCTGTATGCGCACCACCATCTTAGAAACAACATTCGGGGCTTCATTATAATCAAATGTAAAATGGCTACTAAGAAATATATCACCGTACATCCATTTCTGGCCTTTTATTGGCGATAAATCCAATTCAATATACACATTACTTTTAATACCAGTGCCTTCTGTGTCAGCTCTTGCAGATACACGAAGTACTTTCCAGCCTTCGATATTTTTATTATTTATCCATTTACATCCAAATATTTTATTTTCTAGGGTATAAAATTTTCTACTAATAAAAATCTTAGCATTATAGCTAAGCATACCAACGGCAAAGAAAAGTAAAATAAGAGAGAATAGTAAAAAATGAAAATAATCGTGTTCTTGAGTGTAGTTATAAATAGCACCTAAAAAAACAACACTCGACACACCAAAAAATATCTTACCCAATAACTTGAACGGTTTACTGAGCTCACTAGGGATTTCTATCTTTTCGTTAACATCTAACATTATTGACATATCCACTCATCTAAAACACTACTCGGATATTCATATTAAAGAATTCCTATTCCAGAGTAAAATTTGAATAACATTTATTTTTGAAGTTTCAATTATTTTAACACCATACTGGAACTCACCAGTGCATTAGTAATACTTTGAAACAGTCATTCAGAGACAGACCCAATCCTCAGAAATACCATGATATTAATTCTGGATTAAAGGTAAATAAAAATCAGTTTACAAGTCGTTACTCTTAGCGGCATTGAATTCAAAAATAATCACTCAATTGCACTTATTTAGATCATGAGTTTATTTTTCGACCAGGATGAGTGTCTTAATTATTCTATAAACGAGAGCGTATTCGTTACTATAAAATACGCGCCCTATAATACCCGTGTTTTAGCCCTCCGCTCGCCTAACCCTTATTAGGGTTCAATATGTACTTCCCACCCGTAGTCTTAGCATTATATTTCTCAATAACCTCTGGCGTCATCGCTTCCTCAAAAGACAGCTCCACCGTCGATTCAATCGCAAACGTCGTATTAATCTCATCGGCCACACGCTTATACAACTCACCCACTCTTGCAGGCTTCAACTTACCCAGAAAACGCATCAACAACCAACCACCCACACTCCACGTCATACCAAAGGCACGGTTAAGCAGCGTCGGTGAAAAATCTAACCCACCATAAATGTACACCTGCTTGTTATCCACAGAGCCATACGTATTGAAACCCGTCGCCTCTTTACTGCCGACCGCTTCCATAGTCGCTAGAATATCACCCGCCAACTCACCACCGCCGATCGCGTCAAACGCCAGCGTTGCACCTGTGGCATCAATCGCCTTATACAAATCTTTCTTAAAACTCTCACTCGAAGAATTAACAACAAACTTCGCACCCAACTTCGTTAACAAATCGACCTGTTCTTGCTTACGCACAATATTAACTAACGCCACGCCTTCCTTAATGCAGACTTTATTCAACATAATACCCAGACTGGAAGCCGCCGCCGTATGAACAAGCGCCGTGTGGCCTTCCATACGCATCGTCTCAACCATACCCAACGCCGTCAGCGGATTAACAAACGACGAAGCCGCTGCATGAGGTGTCGTACCGTCGTGATGCACTATGCAAGCTTGCACAGGCACGCAGCAATACTGGGTGTAACTCGCCCCTGTTAAGACCGCCACCGTCTTACCCATTAACGCCTGAGCTTGCTCGCTATCACCCGCAGCGACAACCACCCCCGCACCTTCGTTACCAATAGGTAATGTCTGATCTAAGCGAGGCTTAATACGAGACAACATGCCTGGATAAAGTGGCGCGGTTAATACCGTCTTATCATCACTCAATAACGCTTTAGACAAATCTGCAGGACCAAACATAGGCCACATGTCTGACGGGTTAATCGGCGATGCTTCCATCTTCACCACAATCTCGTGGGCTTTAGGCTTTGGAACATCGACCTCAACTAAACTGAGTGTTAGCTCACCGTCAGATGAGATGTGGGTAAACAACTGCTTTGATTTGTTCATGTTTGCTGTGTTCCTTTTTTATTGGCCTGTCAGGTTGCGCTTCGAGTGTTGGGGGTGTATTAGTTACTCTCTATCAATTCTTCTACATCACTAAAATTGTAATCATCATTTGATTTCAAATATTCTGATATAGAACGAGAAATCATATCTAAGTCTTCGGACTTCTTCAGTTTTTTTAGTAAAGTAATTATTCGGCCTGAAATGAAAATTATTGATACACTGCTATCAATCCTGTCGTTAAATAACTGGAATGCTGAGTCTGTGATTACATTGCCTTTAGGTGTCTCACCATATGATTTTCTATTTTTAATTGGAATATGTAGATGATTGCTATTAGTTGAAGCAATCATATCTGCATGTTGCATACAGTTTCGAATATTTCGTTTGTCTCGCTCTAATTCCTTACACATACTCCAAACTGTATATACCAATGCAACTTTAAACTTTTTTTCCTTCTGTAAAAATATTCGCATTTGGTTAGAGATTTCAGCTTGTGAAACAGTATCTCTGAATTTTTCATTAATTTCACAAAGACTCCTCCACCCTTCTTCGCTCCTTTTTGCTAATTGTAAATACATTGGGAGTCTCAACCTTTCTTTCAACATTAAGTCATGAGCATCATCTGATTCAAATGCCAAAATCAATTTCTCACATGCCTCATTATATTGTTTAGCTTTCTTTAATGCAGCAGCTTCCTTTAAGATTACTCTTGCTGGACTAATTTCATTATTCACGACTAAACGACCACTAAAAATCACCTCTACCTCCTCCTCTTTTGAGAAAGTTTTATTTATAATTTTCATTACCGATTTGAACATTAATAACCCCCTTAACATTACATGGCTATCCATAAAAAAAGCTATTTTTCTTTATTAATCAAGGGGTCAGAGTAATCAAGGGGTCAGAGTACTTGATTGAAATAATCTTGGAATCAGTTCAGGTGGTTTAAAAAAACTAAAGCACACCTAAAAGTCAACAGAATTATTGAGTAACCACTGCAGTTGGCTCAGTCAGAAAAAGTTTCTAGGATTAAGTACTCTGACCCCTTGATCCTTCCCCTTGATCCTTATCCTTGGCACTATCGTGGGTGTTCCTATTAGTTTATTTTTAAATTACTAGGCAATCAATCGTTAATAAATTCTTCTAAATGGCGATCAAATGCTGGATATATATTTTTACCAGAGAAACGTTTATCAAGACTTATTAAGTAACTTGCTCCAGCAGGATTATTAGCTGAACTAGTTGTTTTTTTATAGTCCACATATGAAGCAATAGCCCCGATCAACAAACTTGTACTTAGAGCAGTTAATGAGAATGGGGTTGTAGCTGCGGCTGCTATAGCTCCAAACGCAGTTAAAGAAGTGGGTGTCCCCATAGCAAATAAAGAGCCTATTGCTCCTTTATTCAAGAAGCCTTGAGATGCCCTCAGATCTCCTTTGGCTCTCATCAAATCATTCTTATAATCAGTAAAAATAGTATGAGCATGATCATTACTTTCACAGACGTGTAATTCTCCAGAAAATCTTAACAATTCCTCTCTAAATTTTTCTTTTTCATCTTTAGACTCCCTTACTGCTTTAGCAATATTTTTCATTGATACAGTTGTTAAGTCTCGAGGAATAAGATCGTTAATAATTAAAGATGAGTAATAACCAGCGGCTTCTTCGTTATAAATGTGTTCATCGAAATTAGCTAACTCTGAAAAATATGCTCCGATAGCAAAATTATATGGATCATTCGTCCCTCTTTCTAAGAGCCGTCTTTCTGCAACAACCTGAGCTAAAAAATACATGTAGCCTCTAGCGATTTCAGAAGGTAACTCAAGCCATCCATCTTTTGTATAACCTCTAGAGTAAGCATCAAGAATAGGATATAAATTTGCGTCTATTTTCTCTGGGTGTACAAAAGAGGATCCAGTCTTCTCTAGGCCAGCAGGCGTAAAAGGAATAGAACCCATAAACTCTTTAAAGTTTTTTACTACTCCTTTAACGTCATCATCTTCTAGGATAATTGACCTTATAAGATCATTATCAATTGCTTCTTTAATTTCATCCGAGTCATTCGGAACATAATCTTTGGGAACTATTCTGTAAACCTTATCCCAAACAAGCAAGGAAGATTTCAACCACTCTTCGTCACGTATTTCTATTGTTGGGTAATATAATATTGAATTACGCATATATCTCCATATGGTTGCCTAATGCTTTGCTAAACGGCAATAAAATAGTTAACTAAAATTAGTGGAAAACGAACAAAATCCATATTTTTTTGTCCGCTTAAACATGATACTAGGCGCATCTACTCAAACAAAGACACACACAAAAGGTTATAAAGGTATTTGCCTATTTTTTGAGTTCTCTCATCAACTTCACTTTCCCCCCAAGGAGAACTACTTTCAATAAAATTAGAACTTAAGGGGAAACCCATACGATCCAATATACTGAGTTTATCGTCAGGCGACTTTGCACCTAACGTAACGGAATTTGTTTCTTTGTCTACTAGTACTAAGTTTCCTATTCCACCAATTAAATCTTCAGATAAACCATCTTTAATTTTTGTCTGTGGGATTAAGTGTTCAATTGTTAGATTGTTAAAATCAACGGGTAATGCATTACCATTGGTTGGTATTAATTTAGAAAGAGCGTAACGAATGGCTACTTTATGCTTAGTTTTATTAGACAAATAGCAAAGCTCACTGAATTTAACTACAAATTCATTTTCATCTGGTAACTTTGATTTATGAAATGCATTTAACTCATTCAATACCTTTTGAACATCAGAATTTTCTACAGCATTATTTAATAATATGGCTATACGAGAATAGTTTGTTGAAATAGAGCCGGAAGATCTCTGTGATGTGATTGAGTTAAAACAATAATGAAAAGCCTCGATTTTATAGAGTGCCCCTTTCAAGTTTTTAAGTGATAACTTTTTATCGCTGTACGCTTTTAGTAATCCAAGTGTCATTGGCGAGTGCTGCTTAACTTTAAAAGCATTAAGAGTTTCTAAATGAGTTCTAATGATTTGCTCATCTTTACTCCACCTCCCTGATTCTGGGCGAAGCATGTTTGAGTAATGTTTTGATGATTCCGATAAGTCATTAATAAGTGTTTTAGCTAAGTCCTCATCATTGGCAATAAACAACTTCACTTTTGAGAATAACCTCTTATCTGTAGAATATTCATGTTGTGCTAGCCAAAAATGAAGTAAAAAGGTGTCTAAAGCTCCAGAATCACCGATATCATCAAATTGTTTAACAATAAAATTCCACTTTTCTTTAGCTTGATCTAACGTACAGCTTTTATTTTTTAATTTTTTAAGAATTAGATTTTTAACTAAGTCTGAGGTAGTTAAGTCTCTACCTCGTGCATTTAGGGTTTCAAAAATCAAATATGCGTCATCTTCATTATCTAATTGAATAAATACTAATTTCAGCGAAAGAATCTTATTTCTTAATTCCTTTAATTGCACAACAGGATCAGAACTATGATTTGTGAATAAGGATGGTTGTACTTCACCTATATCCTCAAGTTCAGGAATATAGGAACTAACCTTATTAGTTAAAATATCAAATGCTACTTCTAGCTTTTTCTCTTCAACTCCAGCTTCGCAATCAAGATTAAAACCATTGTAGCTTTGAATATGATCTTGAAAATAAGGAAAAGATGTTTCGGAGTTTAGAATGAACTCTTCTTCATTATCAATGTTAGCTTTTTCAACGTACTTATGGACACCTTTTGCAAGGTTCTCTTCACCTAGCTTGAGAAAACCATTTCGAATCACAGACAATAATAATGTAATGGTTGTTAAACGCTGCTGACCATCAACTATACCAAAGTATGGTTTTTGTGTTTGATAAGCAACCATTGAACCAATGAAATAATTATCTGATTTTTCGCTAATAATATCATCCCAAAAGCTCTCAACTTCATCAATCCCCCAAGAATAGGGACGTTGAAACCTTGGGATCTTAAAATAACCAAGAGAAAATATATCTTGGACTTCCTTATCATCAGCTTCAATCTTCAATTTTATTTCCTTTTTAAAATACCAATACTTGAATAATGATTAGCGAATAATCGGTGTTATATCAGTAAGTGATCGTTGGCCAAACAGTGGAGCGAAACGAGAACAGGCCAACTATTACGAATCCGACGTCATTGCCTTGTTAGTTTTTTAGCATTGCTTCAATATCAAAACTCTCAGAGAAGTAGTCTTTGTAAACAGAAATTTCTGAGTCAAGAAAGCCAAACTCATACTTAAATTTGTCAGCGATTCTTTCTGGATTTGGATCTAATATTTTAATTTTTGGTTTACTTGAACGCTTCATGAATGCGTCAAGAAACAATTTCGTGCTCTTAATATCTGTTTTAGGAAATGAATAACCAATTAAAATAATCTCATCTGCGACTTCAATTGCTTTAGCCGTTTTCTCCCACAAACTATCAAACAAATTACCATATTGATCATATTTCTTTTCTTTTACTGGTGGAATGATCAATGGAATTGTTGCAACACCATGACCTGGGGCTGTTCCCTTTTGTACATGCGGTTTAGGCTGGTTGACTGAAACAATTGCTTGCCCATCTGGTGCATAAGCGACCATATCTAAATTAACAGGGTAATAGCCGTAAGAAAGACGTTCATATCCATCCATAAATCGTCCTCTATGGCAAGGAAATGGCTCCTCTGTCGATTCATAAACATATACATCATTTGGAGCAACGAACTTATTTAGCGTTGTTAAACCTCCAAGTAATGACGGGTGAACCGTTAACCAGTTTGTTGAACCGTGCAACTTATATAGTTGAGTTGACTTCGAATCGTTGCTTTGGGGATCAGACCAGCCATTTCTATATATTGATTTGGGGTCAAATCCATAACCACAGTCTGTTGTCCATGACTTTGTTTCTTCCAACGCCTTTTCAATCAGAGTATCCCAATTGAATGTAGCGATAACATCGTCGACTCCTATATTTTCAGCCAATTTCAAGTGAGACTTAGAAGTAGGACCATTTTGAATTTCGTTAATCACTGATGCAAACAAATACACTAACTCGTTATACGACATCTGAAGAATCGTTGATTCTGATTTATTATCTTTGGCTATAGCATCTTGCAAATCGGCCTCTATTGAGGAGTGAAAATCTTCAATGTCTATTCCAGAACGAAAATAGGTGTATGGATCAACACCATATTTTTCCATCGCATATAGATTAATTTGGCCTTGTAGAACCCAGAGACTGCTAGATATCTCGAGCTTATCAAATGTATCAAAAAAATCACAAGCAATTGGCATTCTAACACCTGTATTAGATTGCCCGTATGCTTTTGATGCACCGGCACCAAGAATAAACAATTTCACTAGACCTACCTTTAAAAACTAACTGAGAAAAGGAGAACAAAGATAAATTTTCGTTGAAATCATCCGACCTTCCCTGTTAATGATGTTTATTAATGGCACGTACACTATACACTCCTGACTTTTGTGTCAATTTGTACACTTCAAGTTCACCTACACCCTGAGCTATCTCAAATTAACAGCTCCCACCTACTTCAGCCGTCACCAAGCACCCATTGCCCAAACAACTGAATCATGGTTCACTTACTAACAAATGAACTAGCATTCACATCTTTAGGAGCTTTGCATTGGCTTATCGCGAAACCGAACATACCTTGGCTAAAAAGGCTGATACCCGCTTACGCTTGCTGAAGGCGGCGCGCCGTTTGGTGCAGCAAGGTGGCTTTGCGGCGGCTTCGGCGAGTGCGGTGGCGAAGGAGTCTGGGGTGGCGTCGGGGACGATTTATCGGCACTTCCCTAATAAGTCGGAGTTGGTGGCTGAGGTATTTCGTTATGCCACTGAGCGTGAGGTGGCGGCGGTTGCTCAGGCGTGTGATTGTGGTGAGACGGCGGCTGATAAGTTAACCGCGGCGGTCGAGACCTTTGCTCAGCGTGCGCTATTGGGCAGAACGTTGGCGTATGCCCTGATTGCAGAACCTGTTGATCCTAGGGTTGAGCAAGAGCGTTTGCGTTATCGTTTTGCTTACGCTGAAATTTTTGAAGATGTGATTGCGCTGGGTATTCAGCGGGGTGAGTTTGTTGCGCAGAATTGTCAGATTACGGCGGCGGCTTTGGTGGGACTATTGGCGGAGTCTTTGGTTGGGCCGTTGAAGAAAGAGCACGAGTATGAACACGATGATCTTATTCACAGTTTAACGGCTTTGGTATTACGGGCGGTGGGTTTTAAGTCTTAGACTCTTAATTTAGAAATAGAAACGAACCCTACAAAAATAAAAATACGAAAAAAATACTAGAAGATAAATAGATAGGTACGCATATGACAAGTGAAACGCACGAAGTTTTTAACCAGCCTACCCCGCTAGAAAATTATAATGCTTACGAGTCGGATGCGGCGTTGAAGCATTGGATGACGACCTTTAATGGCGACTTCGCTAAAGCCGATGTCAGCCAATATGGTCATCACGTTGGGCATGAGTTAATTGAGGCGGGGTTTTTAGCCAACCAGAATAAGCCTGAGTTTCATTCTCATGATCGCTTTGGTAACCGTATTGATGTGGCTAAGTTTCATCCGGCGTATCACCAGTTGATGCGCACTGCCATCGAAGCGGGCGCTCACTCTTTGCCTTGGACGACGCAGAAAAACGGAGCCCATGTTGCCCGTGCGGCGATGGAGTATTTGCACAACCAGGCCGACTCGGGTTCTGGCTGCCCGTTAACGATGACCTTCGCCGCGGTGCCTGCGATTAAAACGACGCCGAGTTTGGCGAAAGATTGGCTGCCTAAAATCACAGCGCGCCATTACGACGAACGTAATATTCCTTGGTTTGAAAAAGAAGGTGTGACCATTGGTATGGCCATGACCGAGAAACAAGGTGGCTCGGATGTGCGTGCCAATACCACCAAGGCGATGCCGATTGATACGGCAAAAACGGGGCCCGGTGAAGCGTATGAATTGGTTGGGCATAAGTGGTTTTGCTCGGCGCCGATGTGCGATGCGTTTTTGGTATTAGCGCAAACTGAAAAAGGCTTGTCGTGTTTTCTATTACCGCGCTGGCGTCCGGATGGCAGCAAGAACCAGATGATTATTCAGCGTTTAAAAAACAAGCTGGGCAATATTTCTAATGCGTCTTCGGAAGTGGAATTTCGTGGGGCGTATGCACAGATGGTCGGCGATGAAGGTCGTGGGGTTCCGGCGATTATTGAAATGGTATCAATGACCCGTTTCGATTGTATGGTGGGTTCCAGTTCGTTAATGCGCGCGGCGACCGCACAAGCGATTCACCATACCAGCGGCCGTAGTGTGTTTGGTAAGAATTTGCATGAGCAAGTCTTGATGCAAAATGTATTGGCTGACTTGGCTATTGAATCGGAAGCGGCGTTGGCGATTTCGATGCGCGTGGGTAATGCGTTGGATAATATGCACGATGAACAGCAAAACTTATTCGCCCGTGTCGCGACGGCGATTGGTAAATACTGGATCTGCAAACGCGCACCCAACCATGCTTATGAAGCGATGGAGTGCTTAGGGGGCGTGGGGTATGTGGAAGAGAACATCATGCCGCGACTTTATCGCGAAGCCCCTGTGAACGCGATTTGGGAAGGCTCAGGTAATGTGCAGTGTTTGGATGTATTACGCGCGATGAATAAAGAACCGAAGGTGGTGGAGGCTTATTTAACCGAGCTGGCCAGTGCCCAAGGTTTGGATAAGCGCTTTGATACGTTCTTGAACGGTTTGAAAGATGAGTTTGTGGACTTATCCACATTGGAATATCGTTCGCGCAGCGTGGTCGAGAAGCTGGCGCTTGGGCTGCAAGCGAGTGTGTTGTTGAAAGATGGCGATGCGCATGTGGCTGAGGGGTTTGTGGCTTCGCGTATTAGTGGCAACTTAGGCCTCAATTATGGCACTTTGCCGGTGGGGGTGAACTGTAAGGCGATTATTGAGCGGGCTAAGCCTCGGTTATAAACCCTAAGTCATAAAGTCTCTCGATCATAGTCTAGATATAGAGTGCGGAAGTCATCGACATATAAAAAATAAGACACCGCACTCTTTAAGCACTCATTAATAAATTTAATCGTTGTGTCATACTTTGGAAATGCTCTATATCAGGATTATGCCAGCTCCCTTTAACGATATATTCATCCTTAAGGTAATCTAAAAATGATGATGTTAAATATTCATTCGGTTTCCACAAGTTTACTCTTATAATATTTTCAGCGAGTTCTTCAATAGAGGAGGCTGATAGCGTTATGCCTTTTATATTATAAAAAGCTTTACCGAGTACAATCACTTTTTTTCTCATTAATAACGCTTCCATTCCAACAGAAGAGTTTATAGTAATCACCGCTTTTGACTCTCTAATCAACACAGAGGTATCCACATTATTAATAACACTTATTTTATTAGACATTTCTCTTATTCGATCAAATAAGTCTTGATAACATTGAGCACAGGCTGGGTGAGATTTAAGAACGATATTAGGCATAGCATCTCCTAATATTCTCTCGACTTCTAAAAGCCTATCAACCAATGAAAACATGTTATCCAGCCATGGGGAAAACATCGTGATTTGGCTATCTATATTTACTTGGAAGGGAATAAAGATATAGCCGTCAGGTAAAACCTCCGTCTTTTTCTTATTACAGTTTAAGGTTACTGAAGAATTTTTAATGCCTCGGGTCATATAATATTCAGGATCGCGAGGTACAGAGTTTAGGTAATTTATGCCTTTAGAATCTAAGGTAGTGGTTTCTGGAAAAGCCCCACGTTCGATGTAGTGGCAAGGAATGTTTAAGGCCTTTGCCGCGATAACAGCAATTCTTTGGCGAAACTTTAAACCATTCCAGATAACTAGTTGTTCTATATTATTACGGGCTAGCTGGTCACTATAACTAACATAAAGCAATCTAGATTCTATTGATTTAATAAGCTTAAAAAACGCCCAGTATATTGAATGTGCTTTACGATACTTAGGATGATTCTTCTTCTCGGCAATCACCTCTGCAACCACTTGCTTTAACTCATTCGGTTTAGAAACAAATATCGATTTTATCAAATGTGTGGTTTTTAGAAGATCTTTATACCAAAGAACAATCGGTTTTCTCCCACCCGTCGATGAAATATGCTCTGATAACTTGGACGCGTATTGACGTTGAGTATTTCTTGAAGCGAATATTGCAATTAACATAGCACACCTAATATACACCTCGCTCAACACATAAAGTCGCAGCCGACTGAATCATGATTAGAGGATGTATTTTATTAATTTGTCACGCTAGCATTCAGCGATGAATACAGCGTGCCAAACGTAGTGTGATCAAGGTGTGACTGAAATGTGATTAAACTGTGAAAATTTAAATTTTTTACATTTTTTAGAAATTAACTCTGATTGAGGTCCCCTCTCCTAATTTGCTATCAATCAAGAGCTGCCAGCCTTTTAATTGACATATTCTTTGTACAATATTCAAACCTAAGCCTAAGCCCGATTCATGATGATCAGAATAAGGGATCAAGTCTTTTTTATACTCGAAGCCTATCCCCGTATCTTCCACTTCTAGGTATTGAGCAGTACCGCTTACTTTGACACTACCTGCATTAGTATATTGGAATGCATTTCTAATGAGGTTATTCAGCACTACTTTTAATATTTTTGTTGCTTGTTGAATCTTAATATTTTCATCAATATCGTTTATGACATTGATTGATTTTGACTGAATCAAATATTTATTATTCTCTAGTGATTCAGTCACCATATTAAATAAAATACAGGTAGTAGCACGCTCTTCTCTTGTCTCTTCTCTCCCCAATAATAGGAATGTTTCTACGAGGTGGATCATATCGTTATTCGAGCGCGCTATTCGGCTTAACACTTGTTGCACTTTGTCATCATTGCATTGAGGCATAGCCTGGGCCAATTCAACAGCAATGTGTATATTCGTAATGGGGGTTCTAAGTTCATGGCTTGCATCGCGCGAGAATGATTTTTCTCGCTCTATAAATGAATCCATACGCTGAAACATTGCTCTAAGCTTGTCTGCTAGCACACCAATTTCATCATTGTAATATTGACGATTCAATACTATTTTTTGCCCTATCTTTACAGCATCCACATCACTTGAAAGTTGAGACAATGGTAAAACGGCTCTATTAGCGAGATACATGCCAATTAAAACTGCAAAGATAATAGAGATTAAAAAGATAAAGACCTGCAAAAATAATGTATCCATATCGCTACCCGACTGTGGATACAACTTGCCTACATCAACCAGATAAAATAATGATACTGATTTTTCTTGTGCATCTAATTCTGCTTTAGCGATATGAAGACGGATATTGTCGTATTCTATTTCGTATAAGATGACTTCTTCGTGAATTTCTTTTTCGACATGATCAATAAGAGGCCAATGACTTAAACCCTCAAAATCTTTTTTAAGCATTTCTATTTTAAGGTCATATTTTTTTGTTACATAATCCATTAATTCAGATTCTGAACCTATAAAAATATCTTTGCCAATAGCACCTAAGTTTTCAATAAACTGATTATCTTTTTTATATTCATCAGCCCAAACTTTAGCACTATGGGCAAGATGTAAATTAAATACATCATCTTGGCTTTCTTCTGTTACTAGCACTAATAACTGGGTATAGCTTAGGTTAACAATGAATGCGAATAGAATGCACATGGCAATAATACGAAACCGTATACTCTGGAATATATTCATACGATGGCCATCCTTAAACCACGACCTTGAACAGTATGAATTAACTGTACCGCGAAAGGTTTATCGATTTTCTGCCGAAGCTTATAGATATGGCTTCGTAGTGAATCACTATCGGGGCTAGCATCTCCCCAAAGTTCATATTCTAATTGTTGGCGTGTGACGACATTTGGAGAGTTTTTAATGAGTAAAAGTAACATTTTATAATTATTAGGCGTAAGCGAAATAACGCTATTATCTCGTACAACTTCTTCTGTATCTATATTAACGGCCAAGTCACCCAAAGTTAACATTCGTTTGTTCTGCCCTTGATACCGTTTAGCGATGGCCTGAATACGAACATACAGCTCTTGCAATTCAAAAGGCTTTACTAAGTAATCATCAGCTCCCGAATCAAAGCCCGCTAATTTATCTTGTAAAGTATCACGCGCTGTTAAGAAAATAATTGGGCGAGTGTCTTGCTTGTCTTCTCGCAATGTTCTGCATAACTGCAACCCAGATATTCCTGGCATGGATACATCTAGAATATATAAATCATATTCATGCAATACCGCCTGATTGAGACCTGTCAGTCCGTCATAGGCGAAATCACATACCATTCCTTTCATTTCCAGATATTCTGAAACGGATGCAGCAATGTCTCTATTATCTTCAACCAATAAAATACGCATGTACAACTACCCTAATAAGTTAGTGATATAACTATATTGATCATTACTCAACCATCAGATGTGTGTATTTGAATTCTACGCCAGTGCGATCTCAAACATCACATAGCGATAGTTCTTTTTTAATGCGACGAGCGTTTCTTTCTTTAGATATTCTAGTTGTTCAAAACCAATTTCATCAATATCCTGAGCACTGACATAAGCCACAATAAAATAGTTGCTGCCCGTCTTGGAAATATAACTGCTCTTCATAAGATCAAAGGTCAGCACTTCTTTCAGTATCGCTTCAATCTTTTGTTTTTCATTCTTATTTTGTAACGTGCCACCGGCCATCTCGACAAAAGAATCCCGAGCTAATATAACGGGGTCTTTTACTAAAAATAAGACTAGAACAATGACTAAAATCGCATCACCCGTAAAATAAAGAAAACCAAATCGGCCATCGATATCCAAAAATCCAATCGAAAAAAGTACGATGCCAGTCAAAAAAGACATGATGGCATCGGTCTTTGAACCTATGTATTCAGCTCTTAATATCATACTCGAATTGTTGACTTTTTTGTTCTCATGCTGGCAATACCATGCCAAAGGAATACACATTGAAAGCATCACAATCGTATAAATTAATACCGTGCTGGTATTCAGAACATTCACTGGCGAATCATTCAAATAATGAGAAATTCTAGAAATACTCATTATCAGCGCCACCAGCAAAATACCAATAACCATCAGTCCTTTACCAAACGAAAACAATGCCTCGTAAACATACTGACCAAAAGGAAACGTTTCCGTTAACTTAGTTTTAATCAGCGTAATGCGAATAGCGATTAGTGTGACAAAAAAGGCAATAAACGAATAGTTTCCGTCTAGTAGAATGGCTTGGGAATTGGAATAGTGGTAAGCCAACCAACCACTGAACGCCATCATTAGGTTGATGACTGCGCTGGCGTACAACGCCTTTTTTTCTGCAATATGACCTGTCATAACACTATCTCAACAACATATTTACAGCTTTAGCTTTGCGCCAGCTGCAATTTAATCTTTTCTAATTTCTATAGGTAATGCGATGGCACCTGTCTATAAGATAAAGCTGACCAATGCGATGAATTGCCAAATGACATAGAGCATTCCATATCGTTATGAAAAATTTCACTTAACATATAGCGCTATATTACCAGCTAGGTGTTTGTTTCAATAGTTAATGAACCTCTAATGAAGCTCTAATGAAGCGCCAATGAGCAATTACAAGCATTAAAACTCAATATGTCAGTATGTCAGCTAAAACTTGACCATTAAGTAAATTATTAGCTTTTAATCGATTGCATAATAAGTATACAATTGGTTACATTATGTAATTATCATCATTGTATTCTCTTAAAACCAGCGTTTAGCGAGGCGAATACAATGTAAGACACATGGAGTGAATGCGCATGGAAAGGTTAAGGTTTAAATTCGAAGTAGCACGTCCCTATTTTTTCGTCTTGTTATTTATCTGCTGTATAACCCTATTAGCAGGTTGTAATACTAGCGATAATTCAACAAAGTCCGATAGTCCAGATCCCGATGATTCCGCAGAAATAAGCCAAACAGAATCAACAATGAATTTCTCTGTGGGCGCCCAACAATCCAGCTCTAATCAGTATCAATCTTCTTCAATCATTGGAGAGATAGCAGGAAGCAAGATGGAAAGTCAAAAATATAAACTTACCGCGGCATTTGTCGTTCCCAATAAAACATCTAATAAACAAGGGCTATAAATTCATGAAAAATAACACTCATAATTATTTTAGTCGTGGACTAAAAGCTGCTTGTCTCTTTCTCTGTGTATTAATGCCACTCAGTTCTTTTGCTGATATACCAAAGACCTTAAGCATTCAGGGTCAAGTAGATGACATCAATCAGGGGACGGGTCTACAGGGTAACTTCGACGTACGTTTTACGCTTTATGACCTCTCTGGCAGAAGCACTCAATATATGAACCTTGGTAATGCATATGTTGATCCTACTGGTAGTGGTGCTAGCGTAATTTGGACGAGTATTATTAATGTAGCATTCGACAATGGACTATATTCAGCCCAGCTAGGTGCGAATATTCCATTTCCTGATGATGCTTTTATTAGTGAAAATGAAGTACTGGGCATTCAAATTAGTGATGATGATGAACTTGCACCTCGCATGACACTCAATGCAATTCCATTCGCGATAAGAGCAAACATTAGTAGCAATGTAGATGGCGATATTACACCGCGCTCAGTGAGTATTGCTGACGAGTGGGGAAATGCGATGCTGGTCATTGATGAAAATGGTCAATGGCAAGGTCATAGCGCTGGACTCACTGGTGCTCAAGGTCCTAAAGGAGATAAAGGTGACAACGGTGCAGCTGGGGTTGCGGGTAGTGCCGGAGCTCAAGGTCCTAAGGGAGATAAAGGTGACAACGGTATAGCTGGGGTTGCGGGTAGTGCCGGAGCTCAAGGTCCTAAGGGAGATAAAGGTGACAACGGTATAGCTGGGGTTGCGGGTATTGCCGGAGCTCAAGGTCCTAAGGGGGATAAAGGTGACGACGGTGTTGCTGGCGCTCAAGGTCCTAAAGGAGATAAAGGTGATACTGGAGCCGGTGGGCTTTCTGGTTCTAATGGTTTGCCCGGGCTTGTTGGTAGTAGTGTCGTGAGCACGAAACAATGTACTTCAGGAACAACCTGCTCTTGTGATGCAAATACTCTATTAATTGGAGGTGGGGCTGCCTGTAGCAAAAATCAGTATCTCTATAAATCTCAACCCATTATTAATAGCAAAACATCATGGGAAGCCACTTGCGAAGTATTTAGTACTGGTGCAGATGCCGACCCAGTATCAATTAATCTTCTTTGCGCAACCGATAACGATGCATAAGGTTAAAGGGGTTAATATGCTTATTCAAAGAAGAGGCTTTTTAAAAGGACTAGGCTTAGCAACGTGTGCTGGCCTCAGTTTAGAACCGTGTTTTGCATCGATGGTATCTCTGCCTAAAGGGCAATCTAAGGATGTTAAATTTTTTTCGGACAAGCGTATTTTAGCCTTAAGTGAACGCTACGATATTATCTTAGATTCGTTCGGTAGCACTGCGGAACTGATTGATATTCTAGGGCAGAAAGCATCATTAAAACGCCCGAATATTAATCCGCTTGCGCCAGCCACTATGCCCCACTACGTATCGGCTACACATGTATTCGATGATTCGATTGTTTTATTAGATAAGTCACACCGTCAGCTGGATTTTTTTCAGCACGGTAATTTCCAAAAAAGCATCGATTTATCATCGTATACGCAAAACCCGAGTCAGATATACCAAGATGGTGGGTCATTATGGATTATCGACAGCGCAACTCATTCTGCCATTTCAATGGATATTAACGGTCGAATAATTAGCCAGTTTGGGCAACTAGGTACTGAGTCGGGGCGACTAAATGCTCCTATAGATATTGCTGTAGATCAAGATGGTTTAACGCATATTTTAGAGATGGGAAATCAACGTATCAGTGTTTGGAGTAAGCAAGGGAAATGGCAAGGCAGCTATGGTGAGAAGTCGCTAACCGCTGGCAGCCGTAAATTAGTATTGAACGATCATGCAAATCAAACACTGGTTATCGATAGCTGGAAGCAGACGTTATTGTCCCTTGATCCTATGGGCAAGCATGATATTGCACTGCCGTTTGACGGACTAACCCCTGAACGCTTCACCAGCTTAACCTACCTATCAACTGCACCGGGCAAAAGCCTGTATTTATCCGCTTGAGGTATAGCAATTATGTCTGATCCATTTATCGCAGAAATACGAATGGTGGCTTGTAACTTTGCACCGCGAAGTTGGGCCGAGTGCAATGGGCAAATCTTACCTATTGCTCAAAATACAGCACTGTTTGCGCTAATAGGAACAAATTATGGCGGCGATGGAAGAACAACGATGGGCCTGCCTGACTTGCAAGGGCGATCTCCCATGCACCCAGGAAATGGGCCAGGGTTATCATCCCGCCGCCTTGGTGAGAAAGTTAATGCCAGCCCGAGTACCACTAATATCATTACAAGCGTAACGGTAGATCGTGGTTTGGCGCATACAGAAACCACTGAGCAAGTCATCGTATACCCTACAGCAGGCGCTAATGGCATACATAATCATGCTGCTCTTGGGCTGAAATTTCTCATAGCCCTTCAAGGCCTATTTCCATCACGATCTTAATAGGATAGTTAAATGTCAGAACCGTTTCTAAGTGAAATTCGAATGGTAGGGTTTAACTTCGCACCTCGAAATTGGGCCTTCTGTGACGGGCAAATTTTGCCTGTTGCTCAAAATCAGGCCTTATTTGCCTTATTAGGTACTCTATACGGGGGAGATGGCATCACTAGTTTTGCACTGCCTGATATGCGAGGACGCATGCCATTGCATAATGGCAATGGTATCAATCAAGGTGCTCAAGTTGCAGGGTTTGCAGCTGAATCGATAACCGCAGTTAAGTCGATTGAAGTCGCCCGCCAGTTAGCCACTACTAATACTACAGCGTCAGCATTAAGTAGCGATACGCCTTATATAGGAATCAATTTTACTATTGCATTACAAGGTTTATTCCCTAACCGTAATTAACATTTTATAAATAGAGAGTCGCGCTATGTCAGATCCATTTGTTGGTGAAATACGTATGTTTGCCGGTAACTTTCCCCCCCGAGGTTGGGCACTCTGTGATGGACAGCTACTAGCCGTATCACAATATGATGCCTTATTTAGTTTATTGGGTACCATTTATGGTGGTAATGGAAGTTCGACGTTTGCATTACCTGAAATGAGAGGACGTATACCCGTTCACCCAGGATCTGGACCAGGTCTACAGTCTGTTAGGTTAGGTCAAAAAGGGGGCGATAATGCCTCTCGCACTACTGTAACCAGCGATATTTCTATTAACCGTGGAATCGCAGTAAACCAAACGACAAAAGCGATACAGCAACCCAGTAATCACCCTGCTCTTTGTATCAATTTTATTATTGCTTTAGTTGGGATTTACCCAAGTCGTTCTTAATAATATTTTTAGGTAATTATCGTGGCCAGCCAATATCAATGTCGTCCAATAAATTCATCAGACATGGATTTTTTATACCGTGTTTATGAGAGCACTCGCTGGGAGGAATTACAGCAGGCGCCTTGGTCAGATGAGCAACGTCGTGAATTTTTAACCATGCAATTTCAAGCACAGCATCAGCACTATCAACAGCATTATGCTGACGCTGAATATCAAATTATTGAAATTGGTGGTCAAGCAGCCGGGCGTTTATACCTTGACCATAGGGAAGATGAAATTCGTATTGTTGATATTGCCTTACTACCCGAATATAGGAACACAGGTGTCGGCACAAAAATCCTTAAAAATATACTGGATTTAGCGGGCAAGCAGGAAGTACCAATACGGATACATGTTGAGAAAAACAATCCTGCACTCGCACTTTATCAACGCTTAGGTTTTACGATAAAGGAAGATGTCGGGGTTTATTGGTTAATGGAGTGGACAGCACTTATTTGCCACGACTTATTTGACGATTAAACACAGATTCAAATTCCATCAGCAAAGAATTTTCTGCACTGAATCCTACAGGAACCAAAAATATCTCTAGCTCTCCTAACGTATCATGTTTAAGCAAATAGGTTCCCTGCTCAAGGGTAAATTCTGTATCAGCTCGAAACAATAAACTGAATGACTCCCAAGGATCACTGATTCTTTGAGGACTAACTTCTGTAAGGCATAAATTTAGCCCATGATCTTTAAGAAGGTATGATTGCCCCACCGTTTCGTTATAACTTTTATAGCTGATCTGGCTTTCCATTATCTATCCTTATCCTTTTTGAAAGAGACTTTAGCATACCGTCTCATTTTTTAATTGGTATCTATCTCTAATTCAGCTGATTTTTCATCATCAATAATAGGCTTACTAAGCGATCTTAAGCTGTATTTTTTTCCAATCCCAATACGAACTTAAAAAATACAAACAGATTAATAACGTTGCCCACCACTCCGCAATTTTAGTGCCTCGCTTCATGTGCTCTCCCACTGAGTTAGCTACAAATGCCACTAGCACGATCCAAATTAATACGAATAATACGGCTTTAAATTTAAACGAAGGCACTTCCAATAATCCATTTTTACGGCCACGCCAAATCAAATAAAAGTTAAACGATAGCGCTAATAAAATGCCTTCAAAGAATGTATTGGCTCCACGAATATGCGGCCCCCATAAAACTTGTTCTTTGGTGGGTGCGAGCACTGCGGTTCCCCAGATCAGGCCCACAGCCGCGAGCATACCAAAGAAGGTCATAAGATTAAGATTAATACGACTGGCTCGGGTCACTATGCTGGGCTTTAACCAAATGCGCATACAATGCCACCAAACTAAAATAAACACACAACCACTCACTAAGCCGCCACGGAATATAAAACCCGCATCACCTGCAAGGCCGGTATACGTGATGTCGGTACAGCCCGTTATAAACGGCACGCACACTTTAACGGTTTCTTGTGCGATGCCAACCCAATACGTTACTGCGATTGTGCCAGCAGATAAGATAAAACTGGCTAATGCGATAAATTGCCCAAAAGACATGGCGAACCCTAATTCTAATTTTATGTTAGTTTTTTGCTGGCTAAAAAAATAGCGCTGCACGAGGATTATCTCAGTAATCCTCGTGAGCGCTATATTATCAGCTAGTCATTTTTTTGCAGCCGCTATCTACTTAGCAGCAACTAATGCCTGCTCAATATCTTCAATGATGTCGTCAATGTGTTCGATACCCACAGAGATACGCACCATTTCACGACTAACACCGGCGTTCTTCAACTCTTCGTCGTTTAGCTGACGGTGAGTTGTGCTGGCGGGGTGACACGCAAGTGACTTAGCATCACCAATGTTTACTAAGCGCTTAACCAATAACAAGGCATCGATAAACTTAGCACCGTTGGCTTCGCCGCCTTTAATGCCGAAGCTTAAAATCGCTGATGGCTTACCATCAACAACTTTCTTAGCCAGCTCATAAAACTTATCGCCTTCAAGGCCTGCGTAGTTCACCCACTCAACCATGTCATGCGCTGACAAGTACTTAGCCACTTTCAATGCGTTTTCAGTATGACGTTCCATACGTAGGCTAAGAGTTTCTAGGCCTTGCAGAATTAAGAAAGAGTTGAACGGTGAAATCGCCGCACCCATGTTACGTAATGGCACAACGCGCGCACGGCCGATAAAGGCAGCAGGACCAAACGCATCGGCATAGACAACACCGTGATAAGACGGATCAGGTTGGTTGAATGCGGGGAAGCGTGGATGATCTTTCCAAGGGAATTTACCCGAATCAACGATAATGCCGCCAACAGATGTGCCGTGACCACCGATGTATTTGGTCAAGGAGTGAATAACTATGTCAGCACCTTGCTCAATTGGGCGGCAAAGAATTGGCGTTGCTACCGTGTTATCAACCATCACAGGAATACCATGCTTATGCGCCATGTCTGATAAGGCTTGAATGTCTACGATGTTACCCGCTGGGTTACCGATAGATTCGCAAAAAAGCGCTTTGGTATTGTCATCAATTAATGCTTCTAGGCCGGCAAGATCATCGCCTTTAGCCATGCGCACTTCAATACCTTGATTAGGCAAAGTGTGAGCGAAGAAGTTATACGTGCCGCCATACAGCTGGCTAACACTGATGATGTTATCGCCTGTGCGTGCAACGGTTTGAATCGCCGCAGTAATTGCCGCCATACCGGATGCAAACGCTACCCCGCCAATGCCGCCTTCCATTTCAGCAACACGCTTTTCTAGCACGTCGTTGGTTGGGTTCATAATGCGGGTGTAAATGTTGCCTGGCTCTTTTAAATCGAACAGGTCGGCGCCGTGCTGAGTATCACGAAAGCTGTAAGAGGTTGTTTGGTAAATAGGGACAGCGACCGCGCGGGTGGTTGGATCGTCTTCAAAGCCCGCGTGGATCGATTGAGTTTCTAATTTCATGCCTTACCTTTCCTTATAATTCAGATTAAATAACTAATCCACTGATACTATCAATAAGAATATAGGTTGTCATTGAAGACATCCACTCAATCACACACTGTCATACTTGCAACGTGATTAAACGCCAACTTTCAGTAAGGCAGCATTAACTTCGCGAACTAGCGTTTTGAGCTTTTTTCAATACAATAAGCGAACCATCGCCATGTCGAATCCCTTTACGCACGGCTCACTGAGACGCCGGAAGTGAAGCAAGGTGACTAGTCACTTTAGCCGCTCCTTGGGCAATAATACGATCAGTTTTACCAAGCAGCGACAATGCATTGTTGAGAATTCTCACTAGCCATTCATAGCCCCTTCTAAAACCATTAACAGGAACGCATACTCTCTATATTATTATAAAATAAATGGTAATGAAAAAAGGATCGAAAGAAAAAGTATAGGGAAGATTAGATACAATCCAATATAGGATATTAACTTATGATTATTCTTAAATATTATGAGTTTCTTATAAAGATGATCAATCAATGGGAATTCAAAGAAGACAAGCATCAACATATACAAAGCAATGCAAAATTCGAGTTTAATAATGTACCAATAGCCACTAGGATCATCACTGAGTAAAATTTCAAAATATCCTTGTGAATAGCCTGAGCCAAAAGCGATACCAGTAAACAACCCCACTAGAGGCATTGTGAAAAAAGCAAGCGCTACCGCTAACACTATCTTCTCAATCTTTGGTTTTAGTTGTATAAATTTCAATATCTATCACTCATAAGTTTCTAGGCTACTCGCCATCCCTCTTAATTATTTTTAGAGTAGATAGCTACACTTTATTCCATATTTATAAATTCAGATACAGGCTATGCAATGCCGGCCGCTAAAAAATCCTATTCCATTTTTGCTTACGCTGCTCACTTAATTTCTTGGCCAGCATAATCAAGCATCAGAAAAGGGCTCACTACCTGACCCAATGGCCACCCTCACTACGCAGAATACGCTGTACTTTTTTCAAAGATGTATCGGTATTGTGTTCTTGAATTATTTGCATCACAGAGAGCCTCTATTAAACCAACGGATTGTCGCTATTCATCCATCTTGAGAATTTCGAAACCACCATATATCAAGCGCTTACCATCAAAAGGCATGGGGTTATTCTCTGGGTGCATTCTAGGGTCTTCCATTATCGCAGCCCAGCCTGCATCACGAACTTCCTTTGAAGGCCAAACAACATTAGAAAAAACAACGGTTTCAGTATCAGTACATTTAACCGCCATAGGAAAAGACGTGATTTCTCCCTGTGGAATATCATCACCCCACGCTTCCATGATCGATAACGCTCCATGATCTTTAAATACCACAGCAGAAAGCTTGGCATGCTCAATATATTTTTGTTTATTTTCAGTCGGTACGGCCGCGACAAAGCCATCAATGTAAGACATAAAATTCTCCTAGGTTGTTTTTAACGAATCTGTTTTTAACTAATTTATTACAAAGTAATAAAACGGTGAAGCTTCAATATTGTTGCACTATTAATACCCTTTCAGGGCTTATTAAGAGTAGACCATTTTAAATTATCCAAAAAATTCACTTTTTTGGTTAAAACCATCTAAAACCGAGAAATTAGAATGAATGTTCTAGTTGTTTTCTACATGGTTTTTAAAGTTAGTTAAAATACCCAACCATCCTTGTCTTTGTTGTTCTGCAGAGTTTTCATCTTCCGCTTCAAATGTTTGTATTACTTTAGTCCCGCTTGCTGTTTCAACAAATTCGATACTGACCTTGCGGTCATCTCCTAGCTGGTAGTGTATCGATTGAAGAGGCTCCACTTTGGTGAACTCCCCATCAAAATCAAACCCGATTGATCCATCTTTGGATTCCATTCGATAATTGAATGAACCACCCTCTTTCAAATCGATATCAGCTGATGGGCAGCACCATTCATTATTGGCAAAATTCCACTGAGTGATATTTACTGGGGTTACCCATGATTGCCACGTATTAGCAAGTGTCGCTTCTACTTCGATCTCAATAGATACCTTCATCTTTTACGCCCCTCTCCTGTAATCTTGCTCTGTCGTTTTAGTTATTAAAATTACATTATATTCGGTACTGGCCTTTGTCAATTTGCTATCAGCTAAGGTATTCTGTTATTCATATTTTATAGATGTCTCTGAGTTTCAAATAGGTCCCCAATGGCGAAGAAAAAAACAGCTTATGTCTGCACCGAATGCGGTGCAGATCATACCAAATGGCAGGGCCAATGCGCCGAGTGTAACGAGTGGAATACGTTAACTGAATTTGTGGTAGCAAGCAGCAAGCAGGCTGCGACACGCGATGTGAAATTTGAAGGTTATGCGGGTAGTGGTGAAGAAGCGGGCAAGATAAGCAAACTTTCGGACATCAACCTGGATGAAGTGCCACGTTTTTCTACGGGCATGCAAGAATTCGATCGTGTGTTAGGCGGTGGTTTGGTACCGGGTTCGGCGATCTTGATTGGTGGTCATCCGGGTGCGGGCAAATCGACCCTGCTATTACAAGTAATGTGTTATCTCGCGCAAACCATGCCGACCTTATACATTACTGGTGAAGAAAGTTTACAGCAGGTTGCCCGTCGTGCGCAGCGTTTAAAACTGCCGATGAATAACTTGCAGATGTTGTCTGAAACGAATGTTGAAGCGATCACCCGTGTTGCGCAAAAAGAGCAACCCCGAGTCATTGTGATCGATTCGATTCAAGTAATGAATATGGACAGCGTCGAATCCTCTCCTGGCAGTGTAACGCAAGTTCGTGAATGTTCCGCTTACCTGACGCGTTTTGCTAAGCAAACCAATACCGTGCTTTTTCTTGTAGGCCACGTTACCAAAGACGGTAATCTTGCGGGACCGAAAGTTTTGGAACACATCATTGATGCATCTTTGATGATCGAGGGTGAAAGCGACAGTCGCTATCGTACTCTGCGTGGCATTAAAAACCGTTTTGGCGCAGTGAACGAGCTGGGCGTTTTTGCCATGTTGGATGTCGGCTTAAAAGAAGTTAAAAATCCGAGTTCTATCTTTTTATCGCGCTCGGAAGAACCTGCTGCTGGCAGTTTGGTGATGGTGGTTTGGGAAGGTACGCGACCTTTGTTGGTAGAAGTTCAAGCCTTAGTCGATGAATCGAGTATGAACAATCCACGCCGCGTTGCCGTCGGTTGGGATTTTAACCGCTTGCATATGTTACTCGCCGTTATGCATCGTCACGGCGGTGTACATTTAGGCGACCAAGATGTGTTTATCAACATCGTGGGTGGGGTAAAAATTAATGAAACCGGGGCTGACCTTGCGTTATTAATTGCCACATTATCGAGTTTTCGTAATCAACCGTTACCCAGAGATTTAATTGTTTTTGGCGAAGTCGGTTTATCCGGTGAAATTCGTCCTGTGACGTCGGGCCAAGAACGTTTAAGAGAAGCGGCGAAGCATGGTTTTACGCGCGCGATTGTACCGAAAGCTAATATTCCTAAAGGTGGAATTCCTGGCATGCAGGTGATTGGTGTTGAGAAAATTAGTCAGGCACTCGAAGCAATTTAAAGATAGAAGTAATTTAATACATAATAAAAATAGGAATCACTATGAACTTCGTTACTACACCGGAAAGCCGCTTTAAACATTTGCCTAATTATCAGTTTAAGGCGAATTACCTTGAAGTTGATGGCATGAAAATGCATTACGTAGACGAGGGTTACGATGAAAATAATGATCAGCAAAAAACCGTATTAATGTTGCACGGTGAACCAAGCTGGTCTTATTTGTATCGTCATATGATTCCCGTTTGTTTGGCCGCAGGACACCGCGTGATTGCGCCAGATTTAATTGGTTTTGGTAAATCCGATAAGCCTACCGAGATGAAAGATTATTCTTTTGCGAAACACATGGATTGGATGAAGGCGTTTATTGAGCAGCTTGATTTAAACAATATGATTTTAGTTTGCCAAGATTGGGGTTCACTAATTGGTTTACGTTTGGCCGCAGAAAATGAACAACGCTTTGATGCGATTGCCGTTGGTAATGGCATGCTACCCACAGGTGATGAAGGTAAGCTACCAAAGGTCTTTAAAATATGGCTTGCGTTTGCAACTCACAGTCCGTGGTTTCCAATTGCACGTATTGTTGATGGTGGATGTTTTAAAAAGCTCAGTAAAGATGAAAAACGTGCTTATGATGCTCCATTTCCTAATGCCAAATACAAAGCTGGCTCCCGAGCATTTCCACGTTTAGTGCCTGTTGATCCGAATAATCCAGCCAGTGAAGCTAATCGCGCGGCATGGAAAATATTAGAACAGTGGCATAAACCGTTTCTTACGTGTTTCAGTAATGGTGATCCGATTACTCGTGGTGGTGATAAGTTTATGCAGGGTAAAATTCCAGGCGCAAAAGGCCAACCGCATGTCACACTTACAGGAGGTCATTTTCTGCAAGAAGATTCAGGGGCTGAGTTTGCGCTTGAAGTGAATAAATTGATTAGTCGCCTTAATTAAAATTGGCACAATGAAACAGACAGAATAAAACAGGCACGATTGTTGCGAACCATCATCATTATTAACGGTTCTACCACTGTTAGCTTATTCCAACGAAGGAGATAAAAGCTATGAATTACAGTAAAGCAATGATTGATTTAATTTCAGAGGCTCGACGCCGCGCGACCAGCGAAGATAAGCCGAGTATTAAGTTGGCCAATCCAGATGTACTCACAGAGCTTAATAGGATTTACCATGGCTCTAGTGATACGGTGCTGAAAGCTATTATTAAAGAGACTTTCTATCTTGCAGGTGACCGCTGGCCTGACAAGTTATTAGAAGAAGTCGAAGAAGATGAACAAGCGAAAGGCCCTAGATATATTACTAAAGTTTATCGAGGACAAACTCAATTAATTGAAGTGGCCCCAGAAGGCAGCATGACAAACAAACCTAAAACAGCACGTATATACCGTGGACAAGCGATTGCTTAGCGTATGAGCCAGATGAGATAGCCAGTTGATATATGAATGAGATATTTGCTAAAATTTTCACTCAAAAAAAGATAACAATCCGCTCTATTCAAGAGCGGAGTGTATTGATAGTGTTGTTTATTGGTGCACAAAACCACTTACGATGATTGTTTAATCAGCTCGGCAAGCTCTCTTTCTACTTCAATATTGTCCGCAAGATTTAATTCTAATAATCGACGAAGATTAGTAAGACTATCAATCGACATCATTTCAGAGCGGAACCCTGCTCTATGGCCTTCAATATGCACCAATGTACAGGGCATTTCGATCATGACATCTTCCGCTAAAATAAGCTGCACCTCGAAAGGTGTGCCTATGACTAACGGAAAGCCTTCTGGCACGGCCAATAACATACCGAGCATTGAGATATCGATACACTGAGCTTCCCAGCTACAGGCTTCTGCACCATCAACGTCTTCACTGACCACTTGGACCGCTTCGACAAAACTGATACGTCGAAATCGTCGGTTTTCATGGGTATTTTCTAAGTTTTGGTCGGACATTCGTCCACTCCCGTTAATGATAGCTGTATTAAGTTTAGCTAAAGATTCTGGAAGTGTGGTCAAAACATCGATGAATGGCTGTTAAATACTGATAGCAGCCTGAGTTCCTAGCACCACATCCTGCCTAACAACCTCGTAGTCGGCTAAATTAAGTGTTTTAGTTTGACGAATGTAGTTAAAAGTAAAGTCTGGCCAGAGGGTAAAATTCTTACCCGAATCCGATAAATACCAACTGTTGCAGCCTGAAGTCCAGGCGGTTCCTACCATTTTGTCTTGCATGGTTTGGCAGAACTGAGTCTGTACCGATTCTTTTACATCAATGTACTTAATGTCTTGCTGCTGAATTTTTTGGATTGCGTCCATGATGTAGTTATATTGCGCTTCTATCATAACCACCAGCGACGTATGACCAATTCCAGTATTTGGCCCTGCTAGAATGAAAGCATTCGGGAAGCCTGCAACGGTGGTGCCGTAATACGATTCAAAGCCGTTGTCTTTCCAAACGGCATTTAAGTCTTGGCCGCTGATTCCTCTAATATCAATTCCCATTAAGGGTTCATCAACTTTAAAGCCCGTTCCCCAGATGATGACATCAACATCATGAGCTTTTCCGTTTTTATCGATAATCCCTGTTTCGGTTATGCGCTCTATGCCCGTATCAATCACATCGACATTATCACGCGCTAAGGCAGGATAATATTCGTTCGATAATAAGGCGCGCTTACAGCCAAAACGAAAGTCGGGGGTTAGCTTTGCACGCAATACTTCATCTTTAACATGATAATGCAGGTGCTTAGTCGCAGCCCATTCAGCAAAAGAACGTATCCAAGATTTTTCTTTCAAAAAACCTCGCAACGAAAATTCATTCATCCAATACAATTGGGCACGATGAGCTAAACGCCAGCCGGGTAAATATTTATACATCGCTTTTTCGATACCAAATATTTTACGATCGGGCTTCGGTAATACCCAAGGTGCACTGCGTTGAAACAGTTCAACACTGGCGGCATCTTCTGCAATACGTGGAACAAATTGAATCGCACTGGCTCCCGTGCCAATGACGGCGATTTTTTTACCTTTAAGGTCTGCATTATGATTCCACTTTGCACTGTGGAATATAGGTCCTTTAAAGGTTTCTTTACCTGTAATTTCAGGAATAGAAGGATTGCTAAGCGGGCCAACGGCGGTAATAACAAAGCGCGCTCTTGGTTTAGTACCATCAGACAATTTTACTAGCCAAGTGCCGCTTTTTTCGTCAAAGTCAGCGCCTTCTAAACGGGTATTAAATTGAATTTTTTTGCGGATATTATGCTTATCGGTAATACCAATGATGTAATCGCGAATTTCATTCCAAGTAGAGTATTTTTTCGACCAGTCACTCTTAGGTTCAAACGACAATGAATATAAGTGCGATTGTACATCGCACTCACAACCCGGATATGTATTGTCGCGCCACGTACCACCAACTTCATCACTGCGCTCAATCAATTTGAATGAGTGAATACCCGCTTGCTGTAATTTAATCGCCATTCCGATACCGGCAAAGCCTGTACCAATAATAACTACTTCATAATCTACTTGTAAGCTCATATCGTTTACCTAAAACTCAAAAATTCTTATTTTTTCTATCATGCGTTACTATTTTTCTTAAGCTGTTTATTAGCGTTTGCTTTAAAAAACATGTGAAATTTAGTTATACCGGTAAGCCATCATTTAAACGCTTATTTTCTTCTTGCTGTGCTTCTGCTGCTTTTTTAGCTTTAGCATTGGCGCGCTGCAAACCTAGATCATGTTCTGGGTGATACATTTTTTCTTTCCACATATCGACCAAGTCTTGATTGGCATGATCCCAAGGATGAAAGCCTTCTTTAAAATAATCTTTGTAGTTGCTGCGAATGCCTGGAATCAACCCTACTTTTTTGTTGAACATGAAAGAATAGAAGCCTTTCACATCTTTCCAAGAAGGCATTTTTCGCGCCCAAAATAAGAGTGCAACCATATAGCAGGCAATGCGAATGCTAAATAATACCGAGACTAAGCGCAGAATTCGGCGCAGGTATTTTTGATCATTTTCGCACAGCATATAAACATCAAAGGCGACGGCTTTATGTTCTATTTCTTCTACCGCGTGCCAATATAATAATTCCTGAACGGTTTCATCCAACGGACCTAACGATTTTGGCGTGGTTAATACATGCTCTGCCATAATCGCCGTTAAGTGCTCCATTCCCACCGTCATGGCTAAACGAAACTTAGGGGTCGCGTACTTACGCTTGGTGAATTTCTTAATGTCTTTTTCTAGATGCTTTTCTAAGCGTACGGCATCAATGCCCAATTCTGTTAGTGCGACGTTAGCTTGCTTATGCTGATGGCTATGATGACCCTCTTGGCCAATAAACCCTTTGATCTGTTGCTTTAACGTCTCATCTTTAACTTGATCACGATAGTTTCGAACAGATTCAATGAACTCTGCTTCACCAGGGGGAAAGGTAGACGATAAGGCCCCTGCAAAAACAGTGAGTAATGAGTTACCACCGAAGAAGAATTTATCTTTCACCTCGTTAAAAGGAAAAGACATGTGACGTGGTTTTATTTCTAGCTTGCCGCCAAGTGAGTGTGTCATGTTTAGGTGCCTTTAAGACTTATTATTGTTTTATACAATAAGCCTATGATGGGCTAGTTTGGCATGCCTGCGTAGGTGCAAACATGCCAATATATTGCTAATTAGGGGGTTCGAACGTGCCTAAAATAGCAAATAGGTCTGACTGAGGTTATGCCAAACGCTTATACTTCATACGTTTTGGTTGAGCATCAGAACCTAGGCGCGTTTTGCGATCAGCTTCGTAGTCAGTGTAGTTACCTTCAAAGAAGCTTACTTGTGAATCCCCTTCATACGCCAAAATGTGCGTCGCGATGCGGTCTAAGAACCAGCGATCGTGCGATACCACCATTACTGTTCCAGGGAAAGCTAATACCGCTTCTTCCAAGGCACGTAAGGTTTCAACGTCCAAATCGTTTGACGGTTCATCGAGTAGCAATACGTTTGCACCTTGGCGTAACGTACACGCAAGCTGTAAACGACCACGTTCACCACCAGAAAGATCACCCACACGCTTCTTCTGATCGCCACCTTTAAAGTTAAAGCGACCAATGTAGTTGCGCGTTGATACTTCGTGCGTACCAATCATGAAGGTTTCGGCGCCATCGGCAACGGCTTCCCAAACGCTCTTATCATCGTCTAGCTGATCACGTAACTGTTCAACAAACGCCAGTTTTACACTTTCGCCCAGCTCAATAGTACCGGAATCCGGTTGTTCTGAGCCCGAGATCATGCGGAACAAGGTCGACTTACCGGCACCGTTACCGCCAACGATACCCACAATGGCACCCGCTGGAATACTCAAACTAAGGTCATCTAATAATACGCGGCCGTCATAAGACTTGGTCACGTTATTAAATTCGATCACCTTGTCACCTAAACGTGGTCCAGGTGGAATGTAGATTTCACTGGTCTCTGCTCGGGCTTGGAACTCTTTCGAGTTAAGCTCTTCAAATGCGGCCATACGGGCTTTGCTTTTCGCTTGGCGCGCTTTTGGATTGGAACGTACCCATTCTAGCTCGCGCTGAATGGTGCGTTTATGCGATTCTTGCGACTTAGCTTCGCCTTCTAAACGCGCGTTTTTCTGTTCTAACCAAGAGCTGTAGTTGCCCTCGTATGGAATACCGTGGCCACGGTCTAATTCCAGAATCCACTCAGCACAGTTATCTAAGAAGTAACGGTCGTGGGTAATCGCCACAACAGTGCCTGGGTATTCTTCTAAGAATTTCTCTAACCAAGTAACCGATTCTGCATCTAAGTGGTTGGTTGGTTCATCTAATAGCAACATGTCGGGCTTCGACATCAATAGACGACATAACGCAACACGACGACGTTCACCACCGGATAGCTTAGTAACGTCAGCATCCCAAGGCGGAAGGCGTAGTGCTTCTGAGGCGATTTCCATCTGGCGATCTAAATCATGACCACCTTGTGACTCAATAATTGCTTCTAAACGACCCTGCTTTTTAGCCAGCTTATCGAAGTCAGCATCAGGCTCGGCGTAATCTGCATACACTTGCTCAAGCTGTGCCTGAGCATCCATTAACTCGCGTAAACCGTCTTCAACGTTGCCTTTAACGTCTTTTGTTGGGTCTAACTCAGGTTCTTGAGAAAGGTAGCCGACTTTAAGGTCAGGCTGTGGGCGTGCTTCACCGATAATATCGGTATCAATGCCTGCCATGATGCGCAGTAGCGTTGACTTACCAGAACCGTTTAAACCCAGTACGCCAATTTTAGCGCCAGGGAAGAAGGATAGTGAAATATCTTTAAGAATTTGGCGCTTGGGAGGCACGATTTTGCCGACGCGGTTCATGGTATATACGTATTGAGCCACTAGGGTACTCCGTTAAACATTAACTAAGATTGAACAATGAGGCTAACGCTACTCAAAAGTTGTGCAATTAGCAATTCGAGCTGTCATTTTTCCACCTTTTCTTACGTTTCCTCTATACTCTTGAGGTAGTAATAATAAAAGCGGATTACATCTTCAGTATGCAAGGCTCTATACACACTGACAGCACACGGAATTCTGACAGTACAGGCTACTCTGACGATACGGATATCAATTTAAGCCAAAATAAGTCATTCCTCACTATTTTCATGGTGTTTTTTGTCTTTTTATCTCTGGTGCTTATTGCCTATAGTTGGCATCAATGGAATGAAGCAGGTAAAAATCATGAAATCGACATTGTAAAAACCGTCGATAGCTTTGTCGCGCAAGCATCAATTACCTCAAAAGCCTCTATTCACGTTAATCAAATATTCAGTCAAATACACAAAAAAGAATTACTGAGCTTGATTGATAAGCCCAATACCAAGATTCAGTATGATTTGCGTCAAGAGATGAATAAGAACTTTTTCAATCTCACTGGGTATATGCTCGTCGACGATCAAGGTGAGTTACTCTTTTTAGATGGCCCTTTATTAGGCGAAAATGAAGCCTCTCTTATCAAAAAATCCGTCAATAACAAAGATCATAGCAATCGTTTTTTTGCCCATCATTATGGCGATAATGGTGGGTTTTATAGCATTAGCTGGATAAACCAAAAGGGTCGTTTCTACGGTCTGATTGTGCGTAGACCTTACAATAAATTTTCTGCCCTCATCTACAATGGTGGTTTTTCAGGTTTTCAGCTTGCACTTTATGATAAAGAACTGAAAAAAGTAATTATTACCGAAGGTCACTATTTGTCTGATAAAAATGCGATACCCCTTGATGATTTAGCCCATCGTATTGAGTATCGCGGGAGTATTGCGGCCTCTCCATGGGAACTGATTGCCATACGCACCCCTGGTTATCTGCAATCATTGTTGCTAAAAACATTTCTTCCTAGTCTTTCGATTTTAGCCCTCTTTTTATTCATCTCACTTATTTTGAATGCGTATCTACGCTCTCTCACGAAAAAGCAATTCATGGAGTCTTCTGCTCGTCGTCAAATTGAGCAAAGGGCTGAAAAATCGTTAATGTCGATTGATGAAGCGGTTATCACAACCGATGATAAAAAAATCATCACCTACATAAATCCTAAAGCCAGCCAAATTTTCAGTCGCCTAGGCCATGTGCAAGTCATTGGTGAAGAGCTGGTTAAGCTATGGCCGGATGAAAATTCTCTTTGGTCGAAGGATTTATCAATTAAAGAGTTGGAGTTTTTACAAGAAGAACAACGAGAACTGCATCTTCATATACAACATGAAGCGTTTATCTTAGAGCAGTCTTATAATTTGCTGTACGAAAACGGCCATATTTCAGGCGTCGTCTGGCTACTGCGTGATGTAACTGATGCCGTGATTAACCGCAGAGCGCTAGAAGAAAGTCGGACTCGATACAAGGCCATTTATGATGAGGCCTCTATTGCACACTGCATTATTATTCTCCCTCACGACAATAGCTTTAATAATGAACCGATAAGAATTATCAATGCCAATAATGCCGCTATTGAACTATTCCATGCTCAAAATCAGCAGCATTTAATTCACGCCTTTCCACAATTAATGTCTCATCAAGCCAGCTCTTTGCAGCAAAACATACAGCAGACATTAGATGACGAAAGAAGCTGGAGTGAATTTGAACTCAAGATCACTGATTTCTTAGGAAGGGACTTAGTAATTTGGGTAAACATTAGTCTTTATGAAAGCAGTGACAAGCATGCACTGATCACCTTTATTGACATGACGGAGCGTAATAAGGCAACCGCTGAGCTCTACCAAAGAGAGCAATTCTGGGCAAAGATCATGGACCAGATCGTTGATATGGTTTATGTACTTGCCCTTGATGACAAACTGGTTCCGCAGGTTGAATATCGTAATAGCAGTATTAATCAATTATTCGGTTTACCTGAGCCTACGGGTACATCAATGGTGGAAGCGAATTTGAAATTCCACCCTGATGATCACGTAAAAATTCTAGAGTTACTTAAAAAGACTCGCCACCTTTCTTCTGAAGAGACGGCAATAGAAACTTGCAGAGTAAAAGATAGTGATGGCTACTGGAGAATAATTCGCTTTACGAACAGTGCTTTTGCTTTTGATGACCAAGGCTTAGTCTGTCGCTATATCAGTTCGGTACGCGATGTAACCGAAGAAGCAGAACAACAAATAATATTGGTTGAAAATGAACGCCGATATCGATTATTAGCAGAAAATGTAATCGATGTTATTTGGTCTGTTAATAGCAAGTTAGACTTCACTTTTATCAGCTCGTCTATTTATTCGATGCTGGGTTATACCCCAGATGAAATTTATCGAGGTGCAATTACTGGCGTATTCAATCGCGGTGATTTAATAAAAATGAATAAACGCATTCAAGTAGCATTAAAAAACTCGCGAGATCCTAAGAATAAAACTGGCGATTCAATTTTTAAAGTAGACATGAAAGCTGCCTGTAAAAATGGGCAACAATTAATCATTGAAGTTCAAGCGAACTATCTGTGGGATGAGAATAACAATCTTGAAGGTATTTTCGGCATCGTGCGCGACGTAACCAAAACACGTCAAACAGAGCGTGAATTAATATTAGCAGGACAAGTATTTGATAACAGTACAGAAGCCATTGTGGTCACCGATAATATGGGACGTATTATTAATGCGAACCCTGCTTTCTTTGAGGCGAGTCAGCTAACCTTAGATGAAGTGCGCGGCCTTAGACCCGATGAGATTATCAATTCAAAATTTCATGGCAGTGATTTTTATACCGACGTTGGCCAAGCTATTTTGCAAGATAGTTATTGGCAAGGTGAGGTTCATTACTTACGCAAAAATGGCGAAGAGCGTGTTAGTTGGACGGGTGTATCGGCGACTCGCAGCCGATCTGGAAAAGTGCAAAATTTAATTATCATTATTTCTGATATTACCGAGCGTAAAGTTATTGAGCGCCGCATTCATCGACTCGCGTATTTTGACCCTCTCACTGGTTTGCCCAATCGTAGCCAGATGTATGAGCGCTTAGACAAGATGGTAACCTACGCGCGCCAAAGCAATACTCACATTGCTGTTCTTTTCTTGGATCTAGATCGTTTTAAACCGATTAATGATTCCATGGGGCACCCCGCGGGCGACCAGGTATTAAAAGATGTGGCTGATCGCTTACAAAACTGTATTAAAAAACAAGATTTAGTATCACGCATGAGCGGCGACGAATTTACTATTGCACTGAGTGACCAAAAAAGTTCCGATAACGCGGCGAATACTGCCGTCAAAGTTGGAGAGCGGATACTGCATGCCTTACAACAACCGTTTTTCATTGAACAAAGAGAATTATTTTTAACCGGTAGTATTGGGATCGCTATCTTCCCACATGATGGGAGCACAGTGACTGAGCTATTAAAGAATTCTGATATGGCCATGTATCATGCAAAAGATGGTGGTCGTAACAGTGTGCAGTTCTTTGACGAGCAGATGAATAAGAAAGCCGTTGAGTTATTGGAAATGGAAAACGATTTACGTTATGCCATTGAGCGCGGTGAATTAGAACTTTATTATCAACCACAATACGCCGCAGCAGACTGTAGTATGCAAGGTGTTGAAGCTCTTTTACGCTGGCATCACGATACTAAGGGTATGATTCCACCAAGCCACTTTATTCCCATCATCGAAGATACTGGGCTTATTATTCCGATTGGTGAATGGGTATTACGCCAGGCGTGCAGTGATATGGCTCAATGGCAAAAAGATAATATCGCGGTCGACCGCATTGCCGTGAATGTGTCTGCGCGTCAGTTTAAACAGCCCGGCTTTATTGACCTAGTAAAAGAAGTGATTACTGAAACTTCTATCGATCCTAATCAACTTGAATTAGAACTGACTGAAAGTATATTAATCGATGACTTAGAACATACGCTAGACGTATTAACTCAATTGCGAGCGATGGGTGTTCGCATGGCAATTGATGACTTCGGTACCGGTTATTCATCGCTGAATTATTTGAAACAGTTCCCCGTCGATACTTTAAAAATCGATCAGAGCTTTATTCAGAATTTACCGCATAATAACGACGATGCTCAAATCACGCGTACTATTATTTCCATGGCTCACAATTTAGGTCTTGGAGTCATTGCAGAAGGGGTTGAAACCAAAGAGCAGTTAGAATTTTTACAACAAGTTCAATGTGAAGAAGTACAAGGCTTCTATTTTAGCAAAGCCATTCCTGCCAGTGCTTTAGTTGAAATGATTAAAAAAAATGCGGCTTTAAATTAATAAAACTGATTAAAAGATTATGCTAAGGTTGGCGCTTACATTTTAATGATTACCATGCCGCTAAAATATTTTATTTTAGCGGCAGCTCAGGGATAGCAGAAGACATAACGCATGAATAATAAACTCGCCCCTCTTATTGAAAAAATCCAATCCAGCTTTTGGTTTGTACCCAGCGTAATGATTGTACTTTCTCTATTCATCGCTGCAGTAACCATCTATATCGATGTTACACATTCACAAACTAATGCCAACACCCTTACTTTTTTATACGCAACAGACGTAAATGCAGTCAGGTCGCTATTAGGCACAATGGCCGCTGCGATGATCACCGTCACCAGTATTGCTTTCTCTATTACCATCGTCATTTTAACACTCGCATCTTCGCAATTTGGGCCTCGTTTAATGCGGAATTTTATGATGGATAAAAGTACTCAAATTGTTTTGGGGACTTTCATTTCTACATTCTTATTTTGTATCGTTATTTTTTGTGCCATTAGTTTCAAAGATCCTTACGCATTTGAGCCAGGCATTACGGTCGCCGTCGCGATTGCAATGACCTGTTTTAGTGTCTGTATGCTGATTTATTTTATTCATCATATCTCGAAATCCATACAGGCTGATGTTGTTATTGATGACGTATATTGTGAATTACACCAAAACATAACAAAGCTCTTTCCAACAGCTTCAGATGACGACATCGCCCCATCGGATACACGACTAGCTCAAGAAAAGAATGACTCACATAAATTTGATGTACATGCGCCGTTCAGTGGTTATCTGCAGCTGATCGATAAAGAGAGTTTATTCAATCTTGCGTGCACATCAGACTGTATTATCGAGCTGCATTTTTCGGCTGGTGACTTTATTGTTGAAAGAGCCATCATTGCGACGGTTTATGCTAACAATATGACAGAGCAAGATATGAAAGAGGATGCTGGCACGTGTATTAGTGAAAAAATCATTAGCCATACAGTACATGGCTCGTGCAGAACACCGGTACAGGATCCTGAGTTTGCGATACACCAATTGGTAGAGATAGCATTAAGAGCATTGTCTCCCGGCATTAATGACCCCTACACTGCGATAACCTGTATAGACAAACTCTGTGCTGTGCTATGTAACTTAACCGATAAAGCGTTCCCCCTATCAAATATTAAAGAAGACGATGTACTGCGGTTAGTGTGCAAAGCGTCAACGTTCACGGCCATTGCCACAGCGGCCTTTGACCAAATAAGAGAAGAGTCTGAAAACAATCTTGCGGTGACTATGAAGATGTTGGATTCACTGCAAGTACTTGCCAGCCTATCAAAATCAGATGAGCAGCGTGACTTTGTGCTAACTCAGACTGAAATGATTAAGCAACAGCAAGCGAAGCAATCAATGAGTGATCACGATAGAAGTAATCTTTTACAGCGAATCGACAACGTTTGCGTCGCGCCTTAAGTACGCTGATCAGAAGCGCAAACTTAACCAGACAATCAGCTTTTATGTTATTTTCACTGCTTTTACCCCCAAGAGCTGTAAATGAAGAACAGTCATACTCTTTATGACAGCTTTTCAAGTGCCACCCTCTAAACTTTAATGTAGAATGCGGCGCATAAATCATCTTATATGATTACATCAGAACCCTTATACGAGGAACCTCCGTATGTTTAGCCGTGATATGAATATTGCCGATTTCGACCCAGTCTTATGGGAAGCAATGAAAGCTGAAGACGCTCGCCAAGAGCACCACATCGAGCTTATCGCTTCTGAAAACTATACTAGCCCTCGTGTAATTGAAGCCCAAGGCTCTCAACTTACCAACAAGTACGCCGAAGGTTATCCGGGTAAGCGTTACTACGGTGGTTGTGAACACGTTGATGTCATCGAGCAGTTAGCGATTGATCGTGCAAAAGAATTGTTTGGCGCTAAATTCGCTAACGTTCAGCCACACTCTGGCTCACAAGCCAACGGTGCTGTTTACATGGCACTTTGTAAGCCTGGCGATACCATTTTAGGTATGAGCCTTGCTCACGGTGGTCACTTGACTCACGGTGCTTCTGTATCGTTCTCGGGTCGTATCTACAACGCAGTTCAGTACGGAATCAAGCCTGACACGGGCGAGATTGATTACGATCAAGTTGAAGCATTGGCGAAAGAACATAAGCCAAAAATGATCGTTGCAGGTTTCTCTGCTTATAGCCGTATTGTTGATTGGCAGCGTTTCCGTGACATCGCCGATATGGTTGGTGCTTACTTATTCGTTGATATGGCACACGTTGCAGGCTTAATCGCTGCAGGCGTTTACCCATCTCCTGTTGGCATTGCTGACGTTGTTACTACGACAACTCACAAAACTCTACGTGGCCCACGTGGTGGTTTGATTCTTGCGAATGACGACGAAGAGCTGAACAAAAAGCTTAACTTTGCTGTATTCCCAGAATCTCAAGGTGGCCCTTTGATGCACGTAATCGCGGCTAAAGCGGTTTGTTTCAAAGAAGCGATGGCTGACGATTATGTTGCTTACCAGACTCAGGTTGTTAAGAACGCTCAAGCAATGGCCGAGACTTTCATCAGCCGTGGCATTAAGGTTGTTTCTGGCGGTACTGACGATCACTTGTTCCTAGTAGACCTTATCGATAAGGAATACACAGGTAAAGATGCAGATGCAGCCCTAGGCCGTGCCAACATCACTGTGAACAAGAACTCTGTACCAAACGATCCTCGCTCTCCTTTCGTTACCTCTGGCCTACGTATCGGTAGCCCTGCTGTAACAAGCCGTGGCTTTAAAGAAGCTGAGTGTATTGAGCTGACTAACTGGATCTGTGACATTCTTGCTGCTTTAGAAACTGGAACTTCTGACGCTGTTGAAGCTGAAGTTCAAGCGAAAGTTGTAGCACTTTGCGCGACATTGCCTGTTTATAAGTAAGCTTATAGGCAAGTAAGCTGTAGGTTTTCTACTGCACGACAAAAAAGCCCACCCTATGAAGTGACCCCCAATAGTTAGACAAATAACTTTGGGGGACTTTATGTCCAAATACAGTAGAAAACTTAAAATAATCATCGCCAAAAGATACCTAGGTGATGAATCCTCTCGCCAGTTAAGTCGAGAATACAATATATCCTCCAGACAAATTCGGTATTGGGGAGCCGTTTACTCCTTCAACTCTGAACAATCATTTCTCCCTCCTGCCTCACCATATTCAGCTAAAGACAAGCTTAAAGTACTCACCAAAATGCAGACAGAAGATTGGTCATTGGGGCATACTAGTGCCTTTTTTAACCTTTCATCACCTGGAACACTATTCGTTTGGCTACGCAATTACGAATCTTTGGGTATGGAAGGGTTAAGGCCTAAAAAGCGCGGTATCCCAATGAAAAAGACCCCTATTGCAAAACCAAAAGCTGCTAATGAAATGACTAAAGACGAGCTAAAGGATGAGCTTGAATACCTTAGAGCGGAGAATGCCGTGCTAAAAAAGCTCGATGCCTTGCTCCAGGAGAAGAGGTTAAGAGCAAAGAAAAAACAAAAATAATCCTGGAGCTTAAGGCAAACCATACTCTAAATAACTTATTACGAGCACTCGATCTGGCTCGAAGTGTCTTTTATTATCACTGCAAAGCGTTGGTTAAACCTGACGTTTGTGCAGAAATAAAAGCAAAAATTAAAGAGATATTTCACCTACATAAAGGGCGGTACGGTTATCGACGCATTACGCTAGCGCTGCGTAATCTAGGCATGTTGATCAACCGTAAAAAAGTGCAGCGATTGATGCGAGAGTTGAATTTGAAATCAAAGGTGCGGCCTAAGCGATATAATTCTTACAAAGGACAAGAGGGAAAATCCGTTGATAATTTATTGCAGCGTAACTTTATGGCGGATAAGCCTAACCAGAAGTGGGTTACCGATGTTACTGAGTTTAATGTAAAGGGCCAGAAGGTGTATCTTTCACCTTTGATTGATCTTTTTAGCGGGGATGTGGTTGCGTATAGTATCGCTAAATCAGCGCATCTTTCTTTAGTTAAAGACATGTTTGAGGATGCTATCTCGAAATTAAAAGATGGTGAACAGCCAATACTGCATAGCGACCAAGGATGGCAATACCGACTACCGCAGATACAAAAAATGCTGAAGAACTCAGGCTTGAAACAAAGCATGTCACGGAAAGGTAATTGTTTGGATAACGCTGCTGCAGAAAGCTTCTTTGCAGTATTAAAAACAGAGATGTTTCATCATCATGATTTTGAGAGTGCAGATGATCTAATCATGAAAATAGATGAATATATTGAGTATTACAATACAATGAGAATCAAGGTCAAACTAAAAGGCCTGACTCCGATAGAACATCGAAATCAGGCCTTAATGGCCGCTTAATAATAGTGTCCAACTTTATGGGGTCACTTCACTGTCCGGTGTTTCTGCGGTGGAAGTGGCCAACGCCATTCGCCGTCTGGTGGACGGAGAAGAAATGGGCAGGTTGCATGTGGCTGGTGAAAAACAAGTGATCCCCATTCGTTTGCATATACCTCGAGCCTACCAAATTAACCCGGTTTTGCTGTCCCGTGTATTTGTGACCAATATAAGAAATGAAAAAATCCCACTGTCTGAATTAACCCGATCCATTCCTTCCTGGGAAGATCGGCCTATTCTGCATAAAGATTATGAACGAGTTACCTTTATAGGGGCTGAGCTGACTCAGTCGGCTCCGGTTTATGCTGTTATGGAATTAGATCGACGCTTGGATAATATGGATATTGGCCATGGTGAAAAATTAACGACGGCTAATCTGCGATTGAACTCGGCAGTTCCGGATACCATTGATGGTTATCAGTTGCTGTGGGACGGTGAAATTCGCCTGACCCTAGACACCTTTAGAGATATGTTTGTTGCCCTAGGTATTGCCCTAGTTTTCATATATTTACTATTGGTGGGTTATTATCGTTCTTTTATTATTCCGTTGGTTGCAATGTCGGCCATCCCCCTTGGATTAGCCGGTGTATTTCCGGGACACTGGATAATGGATCAGCCTTTTAGTGCACCATCCATGATAGGTGTAATAGCACTATCCGGAGTGGTAGTTCGAAATTCATTATTAATTATAGACTTTGTGCTGGATTACATGGAACAAGGTATGCCTTTGCGCGAAGCGGTTAGTGAAGCTGGGGCGGTTCGCATGCGCCCAATCATATTAACTGCGTTAGCAATCGTACTTGGCTCCGCCGTAATGCTCACCGACCCCATGTTCAGTGGACTAGCCATATCGCTGATCTTTGGCACTCTGGCCTCAACAGTGCTTACGCTATTGGTCGTGCCCTTAATGCTGTTTTCCTATTTACGCCGTACTCAATAACACTATTTTACGTTTTGAGTCGCAACTAGATTTGTTATTATAACCTTTTGAGCGAACATAGCTTCCTGCTCTGTTCGCTCAAAAGGTAGCAGGCTGTATTTAAAATTAAGCACCATGGATATTTCTATATTCACTGGGAGGCACACCATACCAGCGTTTGAATGCACGCCTAAAATTAGCGATATCTTTATACCCCAACAGATACGAAATTTCTTGAATACCAATGTCCGATTCTGTTAAGTATTGTTTGGCTAATTGGCTTCCTACCGACTCAATAATTTCTTTATAAGAAGTGTTTTCATTCTTTAAGTAGCGATGCAATGTCCTAGGGGATACATGAAAGCGAGCCGCAAGCTGTTCCAAAGAGGGAAATTTGCCAACTGAATTAATAAGCATCTCTTTTATCTTTTGCTCATTAGAAGAAGCCTGCCCCATTTTTTTCAACTCTAGTTCACATAGGTTACGAGCTTGCGTGAGAGAGTTTGCATCAGACATCTTTAAAGGATTATCTAATCCGCTCAAACTTACGGTTAATGCTGTTTTTCGTTGAAAAAACTGAATTTCACAATGAAAAAACTCATCATATAAACTGCCATACTCTGGCCTTGGAAAGCAAAAAGAGGCTTTAAGAATATTAATATCGCCAAATGATATATAGGATAATATGTTATTTAAGGTCAGTAACACAGCTTCATGGAAGGCCTGTCTTATCGGGCTAATGTCATGCACTTCATTAAATTGAACCGTTAACGTCTCTGGTGTCTCTATAATATCGATCGTAATTAATGGCGTTCGGGTATTAATAAAGCGCCTAAAAATATCAATAGCCTCTCTAATAGAATCGCTATTTATCATGGCATAGCCCATCATGCCATGAGTAGTGACCCCCAACCGGCTACCTATGTGAAGCCCCAAAGACTTTTCCCCGGATATCTCAATGGCGTTTAGAAGCAGTGATTCAAATGTTTGGTAATCAATATTGTTATTAATATCATTGATGCTTTCGCTGGTTAGATGATGCATCGCCAGCCAGGCATCTGTATCTAGGTGCCAGCTTGCCAAGGTATTTTTAATCTGGCCGAGATAATAAATCGGCAACTTCCTATTATCGTTCATAGCATTAAGTTGTGAAAATTGGTTATAAAAAATTACGTTAGCATGCCTCACTGCCCTTGTCCATTAATGACCCACGATTGTCACTCTCGCCTCTCACCGTCTGCTTTATAACCCTTTATAGTGATTAATCTCCCAACGAGGAAGTAATCATGTTTTCACTCTTTTCAAAGAAGACCCCAAACGGGCTAACCATAAATGGTGCTGAACAGGCTATAAAAGTAAATTCTAAAGAAACTATTTTACAGGCTGCGTTACGTGAAAATGTTTCTTTCCCCCATAGTTGTCGAGTAGGTGGTTGTGCTGTCTGCAAATGCAAGCTAATCAAGGGCAAGGTCAAAGAGCTTACCGAAAGCGCCTATTTACTCAGCAAGGAAGAATTAGCCGAAGGCTATATTCTGGCATGCCAAAGTGTCCCAAAGGGAGATGTTGAAATACAAGTCGTCATAGACGCCAACGCTCCTTCGTATGACGTACATGCCATTAGTGGAACGGTGACTAAGCAATGGCCTTTAACACACGATATTACCGCCATCGAGATCACCTTGGATGAAGACATGGAGTACAGCTCTGGTCAGTTTGCCAATATCGCATTTCCAGAACTGAGTAATGCTGTACGTTCTTATTCTTTCGCCACCGCTTATTCAACAGAAAATAAGCGTGCCGTTAAGTTCTTCATTAAACATGTGCCCAATGGAATTTTTTCCACCATTGTAAACAGCAATAAGCTGGTTGATAAAAGGGTCATTGTCGAAGGACCAAGTGGGGACTTTTATTTACGCGAAAGTCAGTCAGATATTGTGTGTGTGGCTGGTGGCAGTGGCTTGGCCCCCATTAAAGCCCTTTTGGAGCAAGCGTTGGCTGACAATGTGAAGCGCGATGTGACCTTCCTATTTGCCGCCCGTCAACAACAAGACCTTTATTGTTTAAACGAAATAATTGAGATTGAAAATAAGTGGCCGGCAAAGTTTCGTTTTATCCCTGTTTTGTCTGATGAGCCCGAATCATCAAACTGGACAGGAGAGCGTGGTTATGTAAATGGCATATTGTCACAACTTTTAACCGGCAGTGAACAAGGTTATTTGTGTGGCCCTCCAGTGATGATTGATTCTGTGGTGGCAACACTAAACAAACACAGCATTACGTCAGACCGAATTTTCTTCGACAAATTCATTACCAGCGCCGATATTGTCGCTGCTTAACTTTAACTAAAATAAAAAAGGTAAGATATTATGTTTGAATATTTAAAATTTATGTCATTCCATGTCATGGGAATCATAGCAATAATTTGTATCAGTATGGGCGATATTTATATCGGTGCCGGCTTTGCTTTCTGGTTGTTATTCTACGTACTGGGTGACATGGTACTAGGTGATGATACCGACGAGCCTAAATTCAAATTCCCGGCATTACTCACAGTACAACTGTGGTTAGCTTTGCCGTTGTTAGCCATGATTTTCTTTGTGGCTGTTTGGCAATTCGCCGAAGTCGATGTGTTTGGTTATGGGGCTTTCTTTACCCAGCTAACAGGCTACGATGCATTGGCAGCCCGTGATCAAAACTCCTTATTGCAGCTGCTACTACTAGTGCCCTTTGTAGGTCTCGCGACTGGTTTAATTGGAACTTTAACGGGTCATGAATTAACTCACCGCACCTGGGATCCTGTATCCATGTTTATCGGTCGTTGGTTGCTATCTTTCAGTTTTGATGTTGCGTTTGCCATTGAACATGTATACGGACACCACCGCTATGTAAGCACGAAACATGATCCTGCCACTGCCCCACGAGGTCGTAATGTTTATGCTCACTTATTTATATCAACTATTCGCGCAAACATTGCTTGCTGGGAAATTGAAAAATCACGCTTAAACAAAAAAGGACAGGGCCTGTTCTCTTATCATAATGCAGCCATACGCGGTTACCTTATGAGCGTTGTGTTAGTTGTATTAGCATACCTAATGGCGGGTGTAACGGGTGCAGTCTTCCTGATAGTGACCAGTATTTTCGGTAAATTTGTATTGGAAGTAGTGAACTTCATGGAGCACTACGGCATGGTACGTAATCCGGATGTGCCGGTTCAGCCTCGTCATTCTTGGAATACCAACAAGCGCCTAAGCTCGTGGACCATGTTTAACCTTACCCGTCACTCCCACCACCATGCTCAAGGTGAAGTGCCTTACCATGAATTAAAATCTTACCAAGATGCGCCTATGATGATTGGTGGCTATCTCACCACTATGCTTGTCGCCCTTGTTCCGCCTCTTTGGAATAAGCTGATGGTTCCTAAGGTACTTGCTTGGGATCAAAACTACGCCACCCAGGAAGAGCTGATGTTAGCGAATGAAGCCAATCGAAACAGCGGCATTCCTGCCTTTGAAAAGGTTCAATATAAAGCTTCAAATACTTAGTAGTCCACATTAAAGGATGGGGCTTGAAGACTGATCAACTAGCCCCCTTTTTTACACTGAGTGATCGTTCATGAAAATAATTTAAGTAAGATCTAAACCTATTATTTTTAAGGACGCTTAGTGAATAAACCTCATTGACTACAAAGAGATATTATTATGACAATTGAATATGACTATATCATTATAGGTGCTGGATCTGCGGGCTGTGTATTAGCAAATAGACTTTCAGCGGACTCATCAAAAAACGTACTGCTCATTGAAGCGGGCCCAGAAGATAAAAGCGCCCTCATTCATGTGCCTATAGGTATTGCGCTCCTATCACGCAGCCAGCAACTTAATTGGCAGTTCGACACTGAACCTGAATCTGAATTACATAACCGCCGTTTATTTTGGCCTAGAGGTAAGGCCAGCGGTGGTAGCAGTTCAATAAATGCCATGATTTATATTCGGGGCCATAAAGCGGATTATGACGGCTGGGCAGCATTAGGCAACAAAGGGTGGTCCTACGAGGATGTTCTGCCTTACTTTATTAAGTCAGAATCTAATCAGGTGATTAAAAATAATCCATTGCACGGAAATGATGGGCCGCTCACTGTTGAAAAACACAGAACGGTCAATCCGTTGAGCGATATCTTTGTGGAAGCAGCAAAGGATGCGGGTCACAAAAAGAATGATAACTTTAATGGTAAAGAGCAGGAAGGTGTTGGTCGTTATCAAGTCACTCAGCGCAATGGTGAACGTTGCAGTTCTGCCAAGGCATACTTAACTCCAGTATTGTCGCGCACAAATTTAAAAGTTATATCTGCAGCCCACGCTACCCGAGTTATATTTGATGGAAAAAAAGCAGTTGGCGTTGAATATTCAAAAGATGATTCACTGATCACTGCCGATATTAATAACAGTGGCGAGGTCATTTTAAGTGGCGGAGCACTGCAGTCGCCTCAATTGCTGATGCTGTCTGGCATTGGTAAAAAAGAGGTGCTACAACGCCATAATATCCCCTTGGTTCATGAGCTAGCTGGTGTGGGCAAAAACCTACAGGATCACCTTGATATTACGATAATGCACAAAGCTGCCACCAAAGACTCTATCGCAGTAACCCCTCTGGGTATTGCACGAGGCGCTCTAGCCACGGTTGATTACATTAAAAACCGCAAGGGATTTTTAACCAGTAACGTCGCCGAATCCGGTGGTTTTGTGAAAAGTGACGCAGGCCAAAAACGGCCCAATATACAATTTCATTTTTTGCCCACCTACCTTAAAGATCACGGCCGTCAGGTTATGCTGGGCTATGGTTACACACTTCATATTTGTGATATTACCCCTAAGAGTCGCGGTAGTATTTCGCTGAAAACGGGCAATCCACTTGATGATCCAAAGATTGAAGCCGGCTATTTAACAGAAGATGAAGATTGGACAAACCTTATTAATGGCTACAAGCTTGGACGAGAAATTCTAAATGCAAAATCCTTTTCAAACTACAGCCGTAAAGAACTCGTCCCGGGTATTCAGGTAGAAACAGACGAGCAAATTAAAGAAGATATTCGTCAACGCGCCGAAAGTATTTACCATCCGGTCGGCACCTGCAAAATGGGCAGTGATGTCTTGGCTGTGGTTGATGACAAACTACGAGTGCATGGTGTGCAAGGCTTGAGAGTAGTTGATGCCTCTATCATGCCCAACATTGTGGCGGGTAACACTAACGCCCCTACCATTATGATTGCCGAAAAAGCCTCCGATATGATTCTGGGTAAGTCTTATTACTATTGAGAGTAAAAGCAGTACTGCTGCGCTGATCAATGACTGGATCGAGTCAGCACAGTAGCTTTAATGCTTATAGGTAAACAAACAAGGGTCCAAATCCGACGATTACTAATGTTATTAACATGGTAATTAATGGCAGTAATATCCGTTCATAGCGACGGAATAATGATTTACCTTCATTGTCTTTGTTGGCTATTTGTAACTCTTTTTCACCGATTACTTGTCGCGTTAATAGATGATTAAGTGCGACAGGTGGACTTAAATACCCTAATTCGAAAGCGACCAAAGAGACCATCCAGAAGTGTAATGGCTCAATGCCGGATGCCATCGCTTGAGATGCAAAGGTTGCAGAAACTAAGATAACAGCACCAAATGGATCCATGAACATTCCAATAAAGGTGAGAAGTAGGATACAAATAGTCATTGTAATCCAAGGATTCATGAGTTCATCACCAAAGAAATGCATCATCACATCAGAACGCTCTAATACTCCCCCCAAGCAAATAGACAGCGCAATTAACGACAGTAATGCGCCAATGTGCACACTTGCTTCATCAGCCGCTTTAGTACTCACTGTTAAAAAGCGCATAGTGCGATGAGTCTTCTTTAGCCATAACTGTTCATAAGCCAAAATAACGGAAAGTATCACTGGCAGTACAAGAGGTGCTGAGTATTCATTCATTGTAATGTCTAATAACAGATCAAAGCCAACTAAGACCGCTATAACGATTAAAGCGTAAGGTGCTAGCTTTTTCAGTGTCGCAATAATTTGTTTTTTACTTTCATCCCAAGACTCCATCTGCATCCATGGCTGTCGATTTGTCAGCAAGACAATTGCTGAGAATATAATTGCAGACAGCATAAAGACAGTGAAACCCCACGAGTACATTTCAGAGGTCGTTACTTCTTTATTTAACGCCGCTATAATAACAATCAACAGACACGGATTCAGCACAACCCCTAAGCTTCCTGACATGGCTGTCGTGGCAAACGCTAAAGTACGACGGGTGCCTGCCGCTCGAAGTTCTTCATAAAGTAACCCACCTATCGCCAATACAAAAATGCCAGAGGCACCTGTAAATGCTGTTGGATAGGCGGTAACAAAGATAATTAAGCTGGCAAAAAGGGGTGGGGCCAGGTGAAAAGGACGGACTAAATCAAAGATTAATTTAGGAATAGCGGTTTCTTTTAATGTCATTCCAATAAATACATATAAACCAATATTTAAGAAAATATTGGAAAGATTAGTCAGTTGATTAATATAAATAGCGATGCCTGAAATATGGTCATCCACTAAAATAAAATAAGCAGAAGAGATTAAACACATCAAAACATAGAGAGGAACGGATAATAGATCACTGCCGCTAATGACGATTCGATTGAAGTTTTGCGATAGTTGAACAAGGTTAGTAATCGCTAATACGCTAAAACAAATAAGAAATAGCATTTGAATGTTAAGTGCGTGATCGGTGCCACTGTTTTCAGATAAGGTCACCCTATAATGCCAAAAAGAAATAGCAATTAAGCTGTTTGCCATTAATTGAAACAGAGTTGATACTCGTTCTTGGTTAGCATTTGTAGCTGCCCATAGTGCAATGTGATGATGACGAACTGTCGCAATAAATGCGCAGATGAACAGCATCATCACAAGTACGAATTCTTTAATATCGATATTTGTAATTAAGAAATTTGCAACAGATGTTTCAACAGACTTAAAATTTTCTAGCGTAGGTGTAATACGAGATGCTTGGAGGTGGTAATTTTTGTGCTCTGCTTGACACATGGCGAGTGAACTTGTCAGTGAGTCTCTGAAATCTTGTTCTGATGTACCATTGTCGTTTGAAAACAAATCATCACCGAATAAATCATCGGCTGAATCAGCCAATTGTTCCGCCATGAGTACTTTTACAGATGATTCTATATTTTTATCTGCATTACATGAGGGTTCTTGTGCATCAGGGTCTAATAAATAGTAACCTTCCCATAAATTTTCACCCAAATTGAGTAGGCGCGAATGAATAGAGTCGCCAAGGCCTAAAACAACGACAAATGATAGCAATAAGAAAATTAAGAAAGCAGGCATATAGTGAGAACGTTTAACAGAAACGTTGGGTTGCTCTGGATTAGCAGAGTTGATTTTTAAAGTCATGGTGGGAACTTCTAGTTGTTTTTATCAATTATATAAAGATAGGAAGCTAAGCTTCCCATCTTTATGCTATATGCGCTGTCGGAATTATTCTTTATCTGCGCGAGTACATTCAGGGGCCTTAGCGTTGTTCTTGCAGCGGATTTTTCGCATTAATGTCAGTAGTGTTGGGTCGTAAATTTCTTTTTCTTTCAGTTCTAATCGATTTTGACGAAACATCTCTTGGTACTTATCAATATCTGATTGTTGAAGGTCTACCCAGTATTTCTCATCAATTGATTTTTCATGTTTCATAACAATGTTCATTGCTTGTTCGTTCATAGAGAACATGATTTCGCGAGATTTCTGTCGAGTAGCCGCATCAAAAGTATCGGTATTCGTTAATAATTGAATCGTAAGTTGGGCTAGAGGATAGCGAATAATGCCACCGTTATCTTTTAAGCCGTGATATAACTCATAGGCATTAAAGGCAAAGGCGGGTGAGTAACATATGTCGACAGAGCCATTGTTAAACTTACCACCAAAGTTAGTGATGTCGGAAGGTATAACCGTAGATTTAATATAATTCACCATATGAATTGCATCTTTCTGATAATTTAACGTTGCAATTCTTTTACCCGCAAGTTCTTCCACGGTATCTAGCTCACTATTGTTAACAAATAAGTAGCCCGCGCCTATAGGAAATATCCCTATAATAGAAAACTTATCACCGTCTAAGTACTTAGCCGCTTTTTTACGGGATAACGTTTTTAGAACGGTATTAAGTTCTTTATACGATGGGACGGCACCCAGGGCACTCACGGTACCTGAGAATTTGTTGTATTGACGAATTCTTAAGTCGTGTGCTGCGACGACATCGCACTTTTTAGATAAGAAATCCGCCATAGCAACACTTTCATCAGTGTAGGGTTTGACGTCGAAATCAATGCCAGTGGCTTTCATATTAATAGCATAATCTTTTAGTATGTTATAGCTATCACCCGCTGCCCCAAGGGGATCAAATACACAAAGAGTTTTAGTCTCCGCAAATGCTTCTATTGCAAAGGCGCTTGAGAGTGAAAAGAGAGCTATTTTTATTATGTTCATAATACTGTCCTGTTTTCCAATTTATAATAGTGAGTCGAGTTCTTCAGAGTTGTCTTTAGCTTCGGTAATGGTCGGTGGCAAATTACCTAGCTGTCCAAAAGGTGTGCGTGAGCCAACTTCTGATGTCCATAGTACATTTGAAATATCGTGAATAATTCCTATACTAATCGTGTCAACTAACGTATAGCTGCCTTTGTTAAAGGCTTCATCTCCAGCTGTCTCCTTGTATAGCGTAAGTGCTTTATACAGTTCTGTTCTATTTCCTGCGATTTCAGCAGCAGCGACGTGCAGCGCACTGCCTAAGTGAAAGCCTACTGTTATAGAGCTACGGCTCGCATATTCTAAGATTTCCCAGTTATTCTTTTTGATATCAGAAGGTTTTTTGTTAGGTAATAGTATCCATAAAGTAGCTTGTAAGGCTTGTGGCGCTCCTCCCCATTTTTCATTGTCTACGCAATTTGCAGCTTTCAGTATTGTTGATGCAATGCTTCTAGAGACACCGGCTGCCATTCCTGATTCTGCATCATTTTTAATCGCTAAAGCACCCATAGTGAGAGATAATAAAAAAGTTATCTCATCCAGTTCTTCATCAAAATTAGGGCATTCGTAAGAAGAGCGTATTGGCTTGAAATCATAAATCTGCATGCCAAGATCAAATGACTTTGAGCGACGTTGCGCTGTTTTTGTTAACCACTGTTTTTGGAGTTGTCTTGCATCTTTGGCACCTTCGATATCTCCTTTTCTTAATGCACGGATAGAGCGAAGCTCAGCTTCTCGAGCGTGGTACTCACTGCAAACCGAAGAGAGTAAAGGCATCATGGCAAGGTAACCATTTTTCAGATCGGTCATCTCGTTAACTGAATCCAGAAAAAATTCAAATGTCCTACCCAAATTACAGGCGATGTCAGTATCACCTTGGGCTATGACGTAGGGGTAAATTTCATTTTCAACAATGCCCTCTACGACAATTCCGGTGGTATAAGAAATAGGGTTGTGAGAGCAGCCTGTCATGGTCGTTAATAAGGCAGTTAAACTGAGTAGAAAAATATTTATTTTTGTTTTTAGGATATTAGTCATTAGACAGTCCCATGAAAATCTATAGAAATAATCATACTGGAATGCTGAACGTGCTTCGAATGTTTTTGCATATTATTATTCTTCTTTTATGTTGTTATTATATTTTTTATTTGTGCTGTTCTGTATGACGGCTTTGCATTGTTCCTAATGCTAGTTCGGCTTAAAAGCAGTGAATAAGCTGTTTTTTTACAACGCACCAGGCAGCAATTGAACTGAAAATCTAAGTCACTGTATAACAATTAGGATTGACTTTCAAATTATTTTCATGAGACCTCTGGACAACTACGTATTTTTAAGCTTCGCGTAATTTCATTGCAAAGTTTCAAAAAAACAGCACTTAACGCCGACTGTTTTCCTCATATTGCTATTTTATAAACAACATAAGTAAGATTTCGACTTACAGTCCGCATTGAACTGACTACTCCCGCGACATCTAGTTGGGAAGTCCATAAAGTCCTAAAAACACAGCACCTTTTTTAATGTTCGCGGCCATCGCAGCTAAGCCAAATAATGTCGTATTTTTTGCCAGCCCCATTAATCGCGTTCGAGCCAATTTAAAGTGCCATTTATAGGTGGCAAAAGGACGCTCTCCTCCGCCTCGTGTCACCGCTATTTCAGCGTTGCGTATTTTATCCGCCTCAGAAAGTGGGTTATTTCGATAGCCTTTTCGTTGAACCTGATCGCCTATCCCATGCTCTTTTAATTTATCTCTCGTATCTTGAGAGCTATAGGCAGCGTCGGCATAGAGTGCACTTTCATCTCTTAATAATAGATGATCGCGTTCTTGGCTATCGCGTACGTTACCTGGCGTGACTGTTTGGCTATGTATAAATCCATCCTCATCAACTCCCGTATGCACAGAGTGTGCCATACGTTAATTTTTGGCGACATCTACTATCTTTCTTAACATTCCAGCCTGCTTCAGGGTCTTTTTTTGCTCGCCATTTTTCCCTTTCCCGAGACTGATTGAGCGGCTTCTATCGGCGTAGCGTCAATAATATTAATTCGACCTTTGGTCATGATAATATTTTTTTCTTCAAGTTGGTTGTTGATCTCGCCTAAAAGTTTATCCCACAAGCCATGTTCAATTAGCTTATTGCGAAAGCGGCCTAATGTTGAAGCTTCTGGCACTGTCGCAGTTAATTCGAGATGGCAAAATTTCTAAAGAGAAGGTCTCGATATAGGCTTTGGGCTAGTTGAACATCAGAAAGTGAATACCAAATTCCGAGAACTAAGCTTCGATAAAGGGTCAGTAAGGGATAGCTGGGGCGGCCTGTTGAAGCGTTATAAACTGAAGAAAGAATGCTTTCAATTTTAGACCAGTCCAATAGAGCTTCGGTATCATCTAAGCTATGAAGAATAGAATGATCGAGGTCAGACGCTAATAGGAATGATTCGGGTTGAGTATTAAATGTTTTTTGCATTGCTCATTATATCAAATAACGGTTAGAAGTTTCGGGTTATGCTGAGGTCTCATGTTAATAATCCTAGATTAGCAAGGGTATTTTAGACCATTAAGCAATCCAGGATTATTAAGCCACTATAATTAAACATTTGCAGCTTTCTAAGAGCATAGCGACCCTGCTAACATTTATTACTCAGTACTTTATCCTCCATTTTTTTGTAATCGGTATTGAGAGGGAGAAGTTCCCTGCCAACGTCTAAATGCTCTACTAAAATTCCGATCGTCTTCGTAACCTAAAAAATAAGCAATTTCTTTTATAGTCAAATCTGTATTGGTTAGGTAGGAAATAGCCAGTGCTTGTTTAACTTCGTCTAATATTCTTCGATAAGAACTGCCTTCTTCTATCAATCTTCGATGCAGCGTTCTGGAGGTCATATTAAACCAAGAGGCCATGACGGCTTGGGTTGGGAAGTTCTCACTGTTCTCGAGTATTTTCTGTTTTACTTTATTCTTATAAGTGCTTTCCTGACTAAGGGTCGCTAATTCTTTTGCGCATAATATTTCCGCTTCTTTATAGGCCGCTAGGTTTGCGAGCGGTATTTTATTTTGCATTAAGCCTTTTGGTATGCTGATACTCGCTGTCGGTGAGTTAAAGATTAAGTGACAGTCTTTTAAACTTTCGTAAGAAATTCTATGGCCCGGAGAGCGTGGTAAGTAGAGGGTAATGTTTTTCTTTAATTGAGGTATTAACTGGTCTAGAGCTGACTTTATTGTGACAAGTATTGCTTCAAGTAGAGGGATACGTATTTCGTTTAATGGAAACGTCTCGTTGAGTTCAATAATGAATGTGCTGCCATTGTATTGGCTGGATACCTGCACTAGTGGAAAGCGCAATGCGATGTATTGTTCTAATAGTTTGGCGGCGGCTTCTAAGTTTTCACAGTTCATTAAGGCATAGCCTAAAATACCGTGAGATTGTAGAGAGAGTCTATGGCCGACGAGAATACCGAGGGTTTGGTTTTTTGATAGTTCAATAGCTTTCAAGAGTAATTGCTTTAGGTCTTTGAAGCTTACTGTTTCGTCTATTAGTGTGCCGTCGATGCTTTTATAGGCGCTGTCTTTTAACCATACTTGTTGATCGATACCAAAGTCTGTCATGCACTCTGACAGTGTATATAGGTAAACTCCTGGAATTCTGGCGTGATTATGATTCATGATGCTGGCCATAGAGTTATTTATTGTTATTTGTCAGCTTAGCTTCTTACAGTCTAGTTACACTGTCAAATTATGACTGCTCATTGTCATAAAATGCCCCTTTAGTGTCAAAAAATGACACCTCTGATTTGTTATCTAAGCCTTAAACTTGGTTAGATAATAAAAAAGGGAGTAAATATAATGTTTTCATTTTTCAGAAGCAGCCCACCAGAGAGTATGCAGGTCAATGAAATTGCCATTTCTTTAGAGAATAAAGAAACCATATTGGCCGCCGCGTTACGTAACGGCATTAATTTTCCCTATAGCTGTAAAGTTGGAGGTTGTGCTGAGTGTAAGTGTAGGTTAACTAGAGGAAAAATTAAGGCACTTACTGATGCGAGTTATCTACTATCAGCGGAAGAGGTACAGACAGGTTATATCCTTGCTTGCCAAAGTGTGCCTAAAACGGCGGATGTTACCATCGAGGTTGATTTAAGCCGAGCGCGTAATCGTTTAGTGCGTGGCAAAGTAATCGCACAAGAAAAATTAACCCATGACATTGTGTCAATAGACTTGGAATTGGATGAAACGGTTATTTTTAAAGCGGGTCAGTATGCAAAGTTAAGCTTAGAAAACTTGCCTAATGTAACTCGTGCTTATTCGTTTGCGTCTAAGCCCAGTGCTGATAGCTCTAAGGTTAGGTTCTTTATTCGGCATGTTCCTGGAGGTATCTTTTCAACACATATTTATGAAGAAGATTTACTGGATGTTGGTGTGGAGGTTGAAGCACCCTTTGGAGAGTTTTATTTACGTGATTCCAATAAACCTATGTTGTTAATCGCCGGTGGCAGTGGTCTGGCGCCGATTATTTCTATTTTAGAGCAGGCGAAAGAGGATCGCTGTGAGCGGCCTGTGACAGTGCTATTGGGCGCTCGCGCTCAAGCTGATATTTATTGCCAGCAAGAAATACAAAAAATTGCTCAAGATTGGCCAGCAGCGTTTGAATTCAAGCAGATACTATCTGAAGAGTCCAATGAAACATCGTGGCAGGGGTTGAGAGGATATATTGGGGATCATTTGCAAACCTTTGCTACTGATAATCATCAAGTATATCTCTGTGGACCTCCATTGATGATAGATAACTGTATTGAAAAGTTATCATTGATAGGTATTTCAGCGGCTGAAATGTTTGCTGATCGCTTTGTTAGCAATTCACAATAATTAGGAGTTTTTTATGTTTTTTCATTATTTAAAATATTTTTTATTTCATTTTATCGCCTTATTAGCATTATTTAGTATTCTATTGGGCGGAAGTTATATTTCGATGGGGGTGGGGGCTATTCTAATGGCCTACATTGTAGGTGATGCATTGGGCGGAGATGATATTTCAACTCCTGACTTTAAGGCCCCCTCTATTCTAACGGTGCAATTATGGTTGGCATTACCTTTATTATCTTTAATTGTGTTTGCTTCTATTTGGAGTGTTAGCTCGAGTGATATATTCGGCTTTGGACAATATTTTACGACGTTGACGGGATATGATTTATTGGCTGCGCGTGATGCGGCATCGTGGGTGCATAAGTTCTCTACCTTTATTGTTGTGGGTCTTATGATTGGTATGACAGGAACAATTACGGCACATGAATTAACCCACCGTACTTGGGATCCTGTGTCAATGTTGATTGGTCGGTGGTTGCTAGCGTTTAGCTTCGATACTATATTTTCTATCGAACATGTTTATGGTCATCATCGTTATGTTTCTACTATTAATGATCCGGCAACAGCACCTAGAGGGCGTAATGTATATTTCCATATATTAGCCTCAACAATTAAAGGTAATGTTAGTGCTTGGCATTTAGAATGCGAGCGTTTGGCTAAATTTGGTAGAGGTCCATTTTCGTTGAGAAATGGTGTGATTCGTGGCCATTTGATGAGCGTTTTATTAGTTGTGTTCGCGTATTTAATTGGTGGCTTAGAGGGTGGTCTGTTCTTTATTGCTTGTGCGATTTTTGGTAAGTCGTTATTAGAGATTGTTAATTTCATGGAGCATTACGGCATGGTCAGAAATCCGAAAGTACCTGTTCAGCCACGTCATTCTTGGAATACAAATAAACGCATTAGTTCTTGGGCGATGTTTAATTTGACTCGTCACTCTCATCATCATGCTGATGGCAATGTGCCGTATCAAGATCTGCGTCCATACGCTGACGCTCCGATGATGATAAATGGTTATTTGACGACTATTTTAGTGGCCTTAATTCCGCCTCTGTGGAATTATTTAATGGTGCCTAAAGTATTAGCTTGGGATGAAAAATACGCCTCTAAAGAAGAATTGATATTGGCTAAGAAAGCCAATTTAAATAGTGGTATTCCTGCGTTTGTTAAAGCCACTGAGAAACCACTTTATAACTGAGATATCGCTGGTGTTTGGCTTAATATGTTTTATATATATTGAGTGTGTTAACTATTTATAGCCCCAGACGAGAAAACAATAGTTCGTATGGGGCTTTTAAAAACGAAATAATCGCTGTGATTACCCTTTCTACACCCAGTTAGTGATGGATTTATGGCTTAAAGCACTGTAATTCATCCAGGTGTAATCAGAAACCCCCATCTCACTGGGAATATGATGTTGTCTAAACATTACTTCTTCTGGGCCATGCTTAGCTCGCCAGCGCTTCATTCGTCGCTGCAAAGTTTAGGTGTGAGTGATCAAATAATCATGGAGTGTGGTGCTCAAGTGCATTTAGTAAAATAATGCGCTGAAGGCCTGACTTGTCTTCTAGTAGAGGGATGATTATTTACTCAAAAAGGCCATTGAATGGGTCTTTTCTGGTGCCATAGTTTTTTTTGAGCTTTAGCTGCCTGAAGCTTACCAAAACCAGACAAGCCATCTGTGCGCATTGCTTCACTAAAATTCACACCACTAACGTACTATTGCCTCATCTAAAATCACACTACTTTAATGATAATTAAGGGGAGTTTTAGATGATTCGCACGATGAACCTAAAAACACGAAGAGAGATACTGAGTAATATTCACAATCAATACCAAGAGTCTAACTGGCTAGGTAAAGCCAAGCTTCTGTATGGGTTTATAGCTGCTAGCGGATATGATAGAAAATACACGATCAAGCTGTTGAACAGTACTGAGGTAATAAAAAAATACCACAGACACACCAGGCTAGAAGCAAATATGACGAGCAAGTTAAGCAGGCGCTAATTACCCTCTGGTACGCTGCAAACCAGGTTTGCAGTAATTATGAAAACGGTTATACCGGCTAGATAGGAACCCGGCATAAAAAACAGTCATTAAGACTAAGGGCTTTTTAGGGCTATCTAGCGCTGATGCTCATCGTGGAGCGGAAAATTAAGCCTTCCCAATGAAGACTCCGAATACATTAGCGCAAAAACACCTCATCATTGCAAAAGTTACTTGCAACAACGAGGGGATCCATGCATTTTTATACCTGTGTACTTAATGTTTAATTCTATCAATTTAGGGTATTGTCGATGAGCTATACTTTTTAATCGCTCTAGGAATCACCATAACTCATGCCAGAAACTGCTGATGGCCATATTGAAGAAATAAACAGTGAGTGGGAACAACACAGCCATACGCACCACCAGCTTATTCTTGGTCTCAGTGGGCAAATTCGCGTGCAGCTTAACCAACAGCAAACGATCACGTTAGAGAGTAACCATGCGTGTTTAATTCCTGGCGGCTGCTTTCATTCATTTAAAGGCATGAGTAAAAACCGCGTATTAGTGATTGATATTGATCCTAGTGACGCAAGTATTGATCGCTCTTTGATGCAGTCGCTTTTTCAACAGGCGCAATTTATCTTATTGGATAATCAAGTTGTTAAGCTCATATCAGCGCTCAGCGATGAGCTAGCCTTACAAAATAATGCCGCGCTGCAGCCTCATGTTATCGGTTTAATATTATTCAGTTTACAGCACCGAATGCAGCAGCCCGAACCTCAAACGACGCAAGGTTCGCGCTTGGATATTAAAGGGCTTGATGAATATATTTCACAAAATCTTGCTGAAAAAATAACCGTCGATGCTCTAGCCACTTTTTGCCACATGAGCAGCAGTCAATTTCATTTACGCTTTCGCCAATTAAAAGGTGTCACACCGCACCAATATTTATTGCAACAACGCACCGAAAAAGCCATTTGGTTATTGCGCAATTCCGACTTAAGCATTGTTCAAATTGCCGCAGATAGCGGTTTTACTAATCAAAGCGCATTAAACCATGTCGTTAAAGCCAAGCTGAATACCTCCCCCGGACAAATCCGAAAAGAACGTCATAGCCTGTCAATTCAGAGTTTTTAACAAAAACTCGGGATCTTCTTACAATTAAATTTCTAATAAGCCCTCTATAGTAAATCTCAATAGCCAAAATCACCGACAATTATAACAACGCAATCGTGATTTTTTTCTTATGGCTAAACCCGAGTAGGAGCAGCGAATGAATAGCTTTGATGCCAGTAAAATGCTTTTAGAAAGTGAACAAACAATTTCCAGCAGCCAGTGGTTTGAACGCATCGTTAATCATTACGCCGTTGATGAAGATGTGCTGATGCCTGAGTTGTGCCTACTGGCTGAACCTAATCAAGAAATTCGCTATAAAACCGAAAATCGCGCGCGTGTATTAATTGATAACATTCGTAGCCAAGGTGATATTGCACATGCGGTTGATAAACTGCTGCAAGAATACAGCTTAGATAATGAAGAAGGCGTGATTTTAATGTGCTTGGCAGAAGCCTTGATGCGCATTCCTGATGACGATACCGCCGATGCATTAATTCGCGATAAATTATCCGAAGCCGAATGGGATGAACATTTAGGCAAGTCAGAATCATTACTCGTCAACGCTTCAACTTGGGGCCTGATGCTCACCGGTAAAGTGATTGGTGTTGGCGGTAAAAAGAAAACCCCAGCCAATTTATTAGCACGTTTAATTAAACGCGCCGGTGAACCGGTTATTCGCAGCGCCATGCATCAAGCGATGCGCATTATGGGCAAGCAGTTTGTACTCGGGCGTACCATTGATGAAGCGATTAAGCAGAGTAAAAGTTATCGCGCCAAAGGCTACACCTATTCGTTTGATATGCTCGGCGAAGCCGCGTTTACCGATGTTGATGCTGAAGGTTATTTTGAATCGTATTTAAGTGCGATTCGCAGTCTGGCTAAAAGCCATGACGTATGGCGGGAAGATCGTCCACAGCCTAGCATTTCGATTAAACTTTCTGCGCTATTCCCACGCTATGAAGAAGCTCATGCAGCGGCGGTGATGGATGAACTTTATCAGCGCGTTTTAACCCTGATTACAGAAGCCCGCCAGCTGAACATCGCGATCACTATTGATGCCGAAGAAGCCGACCGTTTAGAATTATCACTGCGTTTATTCAGCAAACTTTATCACAACCCCGACGTTCAAGGCTGGGGCTTATTTGGCTTAGTCGTTCAAGCCTATTCGAAACGCGCCCTTCCCGTGTTGGGTTATCTTGCCAGTCTTGCCCGCGCGCAAGGTGACGAAATCCCCATTCGCTTAGTCAAAGGCGCGTACTGGGATACCGAAATAAAACACGCGCAACAGCTCGGTTTAGCCGACTATCCCGTATTCACTCGCAAAGAAAATACCGACGTTTCTTACATGGCGTGCGCGCGCTATTTATTGAGCAGTGCGACGGACGGATGTATTTATCCACAATTTGCCAGCCATAATGCTCATACTGTTGCGGCAGTCACTGAAATGGCCGCCGACAATCCTACACGCCTATTTGAATTTCAGCGTTTACACGGCATGGGGGATGCACTTTACGATACCTTGCTCAGCGAAAGTACGGTCAACGTGCGCATCTATGCACCGGTCGGCGCGCATAAAGATTTGCTGCCTTATTTGGTTCGCCGCTTATTAGAGAACGGTGCTAACTCTTCTTTTGTGCATCGTCTAGTGGATGCGAATACACCGGTTACCGATTTAATTACCTCGCCGATTGAACAAGCGCAGCGTCATGGAATTTATCGCAATATAAAAATTCCGCGTCCCGGAGAATTGTTTACCCCGATCGAAAATGGGCAGCGTCGAAATTCTCAAGGTTATAACCTAGCGGTTGAATTTGAGCGTGAGCCACTGCTTGCGGACGTGCAGCAATTTTCAAAAACTCACTGGTCTTTTGAACCCATTATTAATGGTAAAAAAGTGAAGGAGGCGACGCAAGAAACTCATATTATTCATAGCCCTTACGATCATGAACAAGTGGTGGGTGAGCTGCATTGGGCGACGGCGGAACATGCTAAACAAGCATTAGAGTGCGCAGATCAAGCTTGGTTCGAGTGGAATCAAACCCCGGTGATTGAACGCGCAGCTTGTTTAGACCGCACTGCCGATTTATTAGAACAGCATACCGCCGAGCTCATTGCTCTGTGTACTCGCGAAGCGGGTAAAACTCTGCAAGATGGTATTGACGAAATACGTGAAGCCGTCGATTTTTGTCGTTATTACGCGCAACAAGCACGCCAAGAAATGGCGAGTCCTACGTTATTACCTGGTCCAACAGGTGAAAGTAATGAACATTATTATGCTGGGCGCGGCACCTTCCTTTGCATCAGCCCTTGGAACTTTCCACTCGCGATTTTCTTAGGCCAAATCAGTGCCGCTCTTGTCACAGGCAACTGTGTTTTGGCCAAACCCGCCGAGCAAACCTCTTTGATTGCTGGGCGTACGATCGAACTCATGCATGAAGCAGGAATTCCTGGCAATGTACTGCACTTTTTACCCGGTGCAGGGGCGACCATCGGTGATGCCTTGCTAAGCGATGAACGCCTCGTAGGTATTGTATTTACCGGATCAACCGCCACCGCCAAACACATCAATATGACTCTGGCTCAACGCGATGGTGCAATTCCAACCTTTATCGCAGAGACAGGGGGGCAAAATGCCATGATTGTGGACTCAACGTCGTTACCTGAACAAGTCGTTGCCGATGTCATGGATTCAGCCTTTTCCAGCGCTGGGCAACGATGCTCAGCATTGAGAGTTTTATACGTACAAGATGACATTGCTGACCGCGTGATAGAGCTGATTACTGGTGCTTTACAGCGTTTTGTTGTGGGAAATCCAGAACTCTACGCGACTGATTGCGGCCCAGTGATTGATAGTCGAGCGCAGCTAGGTTTATTAACCCATTGCGAACATTGGCAAGCCCAAGGCAAGCTCTTAGCACAAGCGCTCAATCATGATGACTTAGCCAAAGGCTTTTATGTCTTGCCGACAATGATTGCGATCGATTCGATTAGCGAACTTAAAAAAGAAGAGTTTGGTCCTATTTTACATATCTGCCGCTTTGAGGCTGATGAACTGGATCAAGTAATTAATGACATAAACCAAACGGGTTATGGCCTAACGCTGGGTATTCATAGTCGCAACGAAGTCACCGCGGCTTACATTGAATCTCGAGTGAGAGTCGGTAATTGCTACGTTAACCGCAACCAAGTTGGCGCAGTAGTAGGCGTGCAACCTTTTGGTGGCCAAGGCTTATCGGGAACGGGCCCTAAAGCCGGTGGCCCGAATTATCTCAAGCGTTTCGCGACTGAGCGTGTACGTACGATTAACACGACCGCGGTTGGGGGAAACGCAAGTTTGCTTTCACAATAACACTTATTGATAAGCGCTCATTCTCAATAAGAATGAGCGTAAAGATCATCATCCCAAGCCTCTTTTGAGAGGGTGATCTATCCTTACATAATAACAATGAAAGAAAGGAACATATTATGAGCGCATCATACTCGGTCGCCATCACATTTTTTATATACCTCGGCCTTATGCTGTGGATTGGCCTTTGGGCTTATAAAAAAACCAACAATTTATCTGACTATATTTTAGGTGGACGCTCATTAGGGCCTTGGCCTTCTGCACTCTCTGCAGGGGCTTCCGATATGTCGGGATGGCTCTTACTCGGCATGCCTGGTTATGCGTACATCGCAGGCTGGGAAGCATCTTGGTTAGGGCTCGGTTTATTTTTAGGGACTTATTTAAACTGGTTGATCGTTGCGCCACGCTTACGTGTGTATTCGCAGCTGGCTGGTGACAGTCTTACACTGCCACAATATTTTAGTAACCGCTTTAACGACAAGGTAGCAATTCGTGTTATTTCCGCCTTCTTCATTTTGTTGTTCTTCTTGTTTTATACCAGTTCTGGCTTAGTGGCTGGCGGTAAACTATTTGAATCGGTATTCGGCATAGATTACACCCTAGCGGTTACCATCGGCACACTTGCAGTCGTTTCATATACTTTTGTAGGGGGTTTCTTAGCGGTTTCTTGGACTGATTTAATACAGGGTTTATTAATGGCTGCTGCATTAATTCTTGTTCCCGTTGCTGCCTTTATGGAACTTGGCGATAGTCCAAGTACTATTTTAGCGGCGTCGAATACTGAACTGTTAGATCCTTTTACGAAAGCAACAGGGGAAGCATTAGGGTGGATTAGTATTGTTTCTTTATTAGCTTGGGGTCTAGGTTATTTTGGTCAGCCACATATTCTTGCGCGCTTTAAAGCGATTAGAAGCAAAGATGATATTAAAGCTGCTCGTCGCATTGCGGTCTCTTGGACACTCATCGGTTTAGTGGGCGCATTCTTTGTGGGTATTGCAGGTATTGGTTATTTTGAGACGCCTTTAGCCGATTCAGAAACGGTGTTTATTGCTTTAGTTCAGGCACTTTTTCATCCGCTAGTTGCTGGGATTTTATTAGCAGCCATTTTAGCCGCAATCATGTCAACGGCTGATTCCCAACTATTGGTATCTTCTGCTGCGCTTACCGAAGATTTCTATAAGTCGCTCTTTAATAAAGATGCATCTCCTGAGTCTTTGGTAAAAATCAGTCGTATTGCAGTTGTCGCCATCGCCTTTATTGCTTGGCTTCTTGCCCTTGACCCTGAAAGCTCTGTATTGGGCTTAGTATCCTATGCTTGGGCAGGATTTGGCGCTGCTTTTGGCCCTGCGGTTATTTTGTCGCTTTTCTGGTCACGCATGAATCGCCAAGGTTGCCTAGCCGGAATCTTAGTCGGTGGTATTACCGTTGTGATTTGGAAGCAGCTTAGCGGTGGTTTATTTGATATTTATGAAATTGTTCCAGGATTTATTTTAGCCAGCATAGCAATCATTGCGGTTAGCTTATTAACACCTGAACCAGAAAAAGAAATACAAGATATGTTTACTGAAGCTGAAAATAGCTAGAATGTATAGTTAAGCTTTATAAGCCTAATTGCACGATGTGCAATTAGGCGACTTTTCTACACCCTATTTTACCCAATGAAATCTTTTGTTTTTGTCCGTGCAATGCTTTCTAATAGCGACTTATTTTTAAAGTGCTATCAAAGTGTTGTTTATGGATATTATTCAGTTTGTCAAAACTCTATGTTTAATCATTTCTATACTCTTTTTCACAATCAATACTCACGCAGCACAAACCTGCCACCCTTTTTCAGTTTTCACTTGCACACTGCCCTTTCCTAGTAACTTTTATACCCACGCTGACTCCACCTCAAGCACGGGGAAATTCGTCGATTTAAAAGGCAGCTTATTACCGCAAAATGTCGAAAATGAATTTTCTAATTTCTCATCTCGCAGTGCTTATAAAAATGCTAATGGCTTTTCGGCCGCAGGGCCAATTATGTTTGAACTTGCCGATGATTTTGATGAAAATAGTTTACCCATCGATGGCGGTAATGCGGTTTTAGTATTCGATCAAGGTAGCGGTTTAGCAATACCTATTCGAACAAAAAAATACCATTACGCCGAAAACAATCGCTTTGATCAAGCGGCCCATATTATTGAAATATTTCCTCGTTCACGCTTTCAGTTTGGCCATACCTATACCGCCGTAATTACGACAAGCTTATTAGATTTAAAGGGCGAATTTGTTCCTTCGCTGCCGGTTATTAATGAATTAATTAATCGAACAGCTCGTTGGCATGGCGCATCATCGATGCAAAAAACGCTGCAACAGCTTGAGGAATTTGGTATCAAAGAAGATCAAGTTGTCAGCTTTATTGAGTTCACGGTGGGGGATGAAAAAACAAATAACGAGCCCCTCTTTGCCTTGATCGAAAATCTAAGTCAGCAAGAGCACCCAGTCCGTAACTTAAAAACCACGCAGATTAATATTTGGCCTTACGCCGCCTCTGTGACAGGCCAAGTTAAATTAAGTGACTTTCGCAATACGAATGGCCAGGTTAACTTTTCAGCCGATGCAGAAAGCAAAGCGGAGTGGGTTAATTTCTTAATGATGCTGCCCACCAGCTCTAAGCATGGAAAATCACCCATCGCGATTTATGGTCACGGTGTTGGGGTCATTAAAGAGACCATGTTATTAACAGTGGCGTTCTCTAACGCACGAAGAGGCATTGCCAGTATCGCCATCGACCAACCGAATCATGGCTCACGTTCGAAACGAGATGGCGGTACGATTTTTGAAATTTTAACCCCTAAAAAATTCACTCGCCTATCAGGCATGGCTGCCCAGTCAACGCTGGATATGACCTCACTATTATTGGCGATTCAAACGTCACTGTCCGACCTAGACGTTGCACCTTCAGGCAATGCTTGGTGGCATCAACTTTGGTATTCCGGTGGAATCGACACTCCTGATCTGGATATTGAGCGCATTCATTACCAAGGCACCTCTATGGGAGGGGTCTTGGGCACTAGCTTTATCGCCAGTGCCCAAGACTTAAGAAGCGCTTTCTTACAAGTCTCAGGAGTTGGCATCAGTAATATTCTGACGCATTCAATTTTGTTTAAAACCTTTGGTTTTGAAAACTTAATTCCCGACAATGCCAGTGCAGGCGAAGCCGCTTTATTTATGCAATTATTACAGCAAGAATTTGATAAAGGCGATGCGATTAATTTTGTCCATTACATCAAACACCCAATCCATGGCCGAAGCCCTAGAAAGTTAGTTTTACAATATGGAATCGGAGATGAGGTTGTGTATAACCCAGCGTCAGAGGCCTTAGCGGAAATTGCTGATTTACCGTTAATCATACCCAGCCTAATCGACATTGCTTATCTTAGAACCAGCGACGACTACGAAGATGGTTTTGGCTTAGTGCAAAACAAACCGTTATTACCCACCAATGGTGTGTTAGATAATATATTCGGGCACGTCAGCTTTATCCGCCCCAACGCCTTCACAGCACTTAAACTTTGGATAGAAGAAGTGGTTAACTAATACACTATCTGCTGGATAATTCCCTTAAAATGCAGTAGAATCGCGCGACTTTTAACCTTAAAAGCGCGCTCTTTACTATGCATTGTCCATTCTGCTGTGAACACGATACAAAAGTTATCGATTCTCGCCTTGTCGCTGACGGCCAACAAACTCGCCGTCGCCGCGAATGTCAGGCCTGTGGTGAACGTTTCACTACCTTTGAAAGTGCCGAGTTGGTCATGCCGCGAATCGTCAAACAAGACGGTACGCGTGAGCCTTTTAATGAAGATAAACTTATTGCCGGTATTCACCGCGCACTCGAAAAACGACCTGTTAGTATCGATAAGGTCGAACATTCTGTAAACCAAATTACCCATAAATTACGTACCCTAGGTGAGCGCGAAGTAAAAAGCCTCGTGATTGGTGAATTCGTAATGAATGAATTAAGACAACTCGATAAAGTCGCTTACGTTCGTTTTGCATCGGTTTACCGCAGCTTTCAAGATGTTGATGAATTTCGCCAAGAGATTGAGCGTATTTCAACCCAAGTGGCCGAAAAAACTCAAGAAGAAGAGTGATATGGCGAGCGATCAAGAATACATGGCCCTAGCCATTCAACTCGCGAAACGCGGCTTATATACCACCAGTCCTAATCCAAGAGTCGGCTGTGTACTGGTGAAGAACGATGAAATTATTGGCCAAGGCTTTCATATAAAAGCAGGCGAAGGTCATGCTGAAGTCAATGCCATTGCCGACGCAAAGCTACGTGGTAATGATACCCAAGACGCAACAGCGTATGTAACGCTAGAACCGTGTAGTCACTTTGGCCGTACGCCACCTTGTTCACAAGGTTTAATTGATGCCCAGGTCGCACGAGTTGTGGGCGCAATGACCGACCCGAACCCACAGGTAGCAGGTAACGGTTTTAATAGGTTACGCGCAGCGGGTATTGAAGTTGTGGATAACTGCTTAGCGGCCGAGTCCGCTAAGTTAAATCCTGGTTTTATTAAGCGCATGAGCATGGCCGCCGATACTGCCCTACCCTATGTGCGCTTAAAGATGGCCACCAGTTTAGATGGCCGTACCGCAATGCAAAGCGGTGAGAGCCAGTGGATTACTGGTCCAGAAGCCCGAGCCGACGTTCAACGACTTCGTGCTCAGAGCTGCGCTATTATTTGTGGTGCCGATTCGGTATTAATTGATGATCCGTCGATGAATGTACGCATTCAAACGGAGGCTGCTGATGGCGCTTTCCAAGAAACCCGTCAGCCATTACGAGTGATTATTGATAGCCAGCATCGCGTAACAGCGAATGCCAAAATATTTACCCACCCCGGCAAGGTGATGATCGTAAGCCCTGTTGCACCAGAATCCACGATTCATAGTGATGTGTGTTCTGTGAGTTATTTGCAAACCGCTACGAACGAAAATAGTGACCGACAACAAGTCGACCTTAAGGGCTTACTAGTAACATTAGCCCGTCAAGGCATTAACGAAATACTGGTCGAAAGCGGTGCTAAATTAGCAGGGGCTTTTATAGAACATGATTTGGTTGATGAGCTGGTGCTGTTTACCGCTCCGACGTTATTAGGCAGTGACGCACGACCTGCGTTCAACCTGCCCTTCGCTAAAATGGAACAGCAAATACGCTGGTCTTGGCACGATGTGCGAATGGTAGGGAATGACCTAAAATTAATATTGAAAAGAAAGTTTTAAAGAGAAACAGCTGATGTTCACAGGAATTATTGAAGCGGTTGGTAAAGTCGTTGCAAGCCAAAGTAAGCAAGGTGACATCCGTTTACGTATTAATACCGGCAAGCTGGATTTAAGCGATGTAAAACTCGGCGATAGCATCGCGACTAACGGTGTATGTTTGACCGTCGTTGAGTTACCAGGTGATGGTTTTTGGGCCGATGTTTCAAAAGAATCCATTACGCATACCAACATTATGGATTGGAAAAACGGCAAGTCCGTAAACCTAGAACAGGCGCTAACCTTAGCGACACGCTTGGGGGGCCACATGGTCACTGGCCATGTCGATGGTGTCGGAACCATCATGAGCCGCAATGAAGATGCGCGTTCGGTACGCTTTAAAATTAAAGCCTCCGCTGAGCTTTCTAAATACATTGCCGCTAAAGGTTCGATCACTGTCGATGGCGTTAGCCTAACGGTAAATGACATTGAAGATGCGACGACGGGTGCCACAATTTTTGATTTAAATATTGTGCCCCATACCGTGCAAGAAACGATTATTAAAGATTACCAAGTAGGACACAGTGTTCACTTAGAAGTGGATGTTATTGCACGCTATTTAGAGCGTATGATGCAACAGAATAACGATCAGCCAACACCGGGTATCAGCCAAGCGTTTCTGGCACAGAATGGGTTTTGGAAATAAAACAAACTGCCTGAATAGCGTAGGCAATTTTGATGAAAGATTAGGAAGAGTTTAAATGGCTTTAAATAAGATTGAAGAAATTATTGATGATATGCGTCGCGGTAAAATGGTTATCCTTATGGATGATGAAGACCGTGAAAACGAAGGCGATATTATTGTTGCTGCCGAAAAAATAACGCCAGAAATCATTAACTTTATGGCAACCGAAGCCCGAGGCTTAATTTGCTTAACGCTAACCGGTAGTCGTTGTGACTTTTTAGGTTTGCCAGCAATGGTTGCAGGTAACGGCGCTAAGTTTGCCACGCCTTTTACAGTTTCAATCGAAGCCGCTGAAGGAGTAACGACGGGTATTTCTGCTGCTGACCGTGCGAAAACAATTCGCGTGGCTGTTGATGCAAACTCTAAAGCTGAAGACATTGTTCAGCCAGGTCACATTTTTCCATTACGTGCTCGCCCTGGCGGTGTATTAAGTCGTGCAGGTCATACCGAAGCGGGTTGTGACTTGGCGCGTCTTGCAGGTTTAACACCGTCTTCTGCGATTGTTGAAATCATGAATGCCGATGGCACGATGGCACGTCGCCCTGATTTAGAAATTTTTGCTGAAAAGCATGACATCAAAATTGGCACCATCGCGGATTTGATTCACTACCGCATGGCCAATGAGAAGACCGTTGATGCAGTCGCTGGCGAAACCATCAATACTGAATTTGGTGAATTCCAGCTGCACAAATTTGTCGATACGATTCAAGGCGAAACTCATATTGCTTTAACCAAAGGCACGATCAAAGGTGATGTTCCCTGTCTCGTTCGTGTTCAAACCGGTGATTTTTTACGTGATATTTTGGGCGCGGTTAAACCCGATGCTCAATCTTGGTCTAGCCAAGCAGCACTAAAGAAGATTGCTGAAGAAGGTACTGGCGCATTGGTTATATTGTCTGCAGGCCAGCCTGAAGATGTTGCCTCTAGCTTAGATCTTTATTTTGGTAACTCAAAACCGGTTAAAAACCCGAACGTTGATAGTTCAGGTACTTTCTTAACGATTGGTACTGGCTCTCAAATTTTGCGTGAAATCGGCGTTAAAAAAATGCGTTTATTAAGCTCACCTGTTAAGTATGCGGGTATTTCAGGATTTGACTTAGAAGTCGTGGAATATATTCCTTACGCTGAATAATTAAAACGAAATTATTCTCAGCGCTACAACGCTGAGAACGCTCAATAGAAATTAGATTAAATAGAAGAGAAAAGAAGATGACTGTAGAAATTATTGAAGGCGACTTAACCCCTAACGATGGTAAGTACGCCATTGTTGTTGGCCGTTGGAATGCGTTTGTTGTTGAAAGCCTATTAGAAGGCGCAGTTGACTCGTTGACTCGTCATGGCGTTGAACCAGAAAACATTACGGTTGTTCGCTGCCCTGGCGCGATGGAAATTCCATTGGTTGCACAGAAAGTTGCTCAAAGCGGTAAGTACGACGCGATCATCACTTTAGGTGCTGTGATCCGCGGTGGTACACCACACTTTGAATACGTTTCTAGCGAATGCACTAAAGGCCTTGGCCAAGTTGCTATGCAGTTCGGTATTCCAGTTTCTTTCGGTGTTTTAACCGTAGATTCAATCGAGCAAGCGATCGAACGTTCTGGCACTAAAGCTGGGAACAAAGGTGAAGAAGCGGCTATGTCTGCTTTCGAAATGGTTAACCTTCTTAACGCATTAGAGGCATAAGTTATGTCTCGTCCTACAGGCACTCAAAAAGCCAGCCCAGCGGCTCGTCGCAAAGCACGTAGCTTTGCCCTGCAAGCCATTTACCAATGGCACATGGCGGGCGCAGATTTAGCAAAAATTGAAGCTGAATTTCGCGCAGATAACGACATGAGCAAAGTGGATCTAGAATACTTCCACGAAATACTGCATGGAGTGCCACGTGAATTATCAGCGCTGGATAACATTATTTCACCGCTGCTAGATCGCAATACCGAAGAACTTACACCTGTAGAGCTTTCTATTCTTCGATTAGCAACCTATGAAATGTTGCATCGCATTGATGTACCATACAAGGTTGTTATCAACGAAGCCGTAGAACTTGCTAAATCATTTGGTGCAACAGACGGACACAAATACGTTAACGGCGTTGTGGATAAAGTAGCGCAGCAAGTTCGTACGGTTGAAGTAAAGCAACCTAATGCGAATAGTAAGCCTAAACATGCAACTCAAAAAACGACTAAGCCTGTATTCAAAGTACCTTCAGCACGAATCAGAGCAAAAGGCGGTAAGACTAGCGAAAGTAAAAATACACTTTCGATTAAAAAGTCTTAATTATTTTTACAGTTAACTTTAGGTAACGATTGTGCTGACAGAGTTTGAATTAATTAAACACTGTTTTAACTGGCCGCAAAATAATGAAACCATTATTTGTGCGGTCGGTGACGATGCTTCAATCGTTGAAGTGCCTCGCGGTTATCAATTAGTACAGAGTATCGATACGCAAGTTGCCGATATTCACTTCCCCGCGACAGCACCTGCCCAACTGATTGCACAGCGCGCCTTGCGTTGTGCCATTAGTGACTTAGCGGCAATGGGGGCAAAACCCCAAGCGTTTCATCTTGCATTAAGCTTACCCAAAAACACGTCTCAAGCTTGGCTAGAATCTTTTAGCTTAGGTTTGCGTGCGTGCGCCGAAGAATTCAATATCAGCCTCATTGGCGGCGATACAACCTCTAGCCCAGCCCTTGTTGTCACATTGCAAGTACAGGGCTTAGTCTCTGCCGGTAAAGCACTCACACGTGACAAAGCTCAAGTAGGCGATGATATTTGGCTAAGTGGAGAAATTGGTCGCTCTGCTGCCGCTCTTGAAGGCGTATTAGCGAGCCCTGAAACGTTCGTCGAAAAAGATTCAGGGTTGGCCTCAGACTATTTTTATCCGCAAGCTCAAATTAATTTAGGTCAAAAACTTGTCGGCCTAGCGCATAGCGCTCTGGATATTTCCGACGGTTTATTACAAGACGCAAGTCACATCGCCAAAGCCTCAAACGTTTGCTTAAACTTTAGCGCTGCTCACATCCCAACCAGCGAACTTGCAGTCGCCTTGTGCGGACAGGCTGAAGCCTTACAATTAGCTCTAACAGGGGGCGATGATTATCAACTGTTATTTACTGCACCCCAGCAGGCGCACAATGAGTTGAAAGATCTAAACTGCTATCACGTCGGACAAGTTGAAGAAAGAAAGGCTCATTCAGAGTGGGTTTTATTAGATGGTCAAACCGTTAGCCACAAAAGCATGGGCTACCAACACTTTTAACGTAATTTTTTACAATACTTCTCTCTGTAACTTTTATTAAATTTCCAACTCACTTTTTACCAAACTCTTTGCTACACTGCTGATTAAAATTTAATTAAGCAGTTATTCACAGGATATAAAAATGGCCAAATTAGAATCCAATATCGAACTAGAAGCCGCAGCATTTCGTCGTTTATTAGCACACCTAGATGAACGTAAAGACGCACAAAACATCGACCTCATGAACCTAGCAGGCTTTTGCCGTAACTGTTTATCAAAGTGGTACAAAGCCGCAGGTGAAGAACAAGGGATTGAGATTGAATACGAAGATGCCCGTGAACTCGTTTACGGCATGCCGTATTCCGAATGGAAAGAAAAGTACCAACAAAAAGCGACTGCGGAACAACTAGCTCGTTTTAATGAAAAAGAAACTGATAGCCAAAAGGCTAAAGAAGGAAATGCAGAGTGAGCCAGCAGCCAAATATACAAAAAGGTCTATACCGTCATTATAAAGGCGCGGAATATCAAGTGATTGATGTCGCTCGTCATAGTGAAACCGAGGAATGGTTTGTTGTTTACGAAACGCGTTATGCAGACGAAGCGCCTTCAACTTGGATTCGCCCTGCTGATATGTTTTCAGAAACCGTAGAGATTGGGGGTGAGGTTATTGCACGCTTTCAGTTTATCGATTAACGTTAGCTGAAGCTCATAAATTTAAAGGCTGTAATATGGATATTCGTTCTTTAGTCACACTGGCCGTGCTGATCACCACCAATATCAGCTCTGCTGTGCTATCCCCTCTTAGCTTTGCTGACGATATGGATAGCGAAGATAAGTTTTGGATTAATCGCACCCATAAAAATTTAAGCAAAGTTGATAACTTTCAAGCAATGACAGAAAAAACTCTGTCGCATAAAAACACTCCTGTCATAAGTGATGTTATTTTCCAGAAGCCTGCTGATTTTTATTCCATCATTACTCAACCAGAATCGGTCAAAGGTTTTGAGGCGAGCTATAGCAACAATACAATCACTCTGCACGATAATATTAATAAACAAGCATTAAGAATTAAAGGTCTTGAAAAGCCTAAAGAAAGTGCCTATTTTCAACGAGTTAAGGGGATCTACTTTTACAATAAAGAGCATTATTACCAAGAATTTACACCATCAATTCATGTGGCTGATCGCCTCTCAGTCGGCATAGATTTTACCGCAAAAGAAAAGAATCTAGATATTAATAAAATAGAAGGTTTTGTCGATTATCATTACTCGTTATTTATGCAAGCCAACTTTATTTTTAATAATGGCGTAGAATCTAAAATTAAGAATACTCACATAGAGTTTAATAAAGACTCGTTATCTCTACCTGTTGTTAATCTGCCTAAGAATACTCAGATTACTTCATGGGACTTTAGTAAAAAACATTTTTCAAATAAGCAGCTTAGCGGGAAAGTAAGCCAAAAAATAATATGGCCACAAGATAAAGATAATACTTGGAATTTTTCAACAAAGAAATATTACCCGCAAGAAAACCCAGAGCATGCCGCCGCTTATTATTACAACGAGGCATTCTTCTTAATTACCGTGACTGAACCCCATAATGGCAACGAATTAAGCAGCTTAGGGGTACCAATAGCCTTAACCGATACACAAGCAAAGCTAAATCAGTTTGCTGCGTTTTCTAGCTTAGAATTCAATGATAACGGCATACATTACACATTACTTTCAAATACCCACCCACAAAGCTTATTATCGATGGCAAAGGGCATGGTTAAAAATAATGAGTAAAGTAATAGCTCGCTAGCGAGATTCTATTGACTTCAACATACTATGAAAAACAGAAGTGCCCTGCTTTTGCATCCGAGTATCGAGAAAACGTCCTATTAATGGAACAGCAATTTTGCCTTCTGATATCCAGGTAGCATGTGTTGTTCCATCGCCTAAATCTTTAAGATCAATAATGCCTTCATAGTGATTTATTTTAAAAGGTTTCGACCGCTCAATTTTGTATTGCATGTGAATAGGTCTTTCAAAGGCGGTTATACGTTCCCAAACTTTAAACACTCCTGTTTCAACCGTACGAAAGGCACCTTTGCCATTACGCTCTGTATCACCTTCATTCAAAAGATGGGCAATACCAACCGATGGGTATAATGCATAACGAGCATGATCACTGATCGCTTCGAATACTTTTTCGATAGGGGCTTTCACGATACGTTCTACTTTAATTTTAAACATAATGGCTCTATAGAATTATTTTTCATCCACATTATCATTAATAATTTAAAAGACCACTGCTTAATAGATACCGTTGGTAAGTACAATAAGTAGCGATAATAGAAGGGAATTCATTGTTTTAATACTCGGCATGATTTTATAAAATTATGTCGAGTATTTTTACATATCGTTAAATTTTAGCGTTAACCTGGCAGTTAAATGCTAAAACAATGCGATCACTCTCGCCAAAATAAGGCATCGCGGCATGTTTTAGATAAGAAGGAAATACAATAATTTGTCCTGCTAGCGGTGAAAAATCCATGAAACCATCAGCCGATAAATATGCAGTGCCCGCATCTTGATAATGATCAGCACCATGACGAGGATCATAAAAACGGTTCACCCCATTACGACCCTCAATGCTACTTTCACCTTCTTCTAAATAGTAAATGCCACACCAAGAACAATTCGGATGTGAATGTGTATCGTGATAGCCACCGTTTTGAGTAATGTGGTACCAAGATTCAACCACATCAACTTGCGCTTGTGCACCTTCAGGCCAAAACGGCTCGTTCACGGCATGAGCAATCGTACCGATAAGATCTTCAACATGGGCTCGAAATTTTTGCAGCGGCTCATAAGGTTGAGTTAATAAATTCAATTCACTCTCGAATAAAGCATGCTTAGCAAAGACAGCAACCTCACTATCAATCTGAGTGTCTTGCTGGTCTTTAATCTCATACAATGCTTTTTTCAATTCAGCCGCTTCAGCTTCATGGCCAGGGTAGTGGCTAATAAATAGCTTACTGTCCCACATGGCCATATCTTCAATATAAAATTCGTCTTGCATACATCACCGCACTTGAAAATCTAATGACGCTATTCTAGATCTTTTCGGGGGCTTTATATAGCGAGCTAGATCAACAATAGATGGCTACTTCAATAATTTGCTATTATTGAATCCAATTTCCAATACCGTTGTCGTACCACTCACCTCATTACCTACCGCGATAAAGTGCTTGCCCAGACGAGTAAAGTAATCAATAGACTCTGGGCCTAAATCCCCGGCGGCTGGGTTATAAGTATCATTATCACATTCGCCCTCATCAACCAGAGTACATACAGGCTCACTAAAATCACGATTATTAAGATAAGACTGATAGACAGGAGATGTAGGAATCGTCACGTCATAAACAATAATACCGCCCTGACGCTCAAGACCAATAAAAGCATATTGCTTACCGTTTATCTCAGCCACTTCTATAGCTTCTGGTTCTGTCCCCTTATCATCACTGCGATTATCGGCCGTTTCAGCGGGGTCATTATTATCATTGGTCGCATTAAAATTATCCCCTTCACTGGCGAATACTTTTTTAGCAATATCATCACCGCTATCAAAAACAAGCTCAGCTTGTTCATTCCAGATTGAAAAAGATCGACCACCAAAAACCGTTATATTATCGGTCGCTGAGTAGCTCTCTTTATCAGAAACGACTTTAATACGTTTAAGTTGATCGTTATCATCTAACGCCGCTTTTAATGGATGAGAAGCATCGACGAAATCGACGATATCTCCCCCACGAACTTCGTCAATAAAAGAGATACAGTCGTCTAATTCATTCGCGTATTGGTCGGCATCTTCATTTTTACCACCCACATTGTATTGCTTACCGTCCCAACTATGGTTTTGAGTATCACAAACCTGCTGAGTTGAAGAATAGATATATTCACGGCCATCTCCCTCATTCGCAGAAATAATATAATCCGCGTCATCAACACTAAAACTGGCGATGGTATCCGGCATGTATAAGCCAACAAGTTGTTCATAGCTCGAGAATTCACCAGGGCCATCATCTTTATTAGAAGCATCTAACTCGTTGCCACTGGCCGCATTCCAACTTTTTTCACCCAATCCTTTTATCGAATCGATGTCTGCTGTCGCAATATCAATAATAGCGATAGCGTTGTTTTCCTGTAATGCGACATACGCTTTTGTATTATCACTGTTTATAGCTAAATATTCTGGCTCTAAGTCTTGCGCAACCGAAGTACCGGCAGGCCCCGTTATTCTAACGTTAGCGTCCAGTTCGGTATGACGGCTCGCGCCTATATTGAATGCAGAGAACGAAACCTGTTTTACTACGGCATCAGCACTGCTATATCCCTCAGAGAGATCAACTATCGTCACCGAACCTTCAGGATCATTCACATAATCGCTACTCGGCTCACCTTCATTTGCCGTTAAAATGGTTTGCCCATCACTGCTTAAAGTCACCATATCAGGTAAGGCACCAGCAGAATAAGTTGCCAATAAAGAAAGATCATCTGAACGATATAAAGCGATAAGTCCTGGGTTCTGCTTCACCTTAGCTTCAATCGCCACGGCGACTAAACCTTGTTTAGCTGAAACACTGTTCGCTGCGCCTATTTCGATGCCCGCAGCGGTAGCGGCTAAAGATAGATCAATATTGCCGACTTTAGACGGCGCACTGTTATTGGCATTAAGTGCTAAAACATCAATACTCGCTGCTTGAGAATTAACAACATAAAGGCGATCTGAACACGTATCGTAACTCACAATCTCAGCGGAAGAGGTGGCAAAATCACTACCGGAAAAATACGAATCGACAACCGATAATGTTAATACTTCATTTGAAATGGAAATGGCTGCTTTTTTCAAGACAGTTGAAGTATTCTCGGTATCGACACACTGAATATTGAGGCTAGCGAAAGAAGATTTTTTACTGCCGTTATCTGCGGCATCAGTTGTTGATGAAGAACCGCCGCAGGCCGTTAAACCTGCGCTTAGAATGGCAATTGAAAGAATAGAATTTTTAAATTTCATAATAATTAATACCCAGCGATGTTTAAACTGGCACTATATTATGAATAAATTATGACAAAGAGATGTCAGTTTGCTTAATTAATCACAGTTTATAAAAATTTTTTCACATAAGAGCAACTAGCTTCAATGTCGTAGTCTTGCTCTTTAGCCCAAGCCAATCCCGCCACGACAAGCTGCTCTGCCAACTTTTGGCCACGTAACTCGGTCGGTACATAAGTCCGGTTAAAATCAATTTTTTGATGCGTATCAGACTGGCTACTTTCCCTACCACTTAATTTATAATCCAATAAACATTCATAGCCATCTTTGGCCAGAACAAAGCGATTACTTTCTATTTGATGATTGACTGTATTCATGACTTAACTCTCTTTTTACTGACTTTATCAATCTAATAAAGCTACATAACAACTCGAAGAGCAACCGCTAATAATACGATGCCCGAACATTTTTCAATAATGCCAATATTGTTGCGTAATTTAACCAGCATTGCAGAATGAGATAATACAAGTGCGACTAAGCAATACCAAAGCGTATCAATACCACTGACCGTCGCAACCATAATGATATTATGCTGCCAACCAGCTGCGTCATTCAAGAACTGGCTGAACAAGGCTAGAAAGAAAATTGCCAGTTTTGGGTTTAAAAATGAAATCATTAAACCTTCATAGAAACTTTGCTTCAGCGTAACCGATACCTGCTCTGCTGATAGTGCTGAGTCTTCTGAATTAGAGGTTAACGCACTATAAGCCAGCCACACTAAAAAAGCGGCACCGGTATATTTAATAACATCAAATAACCAAGGCGTTTGCTTAATAATAAGAGCAAGCCCCACAACAGTGGCAATGGCATACAACATGACACCCAATCCGTGCCCCATACTGGCAATAAAACCATTAAATCGCCCACCCGACATTGAATGCTTCAATATGACAATAAAACTTTGCCCAGGAGTCATTGCGCCTAAAAGACAAAGGGTTGCCAGTGAAATCCATGCGGTTAATTCCATTTAGTTAGCCTCATACGGTTAGTCTCATGCAATAAATCCATTTAAATTTTTTAATGACTGTAGAGAGAAGTCTTAATAAATATCAGAGGCTACTTTAAGCTTTCGCATAAAGGTTTAGAAATGGAATGATCTACTGGCTGTCATGAAGTAATTTCATACCTTGTTGAATACGGGTTTCTAAGTGATTCTTCAATATCGGTAAACATAAATCTCTAAGCCATGCATGCTCAAAGTCTTGTTGATATTTAGCGTGCCACAATAAATAATACTTATGCGGCTTAACCGATACGGGCAATGGCTTAATCTTTAAGGTATGTGTCTTTGAAAATTCTGCAGCAATGTGCAAGGGAACGGTGAGCATAGAATTGGTCGATAATAACAACTCGATCGCGGACTGAAAGAAAGGCACTTGAGCAATAATCTTTCGTTCTTGACCTTTAATTTTTAGTGCCTGATCAATAAGACTGTCTTTGTCCCCGCCTCCACTGATTAAAATATGCCTCGCGGATAAATAGTCTTCTAATAAGAGAGGCTGATCAGCAAGAGCATGGGATGCACTAATAATAACGACAGACTGATCTTCCGCCATTAACTGTCCATACAAATTCTCAGGTACGGTATCGATAATACTGGTGACTAAATCGAGCTGATTGATCGAGGCGTCTACCAACTTTTCTTTACCCCACATCAGATATTCGATGCCAATGTTAGGCGCTTCTTTTTCTACCTGCTTTAATATTTCAGGAAAAACGGCTTGCGCAACATAGTCACTAGAAGCGAACCGAAATACTCGACAACAACTCGTTAGATTTAACGTATTAGGCAAGTACAAGTCATCCAACTGTTGCATGAGTACAGGGAGTCGTGCTTTTAACTGCTCTCCTCGAAAGGTCAGCACAAACTGACTACCTTCACGAATCAAAATTTCATCATCGAACGCTTGTCGAATTTGACTCAGGGTTTTGCTCATGGCCGATTGAGTCACATTTAAATCTTTAGCGGATTCAGTCAGGTTTCTGGTCGTCAGAACCGAAATTAACGCGGGCAGTAATTTGTAGTTATTCATAAGATTAACGCTCTACTTTCAGTATCAATAAATTATCGAGCATGGGTTAAACCCCCTATCTATTCATTATACTTCATAATTATTCCACACTTGATATAACTATCTATATACTAGTGTACAAAATCACTGTTTCTAGCATGGAGCTAAAAAGGATGTCCAAGACAATTATAAAAATTTCAGTCGTGGCAGCACTGGTCTTAATAAGCGTTATACTTTTCAGTGGGCAAGCATTACCTCGCCTATACAATACAGCAACACTGTTTGATAAAGATAAAATTGTGCACAACTTTAGTAATATGAAAGATGTTGCCTTAACAATCGAAATAAAAAGTAGCTCAGAACCTTATTTATTTTCGAGCCAACCTCAAGCCCTACCTGAGAGTTTTCAATACGGTGGCAACGTTGTATCAACAGAAGAATTTTTAAAGCGTTCAGATACCACCGCACTGGTTGTATTAAAGAATGAAGACATTACCCATGAATCCTATTATTTAGGCACCCAAGAAGATGACAAAAGAATCTCTTGGTCAGTGGCTAAATCTTTTCTATCAGCCCTCGTGGGCATTGCTGTAGAACGAGGACAAATTAAAAACATCAATGACTTAGTCACAGACTATGTGCCGTTATTAAAAAACAGTGGATACAACAAAGTTACCATCAAAAACGTTTTACAAATGTCCAGTGGTATTAAGTTTGATGAAAACTACAATGATTTCTTTTCCGACATTAATAGAATGGGCCGAGTACTCGCGCTAGGAGGCTCTTTTGACGAGTTTGCAGCATCTCTGGAAAACGAAAAGAAACAAGGAAAGTATCTACATTACGTTAGCATTGATACTCATGTATTAGGCATGGTTTTACGCGGTGCTACCGGAGAATCCATTGCGGATAATTTTAAGAAAAACTTATGGGACAAAATTCATCCTGAATCCAGTACCTATTATTTAACCGATGACTTAGGTGAACCTATGGTACTGGGTGGGTTGAATATGCGCAGCAGAGATTTTTTAAAGTTAGGAAAATTATATCGTGATGGCGGTCGCTGGAATGGTGAGCAGATTGTTCCTGAGTCTTGGGTAAAACAATCGATCACTCCAGATTCTCCACACCTAATGCCGGGAAAAAGAGATAACTCAGATATGGATTTAGGCTATGGCTACCAGTGGTGGCTGCCTGTGGATGCTGATGAAGAGTTCATGGCTCTCGGCATCTATGATCAATTCATCTACATTAATAAAAAGACTAATGTCGTTATTGTTAAAAATTCCGCCAATATCGATTTTTTAGATAATAATTTCGAATCTGCTAACGAAACTGTTGCTTTTTTCAGAGCGGTTGCTGATTCGCTAAAGCCGTAATGGTTAGAGCCATTTATTCATGACTAACTCAAAATTGATCATTTTTGAGCTAGTCGAATGTATTGTCACAAAAAAGCCCAACAAGATTTCTCTTATTGGGCTTTCATCAATAGCAAAATCAGTAGTTTTTTAACAGTAACTACTTCTATTTTTTCACAATCTCAACCATATCCACATTCTGGAAACCGCGCGGTAGTTTATTACCACGACGTCCACGCTCACCAAAGTAGTGCTCTAGATCCGAGAACTTCAACTTGGTATGACGCTTACCTGAATGCACTAACAAGGTATCAGTTTCACCAAAGGCTACTGCAGAGATCATTAGCTCTTCACGGCTGCTTGCGCGCGGCCCTGGAATGCTGATCATCTTATTACCTTTACCACGCGCCATCACAGGAAGATCGGCAGCTGGGAATACCAACATACGGCCTTCGTTACTAATGGCGACGATCCAAGACTTTTCGATACTCTCGATGCGTGCTGGTGATAATACCTTGGCATTGGTCGGTACGGTTAACATCGCCTTACCGGCTTTGTTTTTAGTTTGTATCTCTTTCAGCTGAGTAATAAATCCATAACCCGCATCGGTCGCCATGAGGTAATGATCCTCATCAGGCCCCATCAATAAGCCTTTAAATCCCATGCCCGAAGGAACGGTTAATCGACCGGATAATGGCTCGCCTTGCCCTCGCGCAGATGGCAGGGTATGGCTTTGCACCGAGTATGCGCGGCCACTGTCGTCGATAAAGATGGCGTTTTGATTACTCTTACCCTTACACGATAATAAATACTTATCGCCAGATTTATAACTTAAACCTTCAACGTCTACATCATGGCCTTTCGCTGCACGAACCCAACCCTTGTCTGAAATAACAACCGTTACTGGGTCGCTGCCTAACAAGTCAGTTTCAGAAAAAGCTTTGGCTTCACCGCGAGAAACGACTGGCGAACGGCGATCATCACCAAACATTTCCGCATCGGCGGCTAATTCTTTTTTGATTAGGGTTTTCAAACGACGCTCACTGCCTAGAATTTTTTCTAGCTGGTCACGTTCTTGTTCTAATTCGTCTTGTTCGCCACGAATCTTGAATTCTTCTAACTTAGCAAGATGACGAAGTTTTAATTCTAAAATCGATTCCGCTTGAATATCACTTAAACCGAAGCGGTCCATAAAGACGACTTTCGGTTTTTCTTCGGTACGAATAATTTCGATCACTTCATCGATGTTTAAAAACGCAACCATCAAACCTTGCAAGATGTGTAAGCGCGCTAGCACTTTATCTAATCGGTGCTGCAAACGACGACGAACAGTTTGAGTACGGAACTCCAACCATTCTACTAACATCGAACGTAAATCTTTTACTTGTGGGCGACCGTCTAGGCCAATCACATTCATGTTCACACGATAGCTGCGTTCTAAATCGGTAGTCGCAAACAAATGCGCCATTAACGCTTCAACATCAATACGATTCGACTTAGGAATAATGACCAAGCGCGTTGGGTTTTCGTGATCTGACTCATCACGTAAGTCCGTTACTAGCGGTAACTTTTTCGCCGTCATCTGAGCCGCAATTTGTTCTAAAATCTTAGCACCAGAAGCTTGATGTGGTAATGCGGTAACAACAATATCGCCATCTTCCATTTCATAGACCGCACGCATTTTTATCGAGCCTTTGCCCGAGCGATACATCTTTTTAATTTCAGATTTTGGCGTGATAATTTCTGCGTCAGTCGGATAATCAGGGGCTTGAATGTGTTCAAGTACCGCATCGATATCCGCTTTTGGCTCATCTAATAAATGAATACAGGCGCTGGCGACTTCACGTAAGTTATGCGGCGGAACATCCGTCGCCATACCGACCGCAATACCTGTAGTACCGTTTAATAGTAGATTCGGAATACGAGCAGGCAAGACCTTAGGTTCGTCCATGGTGCCATCAAAGTTTGGCTGCCAATCAACCGTACCTTGACCCAGCTCCGATAATAACGCATCGGCATACTTGGCTAATTTCGCTTCGGTATAACGCATGGCGGCGAATGATTTAGGATCATCGGGTGCCCCCCAGTTACCTTGGCCATCGACCAACGGATAACGATAGGAGAATGGCTGCGCCATCAATACCATCGCTTCATAACACGCACTATCACCGTGTGGGTGATACTTACCTAATACATCACCCACCGTACGAGCTGATTTTTTATGTTTGGCAGTAGACTTTAAACCCAGCTCGCTCATGGCGTAAACAATACGACGCTGAACCGGTTTTAGACCATCACCAATATGCGGCAAGGCTCGATCAAGAATTACGTACATAGAATAATTTAAGTACGCACTCTCGGCATAATCTTTTAACGTTTGGCGTTCTATGCCATCGTCTAGGTAGCTGCTTGAACTACCAGACTCATCAATAATATCAGTCATTTGTTTAGCTCAACCCTTAATTAATTTCAGCCTGATTACCGCTATCTTCTAACCAGCTTTTACGATCGGCTGCACGTTTTTTCGATAACAGCATGTCCATCATTTCCATCGCGCCGTCACCTTCATTTAATGAAAGCTGCACTAAGCGACGCGTATTCGGATCCATGGTTGTTTCGCGCAATTGAAGTGGGTTCATTTCACCCAGTCCTTTAAATCGCTGCACGTTTGGCTTACCGCGCTTTTTCTCAGCCTGAATGCGATCTAAAATCCCATTCTTTTCAGCTTCGTCTAGCGCGTAGAAAACTTCCTTACCAATATCGATACGATACAAAGGTGGCATCGCCACATAGACATGACCTTCTTCTACCAACAAGCGGAAATGACGCACGAATAAAGCACATAATAATGTGGCAATGTGCAGACCATCCGAGTCGGCATCGGCTAGGATACACACCTTCCCGTAACGTAGGCTGTCTAAATTTTCGGCCTGTGGATCAATATCTAATGCCACGGCAATGTTATGTATTTCTTCAGAACTTAAGATCTGACCCGAGTCGACTTCCCAAGTATTTAGAATCTTACCGCGTAGTGGCATGATCGCTTGGAATACACGATCACGTGCTTGCTTAGCCGAACCGCCAGCAGAGTCTCCTTCCACCAAGAAAATCTCGGTACGCTCTGATTCTTGGCTAGTACAATCCGCCAACTTACCCGGCAGTGCTGGGCCTTGAGTAATTTTTTTACGTGAAACTTTTTTCGCTTTGCGTAAACGGTTTTGCGCGCTAGCAATCGCCATTTCTGCAAGCAATTCTGCATCGTTGGTATGCTCATTCAGCCACAAACCAAACGCGTCTTTGGTTACACCGGAAACAAATGCCGACGCTTCGCGCGACGACAAACGTTCTTTAGTCTGGCCCGAGAATTGTGGATCAGCTAACTTCGCCGACAATACATACGAACAGCGATCCCAAATATCATCAGGTGTTAGTTTCACGCCCCGCGGTAATAAGTTACGGAATTCGCAGAACTCACGAATCGCATCTAATAAACCCGAACGGAAACCGTTAACGTGTGTTCCCCCTTGCGCGGTAGGAATTAGGTTAACGTAACTTTCTTGAATGCATTCGCCACCTTCCGGCAACCAGAATACAGCCCAATCACAGGCTTCGGTTTTACCCTGCATCGAACCGGTAAAAGGTTCTTTCGGTAAAACGTCTAAACCTGCACCGTGAATTTTTAAATAGTCGGTTAAACCATCTTCGTAATACCATTCGGCATTATCTTCAGCATTCGGTGCTTTGAAGGTGATTTTTAAACCGGGGCATAAAACCGCTTTCGCACGTAAATTATGTTTAAGGCGAGGTATGGAAAACTTAGGGCTATCGAAGTATTTAGGGTCTGGTTTAAAACGAACACTGGTACCCGTGCGTTTTTTACCGCAGGTATCAATAACTTCCAACTCCAACGCTTTATCGCCGTTTTGGAAACCAATACGACTGACTTCACCGCCACGCCAGATTTTAACTTCTAAATCAGTCGATAGTGCGTTCACTACCGAAATACCCACACCGTGTAAACCACCCGAGAACTGATAATTATCATTACTGAACTTACCACCCGCGTGCAGCTTGGTTAAAATCAGCTCAACACCCGATACCCCATGCTCTGGATGGATATCGGTTGGCATACCACGACCGTCATCAACGGTGGTTAACGAGCCATCTTCATGTACTGTGACCGTAATTTCAGTCGCATGACCTGCTAAAGCCTCATCCACCGAGTTATCGATGACTTCTTGCGCCAAGTGGTTAGGACGGGTCGTATCGGTGTACATCCCTGGGCGTTTGCGCACAGGATCAAGGCCACTCAGGACCTCGATCGACTGAGCGTTGTATTCTTTATTCGCCATTAATGCCTTTATCCCCTGATTGTGAGTAACACGGATATAGAGTTACGCGGATGCAATTTTTCAGTCCAGTATACTGTGGACGCTCGTAATTCCTAGATTAAAAAGTAGAAATGCTTAAATTTCAGAGGGTTAAACCCTTGTATAAGCAAGATCTACCTCAAGATGACAAGGTTTTTGTATAAAAAACAATCAGTTAGTCTTTTAATGTAAAAGTATGACTATCCACACAGTTGATTTGAAATAAATGTGAATTCTATACGATACAACCTTGTGTTCGACCATATGGGGGCTAATACTGTCAATATTGTAAATACAGAACACACTAAACGGAATTTTAGAGGAATAGGTTAAATACCTTATATCTCATAGAGATCTTTTATTATTCCCAATAAATACTTAATATTTTTTATAAAGTTCACATTTAATACTGCTTGGATTCACGTTGATTCGTTATGTGGTGTTACCTGTCTTAACTTATCTAACTTGGATCGAAAAAATAAAAACATTGCTAAGAAATATTTAGTTAGAACATCACTTCGACATCAGCCCATGAAATTTGATATTTTAAGCCCAGCAGTATTTAGAAATATATGTTTGGTTTTACCGAGGTTATAATGACGTTAAACAAAAAAAACTTGCTGATACTCCCTGTCACACTATTAATCGTAATAGTTGTTGGATTTTTATTGCCCGAAAAAATTGTTATGCCTGTAACAGGGGCAACAATAAATGATTGGAATAAGGATACATTCTGGTATGAGCCTTGGGGCAGTTCTGGGGTTCACAAAGGGATTGATATATTTGCAAACAAAGGTACTAATCTAGTTTCAACTACTGCTGGCTTTGTTGTATTTAAAGGTAATTTAAGTAAAGGCGGTGAGGTTGTACTCGTTCTTGGCCCTCGATGGCGCCTCCATTACTACGCTCACCTGGAATCCGTTATGGTTGATAGTTTTGAATTTGTTTCTGCAAACGAAAGAATCGGTACTGTTGGTGATTCTGGTAATGCAAAGGGTAAGCCTCCACATGTACACTATTCGATCATTACGTTAGCCCCCCACTTTTGGAAAATAACTTCTGAGAGTCAAGGCTGGAAAAAAATGTTTTTCCTCGACCCTGGAAAATTTATTATAAGCGGAGCAGACATATAATCATCCGAAATAATAAGTTCCAATAGTTTTCTGCTCAATCACCCGAATTCGACACCCGTAGGATAGTTAGTTTGAAATGGATTTACGTTAAAGTACTTTGCATTATGATATCTGTAATGCTTACAGTGGATTTACTACAACATCACTTTGATTGGTATATCACAATCGGCGATGTTATTTTTTTTCTGCTCTCATGCTTATTACTTTACGCTATGCCATTCATTACGTGGCACCATAAGGACTGGAAATTAAAAAATAAAGTAGTAAGCCAGTCATTTCTAAAATTAATTGGGATGCTTTCCTTTACTGTTACTTTGATCCCTATCTCTATATGGATCATAGTCTCTGGAGTGATGGAGCCACTAACGCTATTTCAAAGTGCAAGAGGAAGTGGATCTCACGGTTATAGCAGAGTATTTATTGGTGGAATTATATTTATTTACAGTTGTTATTTTTCATTTACTACCGTTGAAAAATTAAGAGTCAGACTATTTAGGTACCGCTCTTAATAGCAGCATTAATGCCATCAGAAATATGCTAAGACCATTAAACTCGCGGGCAGCGATGCCGATAAGAAAAGTCGGCTACAGTGTAGAGATGAACCAAGTAATCCAGCAAGTATTAGAGCACATTAAATACTTTAAAACTTAGCCCTCAAATGCGTACAATTGTTGGCCTAACGAGCACTTCATTATTAAAGGTTATTGATTCATCATGAACAGCTGGGACCAAGATAAATATCTAGAAGCGTGGAACTTTGCATCCGCTATTCATAATGGCCAAACGCTACCAGGAAGCAAGATCCCCTATATTAACCACCTTGGACTTGTCGCAATGGAAGCAAGCGCCACGATAGCCAATGAGGGGATCAAGCAACCTAATCTTCTTGTTTTATGTGCACTGCTGCATGACTCAATTGAAGATACTTCCACGACATTTAACATCATAAAAAATACGTTTTCCATTGACGTTGCCGAGGGTGTTTTAGCGCTCACTAAAAATAGCGAACTGCCTTCCAAACACGATCAGATGCAAGACAGTATCAATAGAATAAAAGATCAACCTATCGAAGTATGGATGGTTAAGTTATGCGATCGCATCACCAATTTACAGGCACCCCCAAAGCACTGGAATAAAGATAAAATTTCCCAGTATCAACGTGAGGCTCGCCTTATATTAAGTCAATTAGGTGAGGCAAGTCAGTTTCTGGCGAAAAGACTGAGAAACAAGATTGATGCCTATGAGCAATACTTATAGAGTGGATACACAGAGGCCATAGAGACAGAGAAGTTTTATGTTATCCATTTTTACAACATTCGCTAATTGGCTGACTTACTCTGTATTTGGCTTGGTGCCAGGCTCTAAACTGGGGGGAGCCGTTCAATTCTTCATCGAAGATACAACAAAGATCTTCTTTCTACTTGTTTTGATGATTTACATTATTGCTCTGATTCGCGCTTCACTCAATATTGAGAGGGTGCGTGGCTATTTGGCCAAAAACAATAAATTTTTTGGCTATTTGATGGGGTCGACTTTCGGGGCAATAACCCCCTTTTGCTCTTGCTCTAGCATACCGATTTTTCTTGGTTTCACCTCTGCAGGTATACCCGTCGGCATTACCATGTCATTTCTTTTAACCTCCCCCCTCATTAATGAAGTAGCCGTTTTACTGTTGTTGAGCTTGGTGGGATGGGAAATAACCCTTATTTATGTCTTGGTAGGTATGTCCGTAGGGATCGCGGGGGGCATTTTTCTTGACTTCATCCGTGCAGAGAAGCTTCTGCAACCTTTCGCGCTCAAGGCCTATCAAACAGCAAAACTTTCTAATGATGATAACAGCACCAAAACTAAGCTTTCATTTAAAGAACGACATGACTTCGCCAAAGAAGAGCTGCTGGATATTCTGGGGCGGGTTTGGAAGTGGGTCTTTATTGGTGTCGGGTTAGGCGCTGCCTTGCATGGCTTTGTGCCCGACACATGGTTTCAAGAAAACCTAGGAAACGGGCAGTGGTGGTCTGTGCCGATGGCTGTGTTAGCAGGAATCCCTCTCTATTCAAATGCCACGGGTATTATCCCTATTATGGAAAGCTTAATTGTGAAGGGCCTTCCGCTCGGCACAACACTGGCATTTTGCATGAGTACGGTTGCTGCGAGCTTCCCTGAGTTTATATTATTAAAGCAGGTAATGACTTGGAAGCTACTGGCTATTATTTTTATGCTGTTGTTAATGTCATTCACTCTCGTCGGGTGGGTAATTAATATACTCTATGTATCATAAGGAAAATTCATGAAAGAAATCAAAGTACTTGGCAGTGGATGTAAAAAATGTACGAAGACTGCTGAACTTATTCAAGCGGTTGCCAATGATGGTGGAATTCAAGTACACGTCGTTAAGGAGACCCGTCCCGAAGTCATGTTAGAATACGGTGTAATGAGTACGCCAGCCGTTGTTATAAACAACCAATTGGTACACTCGGGATCTATGCCTGATAGAAAGGAAATAGAAGAGTGGCTGAAGTAGCTAAAAAATACGCTACGCATGCCTTAATTAGACGTTAGGTAAAAAAATTGAGTAAAGAAAACGAATCGCATTTAGTGCCTGGTCGAGAATGTGGCGAATGTACAGCGTGCTGTGTTGTTCTTCTGATTGACGATGTAAATTTTAAAAAGCCTGCCGATCAAGTCTGTTCAAACTTGATCGAAAAAGGGGGCTGTAAAATCTACACAAAAAGACCTTCTGTATGCCAAGACTGGCATTGTGCATGGCGCTTCATGGCACAGCTAGACGATAACTGGCGACCTGATCGCTCTGGTATTTTGTTACGTTCAGATGAAGATGGCATTATTTTTCAGCCAATACGTGATCCTAAAAAAGTCTTAACCAGTGCTCGAGCCATTGAGTTAATTGGGGGTGGCGTCGCACAAGGAATTCCGATGTCGATGTCTATTCCTACTCGCAAGGGTTTTCGTAGCTATGGTTTGCCTATTAATCACCCATTAGAAGAAGCTGTAGAATCTCGAAACTTACTTGCGATTCAAACGAAGATGATTGAATTGATTGAATTATCGGCGTCACAGAATACAGATCGTATTCCACTCATTGAAAGTCAGTAGCTAAGTAATACGTGATGTTATACATCACGTATTTTATAAATATGGAAAATAAGAATGAATAATAAAATTATAGGTATCGTACTGATTGTTACAGGTATTGCTTTGATAATCTGGGGATATAATATTTATGATGCTATTGGCTCTCAATTAAGCCGTTCATTGAGTGGTGATATATCGATTAAAGCTTGGGTAGGAATGATCGGTGGTGCTATTGCTTTCTTAGCTGGTGTCTCAAAAATAAAATAATTTCCTAATATTTAACTGATGTAACGCCTTCCTGAGTACTTACGACATAGAGGGGTTATTTAATCAACTTGATAGCGAGCTAACCATGCGAGGTGTTCTCTAAAGCCAACAGGTTTTTGATAGTAGTAACCCTGCATTATTTGGCAGCCATGACGCTTTAATATTTCTTCAATCACTTTCGATTCGATTCCTTCAGCAACAACCTTTAATCCTAAATTTTTTGCCATTTCTATTGTCGTTCTAACAATGGTTAAATCGCGTTCAGAAGTATCTAAGTTCATAACAAAACTTTTATCGATTTTTAGTTCATTAAAGGGCAGCTGAGAAATATATAATAATGATGAATACCCTGTTCCATAATCATCAATCGCGACGTGAATACCCATTGAAGAAAGTTCATTCATTATTTGGCTTAGATGATGAAAATCATTTACCATCACTGATTCTGTTAACTCAAAGGTTAAGCTGGATAATGGTATATCATATTGACCAATCACCTTTTTAACATGTGTCAAAAAGTGAGGTTCTGAAATATCTTTACCACTGATATTAACTGACACGTTATAATCGTTATAACCCAAACTAATGATCTTTTCTAAATCACGACAAGCTCGATCAACAACCCACAGCGTTAGCTCGTTAATAATACCGGTGTCTTCAGCTAACTTGATAAATACATCGGGAGCTATAAACCCATAATCATGGTGCTGCCAGCGTAGCAATACCTCTGAACCATCTACTATTTTTTTATTTATATCAATTTGAGGCTGATGAAAAAGTTCTAATTCGTTACTTCGCAATGCCTGCTGTAAATCAGAGGCTAGCGCTAATCTTTGGGCAACATTAAAAGCTTCTTTTTGCTTATAAATTCCAAAACCCATACCTTCGCGCTTACCTTTTTCCAGTGCTTGATATGCCTGTTTAATAATATCAGACGCCAATATTTCTTTCTGATGTTCAAGTAAGGAAATACCGACATTGGTTGAAAGATTAATAAACAACTTACCAAGTTGTGCACCTTTTTCCATTTCGCTTTGTAAAAAATCAAGTTGGATTTTTAAACGATCTTGTTCTTTTGACGCTGTAGAAGTTATCTCAAAAAGTACAGCGAAAACGCCCTCATTAATCCTTGCTAGTTTTGTTATTTTATTTTTCTCATATTCTAGTATGAGAAAGTTATTTTTATTATAAAGTTTTCTTTCAATCGCCTGAGCGACCATTAGCGTAAGGTCATTATTGTCAGTATTGCTTATGTAAGGCAATAAATTTGAAAAATCAGAAATTTCAATAATACAGACGGCAAAACTACTATTACGTTCGAATAGTTTTTTCATTTTAGCTTCTAATAGATAAGTATTGGCCAACCGAGTTTCAGGTTCATGCGTTGCATTATATAAAGCTTGTTCTTTTTTATATTGCATGCGCTTGGCGAGCGCCATGGCCATTAAAACAATTTCAAATAATACACCTATCATGAGCGCATGATGAATTATAAAAGAATCTTCAATGACTCCAGTTAAAACCATAGGTTGGAGGGTGCCGCCGACAATAAGTGGAATCCAAGAGACAATGTATAATCTTGCCCATTGATAATTAATTTTGTATTGCTGAACAATAAGTAAAAACGCGGCAGGATAAAGAAAGGCCATACTCACAAAAAAAATGGGAGCTGCTATATATTCTGGTAAGAACATGCTGATGAAAGAAAATGCAATGAGGTAAATCACATAACCACTACAAACAATAGCGGTTCGCGTTTTGTTCTCAAAGGCATTAAAAAATGATAAAGCAAAAGATAACGTAAAAATCATCACTGACACATTAGCCGCTACGATATTCTCGCGAAGAAATCGAATAATGCTTTCAGGAAAAATATAATGACCAAAACCAATCACAACGCCCAGCATGACCAATACCGAAGTGATATAGCCGACATATAATAAATAAACACTGTCTTTTAATCCTAAAAATAAGACTAGATTATACAAAGCCATCGCAATTAAAATGCCGACAAAGCTTCCCCAAATCAAGAATGTAAAACGCACTAAATTAGAGAAGTCATCTTTGGTATATAAATCGATGGGAGTGTTAGCAATTCCCTCTGTTGCAATACGAATGTATAATTCAATCGTTTGCTCTTTTCCTACGGTAATGTCATACGATGGAATACTTCGACTCATCCTGTCTAAGCCTGATACCTGCCAGCCTAATTCTTTTTCGTCCACCAGCTTATTATTAATTACTTGATAAATTGCCAACTGCTCAAGCATCGGATTAGAGAAATGGCTGACAATATCAACGGCATGCTGATTGTTATTATGTACTACAAGATGTATCCAATAGGCTTGCGAAGAAAAATTCCAAGGTATTTCACTAAGCGGTTGTTTAACTAACAATGCTTTATTAGACAACAACTGAGCGAGCGTCAGCTCCCCACTCGTATCAATGAGAAATGCCTCTTCCACATCAAAGCCTTGCTGTCCATTTTGAATAGCATTTTGCGTCGGATCTGAAATAGAAATCACATACTGATAAACCAGCATAATAAACATACCCAATATTAGGTATGCTAATGAGTGATTGAGCTTTTCCTTAAACAACATCTACATTATCGCACCAATCGGATAGTTGTATAAAGATTAGCATACGGACTCAACATCAGGAGGTTAAGTAACCGTTTTTTACATCTTTACTCACCCTACTTACGCAGTTTTTGTTATTCGTCGATCATCTAGAAAATGTATTATAATGCCCGCAATAATCTTCTCACTAACTAATTGCATCGATACGAGACACACTACTGCATGAGCCACTTTAACGTTACTCTAGGCCTTAGCAACCCTAAAAGCCCAACCAATGTCGGCGCTGTTTTAAGGGCTGCGGGCTGCTTTCAGGCTGATAGTATTCTATATACTGGCGTGCGCTATGACCGTGCAGCTGCGTTCTGTACGGATACGCAAAGCCAGAGCAAAAACATTCCGCTCACCGGCGTAAGCTGTTTATTAGAAAGTGCCCCAAGAGATGCAAAGATTGTGGTAATAGAACTGGCGGAAAATGCTGAGTCGTTAGCCAGTTTTGTACATCCTGACAATGCGTTTTATATTTTTGGTCCTGAAGATGGCACCGTAAAACAGAAGGTTGTGAATAATGCGGACAGCGTGGTTTATATTCCCACTCACGGCTGCTTAAATCTTGCGGCCACGGTCAATATCGTTTTGTACGACCGTCTTGCCAAATCCCACCAGCCTAAAGAAGGCAACGAGCTGATTCGCCAAAGCCGCGATATGAATAATCGCCTCAAGGTTAAGTAACCACTTTTTTAACGGCTAGCGCTGAACAAAATAAAATATAGACGCTAGCTTTCCCATGAATCCTTCATAGCTATGGTTACCGCCAGGCTCGATCCAGCTAGGGCAATCAATGTACTTTTTGGTTGCCCATCGATAGTCCAAGGTTTCATCCCCTGTTTGTAATAATAAAAGCTGATCGTTTGGTCTTGTAAGTTCTTCGACATCGATCGCTTGCAACTGCTCGATATGTTTCGTTTCTAGCAAATACGTTTTACCGTCATAAAAGTGTTCATTCGGGCCAAGATATTTATCAAACAAATCATAAGGACGAACCGCGGGATTAATCAGTACCGCTTTTATATTTTCTTGCTGCGCCAAGTAAGTTGCATAAAAACCGCCTAGCGAGCTTCCCATGACAAACACTTGATCAATGCCGTCTTGCTGCTGCAGTGTATGAATAGCCTCTTGTGCTTGCTGAATCGCAACGGCGGGCTCAAACGATAAGGTCGGCACACACAGCTGATTTTGAATTTGATGGTCAGCAAAAAATTGAATTAATTCTTGGGCTTTTTTAGACTTTGGAGAACTTAAGAACCCGTGTAAGTAAACACAGGCGATATTGCTAGGAAGGATCATAATAATGAAATTTTACAGCCTTATTTAATACTATTAATAACCTTTAACGGATAAATCAACTTCAAACTCAATGCCCTCAACTCGCGACATCTCAGTTTCAATACTACCATCAGGGTTCAATTGTAGGCGACGATAGCCAGGCGCGATCATATCAATATTAAAGTCTTTCGATTTCGGCATAAACTGCACACATGTAGAAGGTGTGGATAACATACGAATACCATCAACCATGCGATCGCTGTCCTGATGGACATGCCCCCACAGTATGCATTTCACCTTGGGATATTTACGAGCCATCGCCATAAGCTTGTCGCCATTTTTCACCCCTATTTTATCCATCCAATTACTTTCCATTGGAATAGGGTGATGATGCAAACTAATCAAGGTATGTAAATCTGGGCGTTCTGTTAAAGCGCGTTCCAAAAGCTCGAACTGATCATCACCAAGGTTACCAAAGACAGCGCCTTCAACTTGAGAGTTTAACAATACAAGCTGCCAATGGGGTGTGCGAATGATATTGACGAGATGCTCGGTATCTTGGCATACCACCTTCATGTTCGACATTTCATCGTGATTTCCAGGAAACCAAAATGAAGGAACGTTGAAAGGCGCTAATGATTCGTGCAGTCGCTGATAGGAAGAAAGTGAGCCATCTTGGGATATATCTCCCGAGACAACGAAAAAATCAAATTGATCATTTTCAGATTGAACACTGCTCAACACATGCTCAAGGCTATTCTGGGTTTCTAAACCCAACAAATGTCCGTCCGCGGCCTCTACTAGGTGCGTATCTGTAATCTGAATAAATCGAATTGGTCCTTCGTTATCTAGCGAATACAATAGGAGCTCCATGTCCAAATGTTAATACTTTTTCAACCAGTCTCTTACTATATAGACTATTGTTCAAATCTTTTTAGAATTAGATCACATTTTATTCGATTGGAGAACTATTTAACGCAAAGGTGCAAAATCCAGTGCGACTTCTGCATGACCGTATTTAAGGCAATGAGTCAGCCATTCGGCTAAGAATTGATTGAGCTGTGCCTTTTCATCCGGCATACGCATTTGTGGATTAGGGTATTGGTACTTGCCATGAATACGTTTCTGATTCTGATAACTCGTCACTTCAGCAGATCGCGCGTCATGATAGACACGTACAATCATGCAAGGCGGCTGAATCCAATCAGGGCAAATGCCTTTTTGCACAACTTCTATCGTCGAAGTATATGGAAAGCTTTCTATCACTTTCAAATGAATGCGAGCTTCATATTCTGGACTCTCACTAGGCGTATCACCACTAATGAAGAAGGACTTCTCATAACCCAGCTCAAAATCAGGCATCAGTTTATTCAAACGAATGTAATTTCCTTCGCAAGCCGCAGCCATTTTCTTTAAATCAGGCACGTAGCGGCGATTTAATGCCATACCATCATCCTTCTATTACTCAGAGTAAGACGACACCCTAACGAAAAGCGTGCATGTTTCCTAGAGGAAAGAATTATAGGGTTTAACAACAAGGCCAAACCGTCTTTATCGCTATATCGTTTATGGCTCTACCGTAATTGACTTTGATTCAACTTCAGCCACTGCAATGCAATAATCGTCGCCGCATTATTAATTTCACCACCCGCAATACCGTTATAAGCTTGCTCAAATGGAATGAGGCGCACCAAAATATCTTCGTGCTCATGATCAAGACCATGTATCCCTCCCATCCCGACACTGTCAATTAAAGCACAATACAAATGGATTTTTTCTGAGGTGCCGCCAGGAGATGACCAATAACTGGAAATAGGAATAAGATCTTGAATGATACAGCCTGCTTCTTCTTGCGCTTCACGACGCGCAACCTCAGCGGGCTGTTCGCCTTCTTCTATTATCCCTGCCACCACTTCAAGTAACCAAGGCGAAGTTTGTCTGCTATCTAGCGCAGCACCAATACGAAATTGCTCCGTCAATACCACGACCTCGTTAATCGGATCATAAAGCAATACCGCTGCCGCTTCACCACGCTCAAATAACTCTCGACTAAACGCGTCACTACTTCCACCCGCAAACAGACGATGTTGAATTTCAAAACGATCTACCTTAAAAAAACCACTGTATAAAGATTCTTTGGTTATAATTTTGCAATCGTCCTGACTAAAGCTTACGGTTAATTCTGACATTGTGATTCACTATATTACTCATTTTGAATATTATACAATTACAAGATTGACTCCCTGTAACGCACTGTTGCTAATACTGGAACAATTTAGCCATGTATTCGCTGATTAATCTGTTAAAATTCTAATTAATCTATTTTTACAAGATGCCTGAGACCTTGTTATGAACAAAATAATTGCACTAACGTCGGTAATATCCTCTGCTCTTTTTGCTAGCAACATCATGGCAGCAGACCTTAACGAAATTTATCAGCTATCACTAGCGAATGATTCAGAGCTTGCAGCGGCTAAAGCTAAGCGTGACGCAGGCAACTACCAAGTTGACCTTGCTCGTGCAGCACTATTACCTCAAGTGTCTATCGGGGCAACGAAGGTAAATTCAGAAACAGAAATTGACGGTGGCTCTACATCAGACATCGATGCACTTTCTTACAATGCTACCATCAGCCAAACACTGTTTAACTTAAACAGTTGGTACAACTACAAAGCCGCTTCTGCCGGTGGTAATGCTACTGGCCTAGAATATGCGCTAAGCGAACAGCAACTCATATTACGAAGTGCAGGAGCTTATTTTGATGTTTTACGAGCCAAAGAAAATTTGGATACCGCTCGTGCTGAAGAAAAAGCGGTTAAGCGTCAGCTTGAACAAACTGAACAACGCTTTGAAGTTGGCCTAATTGCCATCACCGAAGTACATGAAGCAGAAGCGTCGTATGATTTATCATATGCCAACCTGATTGGCCGAGAAGCCTCATTAGATATTAGCTACGAATTCTTAGAACAAATCACGGGCCAGCGTTTTGAAAACCTTGCTCAATTAAAAACGGATGTAGAGTTTTCCGCACCGAAAAAAGCAGCAAATGAATGGGTTGAAGCAGGCTTAGGAAAATATGCAGGTATTCAGCTAGCGCAAGAAGGTGTAAACGCTGCAGAATATACGCGTAAAGCAGGCTGGTCTACTTACGCACCTGAAGTGAACGCTCAATGGAGTTATACCGACGGGGAGCAAGTATTGAGCAGCACCGCTGTTGATAGTACAACAACGTCACTTGTATTAACGGCGACTATTCCACTATTTGCAGGTGGCAGTAATTACGCCAGAGCAAAACAAGCCGCAGCGCGCTCGACGGAAGCCAGCGCTAACCTAGACTTGCAACAGCGTACGGTTAAAAATAATATCCGCAGCTTATACCGCAAAGTGCAAACCGATGTGTTAACGGTTAAAGCCCGCAATCGTGCAACGGTATCGTCTCAGAGTGCTCTTGAAGCAACAGAAACAGGTTACCAAGTCGGAACCCGTAACATTGTTGAAGTATTAAACGCTCAGCGTAACGTATTTAGCGCACAGCGTGATTATGCCAACGCGCGTTATGATTATATTATTAATCTACTAAACTTGAAATTCTTTGCTGGGTCATTAGACGAAGCCGATATCCAAGCATTGAATGCTTGGTTGAAGTAGATCTTCTCGTTATTAGCTAAAGTTAAATAGCAGACATAAAAAAACCACTCATTGTTAAGTGGTTTTTTTATGTCTGCTATTTAACGGTCTCAATGGTTACTAAGAGCTTTTCGCAAGCCTTTGCTCTGCTTTAGTAGGAAAAGAGTATTTAGCAACTCGTTTTAATACCGTCCAGTATTGCTGGACAAACGATCCCGTATTGTAAGGAATATTGTATTTTTTACACACTGCCTGAACCTGACTTGCCATTTCAACATAATGGTACGCAGGCACATCAGGAAACAAATGATGTTCAATCTGACAACTTAAGTGCCCTGTTAAAATATGAAAAGCCCGATGGCCTTCAAAATTTGAAGAGCCTAATATTTGGCGATAATACCATTCGCCACGTGTTTCATTTTTACATTCCTTTTCATCAAACGTCTGTGCATCTTCAGTAAAATGCCCACAAAAAATAACACTAGCCGTCCACCAATTACGAATAAACTCAGCGATCATATTACCGGCTAATACTGCAAAAAACATCGGCCATGAAATTAAAGCGGCAAGCAGCGGAAAGAATAAATACTCTTTAAAAACCTGTTTCTTAATTTTAGAAAAAAAAGAGTGTTTTAATTCTTCACGGCTAATAGGCAAGCTCGATTCTTCTTTACGTTTTCCCGCAAAAATTCTCTCACCAGCAACTTCATGATACGCAATACCAAATTGAAAAAAGCTACTTAATAATGAATAAGTAATGAACTGAAAACGATTTTTTGGACGCCAGGACATATCGTCACTCAAGCGTAATAAGCCATAACCATAATCACGATCTTTCCCGATAATATTGGTATAGGTGTGATGTTCATGATTGTGGTAACGCTTCCAAGATTCTCCATCACCCCAAATATCCCAATCAAACTTACGGGAATTGATATGAGGGTCATTCATCCAATCATACTGGCCGTGCATTATGTTATGGCCAATTTCCATATTATCTAAAATTTTGGACAGGGCTAATAACACGACTCCCGCAACCCAAAATAGCGGATTGAGAAAACCAAGTACTAACGCTAAGCGACCAAATATATCACTACTGCGTTGCACACGAATAACGTTTCTAATATAGCGCGCATCTTTTCCTCCGACCTTAGCCATTGTTTCTTGACGAATTTTGTTTAGATCGTTTTCAAATGCTTTTAATGATTCTGCATCCGGACGATTACTGGCGAGATTAGTAGTCATAGTTTTTTCCTTATCGTCGGTTAAAGATCGAGTACAACATCGCCTTGGGCGACGGAGATACACAGCTGAATTTCTTCACTGCCAGTATCTGAATATTGTTGCGTGCGAGTATTAAACACAATGCCGCTTTTCTTTTTACAGATGCACTGATGACAAACACCAATACGGCAACCCGACACTGGGGTTAAACCTTGTTCTTCTGCTTGCTCTAATAACGTCGCCGTTTTATCTTTTTCGCTAAAAACCGTTTTTTCCGACGCTTGAAAATGCACAACCGCCTGTTCACTACTTGCCAGCTCAATTGGTGCTGCACCAAAGAATTCAAAGTTAATTTTTTCTTTAGCAACATCAAGTTCAGCAAGCACTTTTCGTGCTTGTTGAATCATTGGGCTAGGGCCACAAATATAGCTAGTACGCTGATAATAATCAGGGCAATAATTCTGCAAGTGCTGGTTGCAAATAAAGCCTTCTTGCTCACCATCAACAAACGTAATAGTGATACTAGGATGTTCTTTCTGTAATTGCTCTAGCTCTTGCTGAAAAACGACTTCATGACTATTCCGTGAGTAATACAGTAGGTGAATATCAAGTTCAGAGGATGATTTATTTAACGTCTGTCGCCTCAATACCTGCTGTTGCAGCATGGCACGAAATGGAGTGATACCACTTCCCCCCGCAACGAATAAATACTTTTCTGAATTCTGGCGGTTGAACACAGTTTCAGGTAAAACAAAATCACCTTGTGCCGCAGAAATATTAACTAAACTGCCTGGCGCGAGCTGTTCACGAATCCAAGGCGTTATACGACCTTGCTGCTGAATACGAATACTCAACTCGATCAAACCTGTCTTTTTATAATAAGCAGGTGACGATGAAATACTAAAGCAGCGCAATGTGCGGCTGCCGTCTTTTTCGACCATAAACTCAATAAACTGCCCCGCTTGAAATGCTGGCCACTTGCGATCAATTAATCCCGTTTTGGGTTTCAGCACTAAGGTATACATGTCGGCCATTTCATCACGTATGGCAACGATTTGAGCGCGATAAGCGTCTGTCGCCCACATTGGAGCGATCATCTGAATCAATGGCTGAAAATAGCCAGAAAATGAGCTGTGCTGGGTTAATGCTTGGCTAAACCAAGTCCAGCCTTGTTGTGTTAATGAGTTCATGATGGACTCCTATAATTTCAGCATACAAATGTACGCTGAAATTATGTAAGAGTCTATTGATGAAAAAGAAAGGGCTTAATGCCTAGGAGTTAACAATTAAATGTTAAAGCTAACGGTAAAGCTGCTCAGTCACTAACGTCGTTAAGCGTGCCACCGCACCTTGATTATCTGCAACAACACGCTGGCCCTGAGTTCCCATGTCCATTCGTAGTTCAGGGCGCTCTAATAACTGTCGTAGACACGTTGTCAGTTGCTCTCCCGAGGTTTGTTGCATAGCACCTTGGTTAATCAACTGTTGCGCTATGGCTGCGAAGTTATAATCACTCATCCCCATCACTACCGCTTTCGACAACGCACAGGCTTCAAGCGGATTATGACCGCCATGCTCAATAAAGCTGCCACCAATAATCGCAACATCAGCACTAGCGAGTAATAAAAGCATCTCACCCATAGTATCGGCCAAATATACCTGCGTCATCGCGCTTGGCTGTAAATTGCCCTTTTCAAGCGACTCACTGCGCCTGACCAAATTCAAACGTCGATCTAAAACCAAAGCTGCCACTTCATCAAAACGTTCAGGATGGCGTGGAACGATCGTTAATAATAAATCAGGAAAGTCTGCCAATAACTGTTGATAACTCGCTAAGATAAGATCATCTTCCCCTTCATGACTGCTGGCTAAAACCATGACAGGCCGAGACTCACCCCACTGCACCTTAAGCGCCTGACCTTCGGCTAATGATTGCTTAGGCACACTGATATCAAATTTAATACTGCCCGTTACATCGACCTTTCTATCATCAATACCAAGGGCAATGAAGCGCTCTGCATCATTGCGATGCTGCGCCGCGACCAAATCGAGTCCCTGCAACATAGGCCGCGTCAGCTTGGGAAACTTGGCATATCCCTTGGCTGATTTTTCAGACAATCGAGCGTTTGCCAAAATCACCGGCACCTGCTGTTTATTACAGCTGCGAATGATATTCGGCCAAAGCTCTGTTTCCATAATGATACAAATACTGGGCTGAATTTTTTTAATAAAACGATTCATTAACCAAGGCAGGTCATAGGGTAAATAAAGATGAACAATGCGCCCAGCCGCTAGATCACCAGCATACAAACGCAGCACTTGATCAGACCCCGTGGGGGTTGTCGTGGTAATAGTAAGTGTTAAATCAGGATGAGCAGCTTGTAAACTGCGCACCAAGGGTTCCGCAGCCAACGTCTCACCTACTGACACAGAATGGATTAGTAACCCATTAGCCTTGCCATTGAAAGTGAACATAGCAAAACGCTCTGTCCAGCGTTGACGGTAACCCGGATTCGAGCCACCACGCAGCCACATTCGAAGCAAAATAATAGGAATGGCTAAGGTAAAAACCAAGTTGTAAAAAAAACGAGCCACTCGCAGTTCTCCGATTAATGAATACCGACGCACATTAGCGGTCTATATTACCAAAACCCCCGCCAAGCTTATATAGCCTGTCTGCTAGTTCCTGATGGCTACTTTTGTTAGACTGAGTACTCTTTAATTTACGTGGCGGATCAAGATGGATTTACAAGTTCCAAACTTCCATCAAGCACAGGTATTAGTATTCGGCGATGTTATGCTGGATCGTTATTGGCAGGGGCCTACATCGCGCATATCCCCTGAAGCACCAGTACCTGTGGTGAAAGTACAAGACATTGAAAACCGTGCTGGCGGCGCGGGCAACGTGGCGTTAAACATCGCGACCTTAGGTGCCAAAGCACACCTATTTGGCATTACCGGTGATGACGAAAACGCCAACGACCTTGAATATATGCTAAAAAGCAAAGGCGTTGACTGTGATTTCTTGCGTCATAAAACCAGCCCAACCATTACCAAATTACGTATTTTAAGTCGCAACCAACAACTGATTCGGTTAGATTTTGAAGAAGCGTTTCACGATGTTGATCTCACCGCGATTTATCAACAATTTGACCAACAGGTCGCTAATGCGGGTGCGGTTATTTTATCGGACTATAACAAGGGCGCATTAACCGACCCACAGCGTTTGATTCAAGCGGCTCGTAAAGTTGGCACTCCGGTATTAGTCGACCCTAAAGGCACTGATTTTAGTATCTACCGTGGTGCGACATTAATTACCCCTAATCTGGCCGAGTTTGAAGCCGTTGTCGGTTATTGCAAAGACGACGAAACGTTACTGGCAAAAGGCAAAGCGTTATTAGAAGAACATGACCTTACGGCCTTATTAGTGACACGCAGTGAAAAAGGCATGACCTTGATTCAGCGTGATGTTGAACCTTTAACCCTGCCGACTCGCGCCCGTGAAGTGTATGACGTGACTGGCGCAGGCGATACCGTAATTTCTGTTTTGGCCACGGCATTAGCCGCAGGTGAATCGTTAGAGCACGCAACAGCCTTTGCTAATATTGCCGCCGGTATTGTGGTGGGTAAACTGGGTACAGCAACCGTTACCAGTGATGAATTACGCAGCGATATTCGCAGCGAGCAACACGGTGGCGCCGCCGTCTTCGACGAAGATGAACTCATGCAGCTCGTACGTGAATGCAAAGAACGTGGAGAAAGCTTAGTGATGACGAATGGTTGTTTCGACATTATTCATCCTGGCCATGTACAGTATTTAAAAGAAGCGAAAACCTTAGGCGATCGTTTATTAGTTGCGGTGAATAGCGATGAGTCGGTATCACGTTTAAAAGGCCCGACTCGCCCGATCAATCCACTCGATCACCGTATGGCAGTCTTGGCGGGCTTGGAAAGCGTCGACTGGGTTGTACCTTTTAACGAAGATACTCCAGAGCGCCTAATCACTAAAGTACTTCCGAGTATTTTGGTCAAGGGTGGCGATTATAAAATCGAAGAAATTGCAGGCGGCGAAGCCGTAATGGACGCAGGCGGTGAAGTGATTGTTTTGAGCTTTAAAGATAACTGCTCAACCAGCGCCATCGTTAAACGTATTCAGGCTGAGAAGGCTTAAACGAATACATAATTTTGCAGAAGCTAATGTGATTTCAACATTCCACATTAGCTTTGATAAAAATTTGAATGAGTTAATTATATGATTATCGTAACAGGCGGCGCTGGCTTCATCGGCAGCAACATCGTTAAGACTTTAAACGCACAAGGTCGTACAGATATTATCGTGGTGGATGATTTAACCGATGGTAAAAAGTTTTACAACCTAAGCGACTGCGACATTGCCGATTATCTTGATAAAGATGATTTCTTGCAGCTCGTAAAAATCGACGATCCAATTCTGAATAATGTCGAAGCGATTTTCCACGAAGGCGCGTGTTCCTCTACCACAGAGTGGGACGGTAAATTCATGATGGAAAATAACTACGAATATTCCAAAACTCTTTTACACGCCTGCATCATTCGTGAGATTCCATTTCTATACGCTTCTAGTGCATCGGTTTATGGTGCAGGATCGGTCTTTAAAGAGCAGCGTGAACACGAACAGCCTCTCAACGTTTATGGCTATTCCAAATGGCAATTCGACCAATACGTGCGTGAAATTCAGCATACGTTTAAATCTCAGGTGGTTGGCTTCCGTTACTTCAACGTTTACGGCCCACGCGAACAACATAAAGGCAGTATGTCTTCCGTTGCATTCCACTTTAATAACCAAGTAAAAGAAAACGGCGTTGCTAAACTATTTGGCGGTTCTGATGGCTATGAAGATGGTGAGCAGCGTCGTGATTTCGTATTCGTTGGCGATGTAGTTAAAGTGAATCTTTGGTTCTTAGACAACCCAGATAAGTCAGGTATTTTTAACTTAGGGACTGGCCGCTGCCAGAGCTTTAACGATGTCGCAAATGCCGTGATCGATTGGCACGACGAGCAAGGCACTCACGTAACGAAAGCGACCAAAGAGTACATGCCGTTCCCTGAGCATCTTAAAGGCGCATATCAGAGCTTTACTGAAGCGGATATTTCTAAACTGCGCGACATGGGCTACGACCAACCTTTTGCTACTGTAGAAGAAGGCACTCGCGCTTATTTAGACCTGTTGAATAAGTAGCTGTTATTTCAATAAGCAAAAGAAAACCGCTCATACCTAACTTAATGCCTAATCTAGATATTGAGCACGGGTATTGAGCGGTTTTTTTATTTATGACTTCATTTTTTCTTTTATTTTTTCTAACGCACTGCGCATATTGTCACTAGAAGATTCTGAAGCAACCTTAGACAATTCATAGTCATTACCATTTTCTGCTTTTTTCATGATAAACACTTCATCGCTACCTTCTATCATGACTTTGCCAGACCCTCCGGCTTTTAACACTTTATCGAGCTCTACTTGAGTATCAGGCTCTAGCGGAATGATAGTGCTCTTTGAATCTTTCATTTTTTCTTCCTATATATCAATATGTATGAGGATGCTTAGATCAGATTAGCATGACATTCATTTTAAGGGATTTCTATTCTAGTGGCCCAACTAATTCAGCGCAAAAGGCACGATACCTTGCAATTCCCACATTAAATAAGCATATTCTAAGGCTATTGGTCACAATTCACCTGCGGATACACCCGAAACAAAATGAATATACTCCATATCTCAGATATGCATTTTGGTCCTCGCCATTGGCTTGGGAAAACTGAATTACTGCTAGAGAAACTGAACAGTTATAAAGCCGATATTGTCATCAATACCGGGGATAGTACGACGGACGGTCTTGAGAGTGAATATCAAGCCGCTGGAGAGTTTTTAAATGCCATTCAGTGTGAACATATCGTCTCGATTCCTGGAAACCATGACAAACGAAACATGCGCAGTGCTGACTACTTTCATCAGTACATTGACGACACCGATGTCATCCGCCCACTAAATCGTGACAACTGTAAAAAGAACTACATTTTTCTTGATGCAACGACCAATGGCGTCAGAGATCATTTCACTGACATCAATTTTCTAAAAAAAATTACGATTGATGACAAGTCTGTTCTATTGATCTGTCTTGATACCAATACACTCTATTCAGATAAAGGTTTTGTCGATACGGAAATGCTACGAACGCTCTCACAGGCGATTAGCGAAACACCTCACGATAAAATAATGTTACTCAATCATCACTCAATTTTAGACTCTGATTCGGACCCGCTTTTCAATTCCAGATTGGTTGTTGAGTTTGTCAGAAAGAATAATATAGAACATGTTTTCTGTGGTCATACCCATCAACTATCATTGATGAAATCCACCGACCTGTATCACAAGCATTCATTCACTCAATATAAAAATGGCTCACTCTCTAGCGCTAACACCCCTAACGATACCAATATGTTTTTATATTATAAAAACTTAGGCACTGAAGCCATGGAGACTCATGTCGTGCGCGTTATTATTGAAGGTGAAGGTTTGAGATTTGAAGAAGAAGTGATTTATAATAACTAACGTCAGAGCAAGAATGACCACTAATACCTAATAAAAAATAGCTCAAGGGCGTATTAGTGGCCACTTTTCTTTTACATACGATTTATTAAACTTTAATAATATTGCGTTCGATAAACACTTCTTTCGCAACAAACATAGCGTTCAAACACGCTGGGAAACCTGCATAAAGCGCTATTTGTATAATCGTTTCAGTAATTTCTTTAGGCTGGCAGCCAACGTTTAAAGCGCCGTTAATATGGACATTCAGCTGTGGCTGGCATCCCCCCAATGCAGCTAATGCAGCGACAGTTGCTAACTCTCTACTTTTTAAATCCAGCCCAGGGCGTTGATAGATATCACCAAATCCAAATTCAATAATAATTTCTGCAAGATCAGGCGATATATCAGCTAAACCATCAATGACTTTTTGACCGGCTTCACCATCAATTTCTTTCAGCTTAATAAGTCCTGATTCAAAACGTTCACTATTCATAACTTTTCCTTGTAAGATTATTTAGTTTGACTAAACAACCTTACATCCTAGAGTAAACTCTAAGTCAAGTGATCGTTTCGCTTTCAATGACTTTTTTATAATACTCAATTTTCTCTTTCAATTTATTAAGGTGAAGAGTTTCTATATCGATTTTATCTTTCAATAGCTCAGTATGCTCTTCAAGCAACCTCATTCGAAGTCCGCTAGTGCTTTGACCTTGATGCCTTAAATCAGCGTAGTCGCCAATAGTTTCAAGAGACATCCCTGTATCTTTTAGCCGCTTAACAAATTTAATCCACTCAACATCTTTTTGTGTAAAGTAGCGATGACCGCTAGAATTCCTAATTATATTTTTTAATAAACCAATCTTTTCGTAATAACGAAGGGTATATGCTGACACATCTACAAGCTCTGAAAATTGCTTTATATTCATAATATTATTTTTTAAAAAACACCCATCAAAATATAGAAGATTGAGTTTTACTGGTAAGCGCTTCAAGCACTTTCATGCCTTTGTAAGAGTTACCGTTAACATTCAGCTTAGGGCTCCAAACTGCGATACAAAACTGTCCTGGATGAACAGCAATAATCCCACCACCCACACCACTCTTACCGGGCAAACCGGTTTTAAACGCAAACTCACCCGCTTCATCATAAAAACCGCACATTTGCATCACAGAATTTATTCTCTTTGAACGCTCTGGGCTAATAACTCGTACATTGGTAATGGGATTGACACCCGCATAAGCAAGAAACAAAAAGGTTTGCGTGAGTTCTTTGCAAGTCATTTCGATTGAACATAGATGAAAATATAAATCGAGAACAACGTCTACATCATTATGTATATTGCCAAAGCTCTTCATAAAATAAGTAAGCGCATAGTTTCTATAGCCTGTTTTTTTCTCTGAATCGGCTACTTCAGGGCAATATTTAACCGTATCAATGCCCGATGTCTTACGAATGAAATCAAGTAACTCTACCTTTGGATTTTGTAAACAAGAAACCAAGATATCGCAAACCACAATAGCACCTGCATTGATAAAGGGATTACGGGGAATACCTTTTTCATTTTCTAACTGCACTAACGAATTAAAAGCAGATCCCGATGGTTCAACCCCAACTCGGCACCACATATCTTTACCCATAATTTTTAAGGCTAAGGTCAACGACAATACTTTTGCAATACTTTGAATCGAAAATTTCTCATTCGAATCACCCAATGAATACCCTGTTTTATCAACTGTCATTAGATGAATACCCAATTTACTCGGATTCACTTTACCCAACTCTGGTATATAACTAGCAACCTCACCTACATCATCAATACCTTCAAGTTCGGCTGTTATTTCTAGAAATATTTTTTGATAATCTATATTATTCATTGTGTCTTCATTAATCCAAAGTATTTTTCTTAAGGTAGATAAAATAATATTTTCTTAATAGGCTCTTAATAACAACCTACTCTTTAATCCAGCGCCAGGCATCCTGCAACTGACTTGTTTCAAAGTGTTTCTCGCTGATGCCTGCTAATTTCCCAAGTGGGCTATCGATGGCCACAAGCCAAGATAAAACTTTACTTTCAGAAACAATCGCAAGTTTATCCATGTGTTTCAGATGTTTAAATGTCCATTTTAAATCATCATAAGCTGCATCAAGACCATAGTTAATTTTTCCATCCAACAATACTAATATATTTATACGGTAATGATCTTCGATCAGATTATCGAAAATTTCGATCCATTTATTCTCTTCTTCAGAGTCAACTTTTCCAGACACCTCAATACCTATTGTGGCACCTTCACTTTCAGGCAGTTTTCTAATCACTTGAACGTCCTCATTTTAACGGCTAATAGTTAGCCAAACATAAATTACTGACCCATTAATTTTAGGGAAAGGTAAGGCGTGATAATAAATATAAAAGTGAGAACCTTGTAACTTGATAAATACTTAAAATAGAGAATCGATAAGTCACTCTCTGGAATAGCAAACATTTTACTGTGCACCGATGCTGTGAACGAATTCATTAAAACCAACATGATACTAGCAGAAATTAGCATTCCAATATTAAGGATTGATGCCCAACCGAGTAGTTCTGTAAGTTGTGAGATTGTCATTATTATATCCTTGGTTAATGATGGGCGATCTAAAGGAAGATCATATAGCGGAGAAATTGGATAGTTATGATTAAAGATAGCATGCATACCGTGAAAACCACGACCTGATTTTTATTAAAAACCTCATTCTATTCTGTCAATTAACCTGCTCTAAATACCAACAATAGAAGCAGCACTATTGGCTGCCTCCGCAGAAGACTTACATTGAAGTTAATGATTAAAGCTTAACAATTAACTTGCCTTTATTGGCCCCTGTAAAGAATAAATTCAAACCTTCAATAGCCGATTCTAAGCCTTCCAAAACATGTGAGCGATGTTTAACCTTACCTGCCATAACATAAGGAGTAAGCTTGCCGATTAGCTCAGGCACTTGTGCATAATGATCAGGCATAGTGAAACCTTGAATGGTTAAACGACGCTTCAACACACTGACCCAGCTTGGGCCTGGGGAAGGCACTTCTTTTGAATAGTCAGCAATCAAACCACACACCATGACTCGGCCGTGAGCATTCATACGATCAACAATCAGGCTTTGAATAGGACCCGCGGTATTTTCGAAAAACATATCAATACCATTAGGCGCAGCTTTAGCCAACTGAGCGTCTAAATCGTCAGTCTTATAATTAATGGCCGCATCAAAGCCTAACGTATTCACAATCCAATCCGCTTTCTCGTCGTTGCCCACCACACCAATAACATGCAGACCATCGGCTTTAGCCAACTGACCTACTATAGAACCTACGGAACCCGCCGCGCCAGTAACAATAATTGTTTCACCTTTTTTCGGTTTACCCACGTTAAAGTAACCTTGCGACGCCGTGATACCCGGTAAAGCAAAAACCGATAAAATGGCTTCGTCTGGTAAAGGTGCTTCGACCTTATTTAAGCCCTGACCGTCTGATAAAAAATACTGTTGCCAACCCATCATGCCCATTACACGGTCGCCCACATTAAATTTAGGGTGATTACTTTCTACAATTTCACCTATTCCAGAACTGCGCATTACAGAACCCAATTCAACCGGGGGAATGTAGCTATTGGTATCTGGGCTCATCCAGCCAAACATCGCAGGATCTAGCGACATGTGATTTTGCTTAACTAAAAACTGGCCTTCACCGACGGTAGGCATTTCTTTTTCAACTATTTCGAATAGCTCTTTTGTAATCGGGCCGCCAGCTGGGCGCTTAACAAGATTGATTGCGGTAAACGTTGTCATATTTTAATTTCCGTTAGTTGATTTAACTACTGAGGCATTTGGTGTGCTTTCACTTAATTTAAAGAGTGACATCTATTTTTACACATGAATAGAGCCTAAATCGCCATTATTAACTGCTCAATTGCCCAGAACCAACATATACCCTAAACATTTTGACCGCATAAAATTGATCGGATACAGTCAATAAAGCGTATAAGCTGGTAATCAACTCACCTAACGGGATAAATCAATGAAACAGATACTAATCGCATTAGCTGCACTGTCTTTGGCGGCTTGCAGTACAAAACCCCCACTCACTCTTCAAGCTTTTGAATGTGGAGAAGTTGAAGTTCGAGACATCTCTTTATTTTCACCCGGTATTGATGAAGGCATGAAAAAGAACCTTGTCGATAGCTGCTATCTCATTCAGCATCCTAAAGGCAATCTTATATGGGATACTGGCATTACAGACGCCGTGGGCGAAGAAGGAGTTGAAGTATTTGGTGGTAAGTTAAAGTTAACGGTAACCAACCCACTATCTGACCAATTAGCCGCCATTAATATCAAACCTTCTGATATTCAATTTATGGGTATTTCACATTTTCATGGTGACCACACAGGTAACGCCAACTTATTTAATACTGCACAACTTTTCATACAGCAAGCAGAATATGATGCAGCCTTTGGCCCAACGCCAGAGAGCTTTGGCTTTAACGCAGACAGCTATAATAAAATTGATAAAACAAAAATCACTGTATTAAACGGAGACCATGATGTATTTGGCGACGGCAGTGTCATTATCAAACCCGCTCCTGGTCATACTCCGGGGCATCAGATGCTGCTTGTTAATCTAGAAAAAGAAGGCCCAATCATGCTATCGGGTGACTTGTATCACTTCACAAAAAATAGAGAGCACAAACGCGTACCTTCTTTCAATTTTGATAAAGAACAAACACTACAGTCAATGGAAAGTATTGAAGAATTTGTCAAAGAGACGGACGCTAAACTATGGATTCAGCACGATAAAGAACAGAACGCGACCATAAAACATTCACCGTATTCTTATCAATAATTGTAAAAACCGACCTATTTTTATAGGTCGGTTCTACATTGTTACTGCTTAACTTAGTTGCTCCTAACAACGAATAGAATGACTTACTTTTTTAGCGAAAAGATTATAAATAATAAACCTTACATTGGATGAAGTTTACTTAATAAGTAGCCTCCTGATACGAACAAAAAAACACTTATCAACACATTACTCCATAATCGAGTAGTGTAGCGTTTTCCTAGTCGCCGTTCTTTAATTACAATAAAAATACACAACCAAATATTAATAAACAGAACGACTCGCTAGTATATTTCAATATATTCATAAAATTAATCTACACACTATACGATTTAAAGATTCAAGCTGGGGCAGTAATATTAAGCAATGAAACCGTTCACGTATTTTTGTGAAAGCTAGCTGCATAGCGTCCATTGGAATATTATACTTATCAAGAACAGTCTTTGCATTTCCTGTATTATCAATTATTTTAAGTCCAACATCTCCATGCGCATGCCCAAACGAGGTCCCTTTAACCTCAACTTCTACAGTACTTCCATTTAAATTCTGCGTAGTCAAAAGCTCTAATAATTTAGGGTCAGTTGCTTGTATTCTTTTCTCATAGTCACTTGATATAGGTTAGGGCCAGATCTACCTATATTACCAGAAGATGACCTTTCTATTTAAGAAAGTGTTGCATTTATTATATGAATTCAGCATTTATATAGAAGAGCAACCAGCCTGATTTTCGGGCTCACTCAACAATAGAATCGGTCCCGGCTTCGCGTGACTTATCCTGATTCGTTACGTGTGCTCTTTTATATTTTTAGCGGTGATTACTGCACCGTTAACATCCAGTTTTAATTGGATCTTATTATCATGCACTACGCTTAGAAAAATACTTACAACTTTAATCAGTTGAACATAATAAACTTGATTTTTGCACTCGCTATCAGATGCAAAAAAGAACCCTAAGCAACCTAAACCTTCCGGTATAAAAGGAGAATAAATTTTACTATGCACAAATTGATCACACAAAGTCTTTAGAGGTAAGTTTTTCTCATCGTTTTGTCCAACGTTATATTTTTTAGACCAATGTTCATCTTTATTTAGTACAACACCATCTCGAATTGGGTGAGAAATTAAACTAGTATTTAACCCACAAACCACACTGCTTAACAATTTACTTTCTCTAAGTTTTCGAATTGCATAGAAACCAAGAAATATAGCTTTCTCAGTCTTAAATTCAAGCTCACTATCCCATACAGTTGTCCGATAAAGGCTTTCTAAAAATCCAGCAGAATCCTTTAATTCGCTTAGCCAATATTTTTTGGTATACGCTTCAATCACGGCTAAACTCCTATACCTAGAAAAGGCGAATGAAGAGAAACCCTCTTTGAAATCATACGACTATCCCTGTTAACAACAAACACAACACTATATTTACCGTTCACGTTTGTCAATTTGATATCACTTTCATCGCACATTCACTTATCAAGACACATCATATCTCAGCCATTTTTCTTATATTTTTCAGTCATTCAATAAGTAACCCTAATCGTGATAGGCGAACTGCAAGATTTCTGGTTATCCACCGCCGTGAAAATTTTGCAGTTTAAAAACAGAAAAGCCCTAGTCACTTTCATGGCTAGGGCTCTCTTATATATTCTATTTAATTCTGTTCGTACAACTAACTCATATTAGCAATTCGCAAATACGTTTCTTGTAATACTTGCACATCAATACCGGCGCGATGCGCTCTTAAACCTAACTCTTGTAGTACGGCTTCTTTGGTAGGGTGCCAAAATTCGACTTGGTCAGGTTTTAGCAATTTGTTAATGGTTTCTATTCGAAAGCGCTGCACGATTCCAGCGCTGTCGAATAAACGTCCAATCCAAGAGCTGTCAAAACTCCATGCATCGGAGTACAAAGTTTGTCCACGCAGCATTTCATTTAGCTTAAGGGCAATGTCTTCGATACACATGCCTTCGGCTTTCAGTTGCTCGCGACTTATTCCGTGTATCTGTTCGGCGTCTTTGCACCAATGCGTCCAGTCTTCTTCTGGCTTGATTAAAAACGAATGTATATCTCGGTTTTCTAGTGCAAAACCGACTTCTATAGGATAACTACCGCGGCCAAACCCCGAAGCTTCTAAATCAATAATAGGTGGCGCTGTATTCACATCTGTTGCCATTGTTATGTTCTATGCAATTTATTTTACTCTCATGTATGTATAACACTGCTGTGTAGCTTAGCCGTTATTCGAGTGAGTAACTATGACCGAGTCGTATTTTTTAATAGCTAATGTTGATTTTAGCTCACTTATTACGACATCGGCGCTACTCGCATGACTTCTTCGATGGTGGTTAGGCCTGCGGCCACTTTTTGCGCACCACTAAGTTTGAGGCTATGCATGCCTTCTTTCATGGCTTGTTTGCGTATTTTTAGATGGTCAGAATCACTATCAATCAGCTTGCTAATTGCATGGCTCATTGGCAATACTTCATAAATACCCATACGGCCAATAAAGCCAGTATCTCGGCATTCTAGGCAGCCTTTTGGATGATATATTTTGTCGGGTTTGGCAACCGTCCAAGGGGCGACAAGATCATTCCAAGTAATATCATCTATTTCCCCTTTTTGCTTGCAGTGCGGGCACAAAATTCGCACTAAGCGCTGCGCCATGACGCCTAATGTGGTTGAGCGAATCAAATACGGCGGCAAACCTAATTCTAATAATCGCGTAATCGCGGTGGGGGCGTCGTTGGTGTGCAGTGTCGATAATACGAGGTGGCCCGTTAACGCAGACTGCACAGCCATTTCAGCAGTTTCTAAATCACGAATTTCCCCCACCATAATAATGTCGGGGTCTTGTCGTAATAGTGCGCGCACGCCTGTGGCAAAATCGAGATCGATGCTGTGATTAACCTGCATTTGGTTAAACGCAGGTTCGATCATTTCGATAGGGTCTTCGATGGTTGAAACATTCACTTCAACCGTCGCTAATTCTTTTAGGGTTGAATAAAGTGTGGTGGTTTTACCTGATCCGGTTGGCCCTGTAACAAAAATGATGCCGTTGTTTTGCGTCGTCATTTCTTTCCAGCGGCGGTAGTCTTCTTTACTAAAACCGAGTTCGGCAAAGTTTCGGACTAAAACACTCGGGTCAAAAACACGCATAACGAGTTTTTCACCAAACGCGGTCGGTAAGGTTGATAAGCGTAATTCAATCTCTTCGCCCGCTGGCGTTTTGGTTTTTAAACGCGAGTCTTGCGGCTTACGCTTTTCGGCAATGTTCATGCGCCCTAGTGTTTTTATTCGGGCAACAACCGCTTGGGTTACTTGCGCGGGTAATTCATAGACTAAGTGCAAAACGCCATCGATACGGAAGCGTACTTTCCCGAGTTCTCGCCTGGGTTCAATGTGAATATCACTGGCGCGTTGCTCAAATGCGTATTGCAATAACCAATCCACAACATTAACAATGTGTTCATCATTCGCATCTGGGGCACTGGCTTTGCCAAGTTCCAGCATGGATTCTAAATTTTGAATACCGCTAATGCCGTCGTGCTGTGAAGACGCTCTATTAATGGAGTTGGCTAGCTGATAAAACTCCACTCGATGGCGTTCTATTTCGGTCGGCATGGCAATAATACGTACTACATTACGACGCGAGACATGCTCTAAATCTTGCACCCAAGAAGTGATGTTAGGTTCACTGCAAGCAACGACTAATTCTTCTTTATTAACTTTTATGGCTAATATTTTATGACGCTCTGAAAACGCATACGACATGGCAGAAGTAATCGCGGCCACGTCTACCTCTAGCGGATCAATACGTGAATAACCCAAGCCTTTTTCTGCGGCAGCCCACTCACAAATACTTTCTTCACTGAGCTTGCCACCGGTTTTGTGGTTGGTGAGTTTTTGTTTGCCAACGAATGCAAACGGATGCATTTTTAATTCAGACTGACTGCGGCGAGCAAATTGCCCTAACTGATAGTTATCATCATCTAACATGCCCGCTTTTTTTAAATCGTCTAGCAAAACATTGAGTGCAACAGGTCGATCTGTAATTGAGTTCATGAACGTATTCCTTTTGGTAGCAGCTCATTATTTAGCTGTTCCACATGTAACCGCATCGACATTTTTTCATTTTCTGACATTTCGAAGGTTGCATCATCATTCGATAATTTAAATAACCAATGTCCGCAGGCTAAACTCAACTGCCCCCATAGGCGAGACAATTCAAGCGGTGCTTCGCTGGCTTGCCTTAACTGGCGCTGTAATAATTGGGTATCTGGCAAACAGTCAATATAAGCAAATAGGGAAAGCAAATTTTGTAAGAGTACAATCTGCGATGTCGCGTGATCGTTTTGGTCTTGCAGACTATCCCAAATAACATATTCTAAACTGCGCTGAAAACTGGATAATTGAAACGAAAAGAATGTTTTAAAGCAGTTAATCACATCTTGCTGCTCATCAAAGTTAGGGATTTTTCCGACCCAATCTTTTTTAATATCAACATAATGTGCTGATCGCGCGAGTAAGCCATAGCCGCGTTCGGCTTTGCTAATGTCGCTCATTAGTACTGGGCACTGGCTGGCAAGTTGTTCGGCGACGTGAAATAAAACTTCCGGTTGGCCTTGTTTCAATTCTAATTCGAGCTCTAGTAAATCAATGCGGTGTTCGTCCGTCGAGACTTCACCTTGATCTAATACCAACTCAATGAGGGTTTCACCTTGCTGATACATCCACACCTTACGTTGAAAATCAGTAGTGAATAATGGCGCGATGGTCTCTAACGCTAAGCTTGGGGATAAGTGACTTTGAGCCTCGCTGTTTTGAATCAAACTGAGGTCGAGTTTCACTTCCGTTAATGGCCAATCCCACTCCATGCGTTGATGTAAACCTGCCGAACTGGTGCCACGAGTTTTTAATGTTTGAATAATACGGGCATCAGTTATTACACCGGTGGCAATACCGTCTTTAAACTCAACCGTGCCTTGCTGACGAATGCGTAACGCTGCGCCACCTCGGCTTAATCCCATTTGAGGGGTATCAAAATAGCGATTAAGCAACTTGAGTGTTGGTTCGCTGATATATTGATTGTTGGCTAAGGCCTTTTCTAATAAAGGCAGTTCACTGGTATTTAAACGCAGCTTTAATTCGATTTCATGATTCATCATTGAATAATAAGACGGATTAGGGCCAGTTACCATACGGCCACTGGGATAAGCGCTATTTGTCGTCGCTTTTGTTACCTAATTGGCAAAATACGTTATGCTTAAGTCAAAATTCACCATGATGCATTTTGGCGTAGTCATCCTAAAATATTAATTTTAAAGTATTGTTCGCTGAATTAACGAGAGAGTCTGGATATGTCACACCTTATTTCGCGCTTTCAACAACTTATTGCGGCACCGAGTATTAGTTCGGCGCTACCCGAATACGACAGTAGCAATAAAGCCGTGATTGATTTGCTGGCCGAATGGTTAACGCCACTCGGGTTTGACTGTGAAATAATGCGCGTGCCCAAAGAACGATTGGGCGAGCCCGATAAATACAATTTAATTGCGACACTGGGCAGTGGCCCTGGTGGATTAGTACTCAGTGGCCATACCGATACAGTGCCGTGTAATCCTGAGCGTTGGAGCAGTGATCCTTTTAAACTTACCGAACGCGATGGCAAGCTTTATGGTTTAGGCACGTGCGACATGAAAGGCTTTTTTGCCTTAGCGATTGAGGCCATTGAAAATATCCTGAACCAACTTGGCAATCCTAAAAAGCTCGATTTACAACAGCCTCTGATTATTCTTGCCACTGCTGACGAAGAATGTTCGATGAGCGGGGCGCGGGTTTTGGTTGAGCAAGGTCGGCCCAAAGGACGCTACGCAATTATCGGTGAACCCACTGGGCTGAAGCCGATTCGTATGCATAAAGGCATTATGATGGAGACCATTCGCCTCACGGGGAATGCGGGACATTCATCCAATCCTAGCCTCGGCATTAACGCGATTGATGCGATGCATGATGTGATTACAGAGTTAAAAGCGTATCGCTTACAGCTGGCGAAAGAAAATCATAATCAAGATTTTGAAATCGATATTCCTACGTTAAATTTTGGCTGTCTGCATGGCGGCGATAATCCAAATCGTATTTGTGGCAGCTGTGAATTGGCGTTTGATTTACGCGCACTACCCGGTATGAATAACGACCAGTTACGCGCCGAAATGGAAGCGCGACTTAAGCCCATTGCCAGTCGTCATAATGTGAAGTTTGAATTAGAAGCGCTTTTTCCGGGTGTGCCGTCTTTTGCTACCGATAAAAATGCTGACTTAGTTAAACTGGCCGAAAAGCTAACCAATCACCAAGCGCATGCCGTAGCTTTTGCCACGGAAGCACCCTTTATGCAGCAACTGGGAATGGAAACGTTAATACTCGGGCCAGGCTCAATCGATCAGGCCCACCAGCTGGATGAATTTATTTCATTAGATCAAATTCAGCCGACGGTAGAACTATTATCGCAATTTATTAATGAGTATTGCATTAAAAGCCATTCAGTCTGATTTAATAATCGATTATTTATACGCTTTTTATATACTTTAATGAAACTCAACTTAATGCCAAAGTGAGTTTGTGCTATGTTGCTTAACCTTAATATACCTGCCGCTATTTGCTATGTAACAAATAGATAAGCAATTGAATTAATAGATCACTGATAGTTAACTGATAGATAATTGATAGATCACTATGGATAATAGCCAGTACGTTAAATGGTTTAGACACTCGTCACCCTACATCAATGCGCATAGAGGAAAAACCTTTGTACTGATGTTAGAAGGTGATGCGATTGCTGATGATAACTTTGCTCATATCGTGCAAGACATTGCTTTGCTTAATAGCCTTGGGGTGCGCTTAGTGATTGTTCATGGCGCGCGTCCGCAAATCGACCAAGCGCTTAATGTACTCAATATTAAAAGCCAGTTTCACGGCGACTTACGTATTACTGATCAAGCGGCACTCAATGCTGTGCGCGCGGCGATTGGTATTGTGAAATCGGATATTGAAGCTCGGCTTTCTGTTGGCTTACCCAATACGCCCATGCACGGTGCGCGCATTCGTGTGGTGAGCGGTAACTTCGTGACCGCAAAACCTAAAGGCGTAATCGACGGTGTTGATTTTCAACATACGGGTGAAGTTCGTCGTATCGATAGACAAGCGATTAGCCAACAGCTTGATCAAGGCAATATCGTTTTATTGTCCAGCTGTGGTTATTCCCCCAGTGGTGAAATGTTTAACTTGGCAGCCGAAGATGTCGCGACTCAAACTGCGATTTCGTTAACCGCCGAAAAGTTGATTTTAATGGGCGAAAGTGAAGGTTTACCTGCCACTGCGAAAGAGTCAGATTCGGATAGTTCAATGGTTATTTCGCAGCTTACGACAGATGAGCTCTCTCGTATAATCGACAGTTTATCTGGCGAACATAAATTTCATGCACTTGCGGCGTCAACGGCCATTAAAGCGCACATAAATCGTGTGCATTTATTAAGCTATAAAGTCGATGGTGCATTGCTGCAAGAGTTGTTCACTCATGAAGGTGCTGGCACCTTGATTACCGCCGATGATTATGAATTGTTACGCCAAGCCACTACCGAAGATGTTGCAGGTATTCTTGAATTATTAACCCCTCTTGAAGAGCAAGGTGTGCTGGTACGTCGCTCACGAGAATTATTAGAAACCGAAATTCACCGTTTTAAAGTGATCGAACTTGACGGTATGGTGATCGCTTGTGCGGCCTTGTATCCCTATTCAAGTGACCTAGCAGAACTTGCCTGTGTTGCGGTAAGAGAAGAATATCGCTCTGGCCAACGCGGTGACCGTTTATTAAATGCGATTAGCGCACAGGCTAAAGCAGAAAAAATTAACAATCTTTTTGTATTAACGACACGCACTGCACACTGGTTTATGGAAAGAGGCTTCAGTGAAGCTGATATTTCAGCTCTGCCACAAGAGCGGCAGTCACTGTATAACTTTCAGCGTAATTCAAAAATTTTTATTAAAGAGCTAAAGTAATTAGGACTATTATGTTGAACAATAAAATTGAAGATGCTATGGCATTTTCAAAAGTATATGGTTATTAAGCGTGCTATTTTCTAAAGTAATTGCTCCCCTAAAACTCTTCTTTCAAAACCTGTTTAAACACTTTTTTAAATCGGCCAACGAACCTGTAGCGGCTGTCCATAGCAAGATTTGGCAAGCGCAGTGGAGCTCTTTTTTACAGCAGAAAGTAAGCTTCTATCGTAATTTATCCACAGAAGACAAATTATGTTTTGAACAACGCTGCGTATTGTTTTTGGCAACAACCCGAGTTGAAGGCAGTCAAGATGTGACGGTGGTTGATAACGACAAATTATTAGTCGCGGCCAGTGCTATCATTCCTGTTTGGGGCTTCCCAGGCTGGCATTACTTCAATATAGAAAATGTTATTTTGCTGCCTTCTCGTTTTAACGAACAGTATCAATATGGTATGCCTGACTCTCGCATTAGCGGCATGGTTGGCACTGGGGTTATGTCGGGAAAGATGGTATTAAGCAAACCTGACCTACACCTAGGGTTTGAAAATAGCCGCGATAAACAGAACGTTGGCATTCACGAATTTGTGCATCTTATTGATATGGCTGATGGCCAATGCGATGGTTTCCCCGAGCGTGTGACTCAGTATGAATTCAGTGCCCCTTGGTTTGATTTTGTTCAACATAAAATCAATGAAGTGGAGCTTGGCAATAGTAATATCAATGACTACTCTGCCACCAATAGCGCCGAGTTCTTTGCGGTATCATCGGAATACTTTTTTGAACGCCCAAAGATGCTACAAAAGAAACATCCCGAACTGTACAACTATCTAAGTAATTTTTATCAGCAGAATCTCGCAGAAATAAATGCGGATATTGCGCCGCGAAAAAACCGCCCCTGCCCTTGCGGCAGCGGCAAAAAATATAAGCGCTGCTGCATGCCCCATAAATAATCGGTACAACCACCACTATGAAGTCTATTTGTGTATTTTTAGGAGCCAACATGGGCTCCAATCCTATTTATGCTGAAACCATTAAGCAGCTCGGAGCCGAGCTGGCTAAACGCCAAATCACCTGTGTATATGGTGGTTCTAATACTGGCCTAATGAAAGTACTCGCAGATAGTGTGCTCGCCGAAGGCGGGAAAGTGATCGGGATAACGGTGAAGAACTTGCACGATAAAGAGATCTTTCATAATGGTTTGTCAGAGCTTCATGTAACCGAGACGATGCACCAACGCAAAGCGATGATGGCTGAGCGAGCCGAAGGCTTTATTACCTTTGCCGGTGGCTTAGGTACATTAGAAGAATTCTTTGAAGTATATACTTGGAAGAAGCTGGGTTTTCATAACAAGCCTTGCGCGTTATTGGATGTGAATAACTATTTTGCACCGATGCTAGCCATGCTAGCCCACTCAGAAGCAGAAGGCTTCGTCTTACCCACAGATAAGAATTTATTGATACGCAGTGATAATGTGGATGAGCTGTTGGCTAAGATGTTCGCTCATAACAAGGCGAGAACATAACCTGCTAATCGCTGTAAAAAAAAGGATCTGCCTTTATTTAAAACAGATCCTTTCATAGACGTTTACTTCTTTATTCGCTCAACCGCATTACTCGGCTAAAAAGTGCTCGCGATAATATTTCATTTCGGCAATTGACTCTAAAATATCGTCCAATGCCTTGTGCGAACCGCTCTTGGTAAAGCCTGGCAAAATGGCTGGCTTCCAACGTTTCGCCAGCTCTTTTAAAGTGCTGACATCAATATTACGATAATGCATAAACTCTTCCAAAAGCGGCATTTGCTTCACTAAAAAGCGGCGATCTTGGTGAATACTGTTGCCGCACAGTGGTGAATGGCCTTTTTTCACAAACTGAGCAATAAATTCTATGGTTTGCTTTTCGGCATCTTCCATACTCATTGTGCTGGTTTTCACACGCTCAACCAAGCCAGAACCGTTATGGGTTTTGACGTTCCAGTCATCCATTTTCCCCAGTTCGAAATCTGACTGATGTACAGCAATGACGGGGCCTTCAGCGACAATATTCAATTGATCGTCGGTAATAACAGTGGCAATTTCGATGATCACATTGTCTTCAGGATCTAGCCCTGTCATCTCTAAGTCCATCCAGACCAAGGTATCTGTTCTACTCATTTTTTTATCACTCCTAATCAATGAATGTAGTTTAGCAACTTGCGTCCGCCGCGGCCAACAACGACAATAGCGACTATGGCTAAAAGAAAATTAAATAAACGTCAAAAATGGCGTATCGAAAAGATTCAACAAGAACGTACCGACCGTGCGACTCGTAAAGAATCAGACATTACAGAGCAGCTAACTGGCAATGATCTCGGCCCCGAATTACAGGGTATGATCATCGCGCACTTTGGCACGCAAGTAGAAGTCGAATCATTGGATAGCATCGAGAAAGGTATCTTTGATGATACCCGTCGTTGCCACATGCGGGCAAATCTCGGTTCCCTCGTCACGGGAGATAAAGTCATCTATCGCATGGATAAGAATGAACTGGGAGTTGTGGTTTCGATTCTGCCACGCGCCAGTGAACTATCACGCCCTAATCCTTATAACGAAATTAAACCCGTCGCGGCCAATATCGATTTTATTGTGCTGGTCGTTGCGTGTGAACCGGTGGTGCATCCTAATCTGATTGACCGCTATTTGGTTGCTGCCGAAAACTGCAATATCGAGCCGATTATTCTGCTCAATAAAACCGACCTACTCGATGACATCTCTGGCCCTTATATGCGCAATATGATGGCCGATTATGAGAAGTTGGGTTATCAAACGATGACTTTGTCGATCAAGCAAGAAGATGGCTTAGAAGAACTTCAGCAAAAATTGAATGGTCGTATCAGTGTCTTTGTTGGGCAGTCGGGTGTGGGCAAGTCGAGCTTGATTCAAGTACTGCTACCCAAGCAAGAATTGAAAGTTGGCCCTCTGTCTGTCGCCAGTAAAAAAGGCCGCCATACGACCACTACCGCGCGCTTATATCACTTCCCTGCAGGTGGTGACTTAATCGATTCTCCAGGAATCCGTGAGTTTGGTTTATGGCACATGGAGCCGGATGATGTGTTGTATGGTTTTAAAGAATTGCGTGACATGATTGGGCATTGTAAATTCCGTGATTGTAAACACGAGCTAGAACCTAAGTGTGCGATTCGCGAAAGTTTAGAAGAAGGCAAGATCAGTCAATTACGTTTTAATAGTTATAAACGTATTTTATCGACGCTCGGTGAATTTGATAAGGGCTTTTAGCCATTCAGCTTTTATGATGTAAATAAAAAAGGGCTTCTTATCAGAGGCCCTTTTTTTATTTAAAGCAGAAGTCTTTGGTTATTGACAGTATCCTTTGGTTATTGACTGCATAAAGGCTACCAAAAACTTTCTTCTTCATTCGGTGGTGTATCGTAGCTATTATCAAGACGTTCACGATCTTCTTTCAACTCTTCAATAAGAGAACCTGACGTATTAATAACGGGCTTTCTCGCATCCTTATTTTCAGATTCGCTGTCGTTAATAAACTTAGGGCCACTGCCGCCAGTACGCGACTCAATACCAGCTTGGGATTTTCTATTCAGTAATACAATGGCAATACGGCGATTGATGTCGCTTTCTGGATTATTAATATCGAGTGGGGCCGTATCGCCCATGCCTAAGATCTGCGCGATTTGCGACTTTTCTATACCGGCTTCCATCAAGGCTCGGCGTGCTGAATTAGCTCGGCGGGCTGAGAGCTCCCAGTTCACATCGTCTTCTGGGTTATTTTCATAGTAGGCATCAGCATCGGTATGACCCGTGATGGATAATTTATTCTCTACCGTCATCAACATAGGGGCTAGCTCGTACAGAATATCTTCACTGTAATACTTAAGCGTTGCACTGCCAGCATTAAACATAGGGCGCTTAGTTTGATCGACAATCTGTATGCGTAACCCTTCGGTCGTGATATCAATGGTCATCTGATTTTTAAACGGACTTAGTGTTGGGCTAGCTTCAATCTTGGCTTCGATTTCAGCTTTCAATTGCTCTAACCGCTTACGTTCAATGGCTTCTGCTAGGCTTTCAATTTCTTCCGCCTGCAAGATTTTCTCTGGATCAAGAGTTTCAGATACCGCGGTATTATCAGCTGTCGTTGGAGTGCCTCCCAAATCAATCACATAAGGGCTAGGAATACGCTGACCATCTTCATACGCTTGAGGATCTTGAAAGTAGCCTGCAATCGCTTCGCGCTCTGCTTCATTAGAAGAGTTAGTTAACCAAAGCACAATAAACAAGGCCATCATGGCAAGCGCAAAATCGGCCATTGCCACTTTCCAGGCGCCACCATGATCTTCGTGGCGGTTTTTTTTAATCCGCCTAATGATGATGTTATGTTGGCCTAAATTCTCCATGACTCTCTCATTTTTAACGTCACCATATTAGCGCCCACGAACCTTGCTATCCACTTCATCAAAAGAAGGACGACCATGGGTGAATAATGATTTACGCCCAAACTCAATGGCAAGCTGTGGGGCCAGACCATTCATAGAGGCAATAATGGAGGCTTTTGCCGCGTCGTATAGTTTAATTTCTTCTTCGGCAATATGTTTCATTCGATTACTAATCGGTCCGACTAAACCATAAGCAAATAATACGCCCATAAAGGTTCCAACCAAGGCCGCTGCAACATGCTTACCGATAATTGCAGGATCACCGCCAATCGATCCCATCGTAATGACGATCCCTAAAACTGCAGCAACGATACCAAAGCCTGGTAGCGCGTCAGCCACCTTGCCCAACGCGGAACCGGGTTGCTCTAGCTCATGAAAGCGCGCCTCAATTTCTTGATCCATTAATGCTTCCAGTTCATGAGACGCTAAGTTACCCGAGGAAATGATACGAAAGTAATCTGCGATGAAGCGCGCCAACGTATCATTCATGAGTATTGCCGGATAACGCGCAAAGATCGCACTAGAATGCGGGTTTTCAACATCCGCTTCAATCGCCATCATACCTTCTCGACGGGATTTATTAAGAATGTCGTAGATCAAACTCAGCACATCAAGGCACATAGCTTTATCGACCCGCGAGCCCAGGATGACTTGTGGCATAAGCTTTATCGAATCGATTATCAGATGAAAAGGATTCGAGATTAAATAAGCGCCTGCTGCTGCACCCACAATAATCATGATTTCAAAAGGCTGCCAAAGCGCAGCCAATTGGCCATGAGACAGTACAAAGCCCCAGCCAACACTACCAAATACAACAATAATTCCGATTATAAACAGCATGTAAACCGTTCCTGGTTATTCAACGGATGCCCTAAACTTTAAGAAACGTTTCAAGATACTTTGAAAGTCATGTTAGGAAAATAAGCAGCTTCGAAGAAACTGACTATAGTAAGTAAAGGTTATGTTTAGGGTTTTCTCAAATACACAGATGACATTAAATACAAGTAAGACATATTCACTGCCTGATGCAGAAGATTGGCAAGATATACAGAAATTCCAACAATTTCCGTTATTGCCGAGTACTCGACAAGCATTTCAGCAGCTGATGAAAAAAGCCAGTTTGAGTTTTGATGGCTTAGCCGCAATTGCAGAGCAAGATCCCGCTATTTGCCTGCACATGCTGCTACGCATCAAACAACGCAATCCTGCCAGCTTAGAGCAAATAAATACCGCGGCCGGCTGTATATCACTGCTCGGTATGGAAGAAGTGGTTACGCTGGTTAAACACCTCCCGACATTAGACTTTTTACCTAAAAGTCGATCGGAACGTAATTATATGGCGCTGTTAAATACCGCGGTATTAGCTGGGCGTATTGCCGCGACATGGGCAAAAAGTAAACCGGGGTTAAATCAACATCAGGCGCAATGGTCAGCCATGCTCGCCTCGGCTCCATTATGGCCTTGGCAATTGCAGCAAATCAGCGCGAGTCAGACGGTGTTCAATCAGATGAGCAAAGGCAAAGACTTAATTCCTGCCTTAGAAACTGGTTTTGGCAAACTCACTAAAAGCCGTCTTGAGCGATGGAGGAAGTTAGCGGAGTCATTAGCACTCCCCCATACGTGCCAGTCGTTATGGCAGCAGCAATGCTGGCCAAAACCTAAAGAGTGGCAAACACTTCGTATACAAAAGCTCACTAGCATCGAAGATCATCGTGCTTTAAAACACCAATGTCAGCAGCCTGAAATGCTGGTTTATATAGCCAACGCTTTGGCCAGCCAATATCAACTGGGCGCCTATCGCTATAAGACTAAACGTTGGTTACATTTGAGTGCGCATTTTCTTAACAGTGATGCGCAACATATCCATCACGATATGGTCGCGATAAATCTGCAATTGGCAAGACAAGGGCGTGGCTTATCCGCAATATCAACACTGCTAGCTCCCACGAATACATCGCTACCACAGAGCTTGGTATATTTTTGTGAAAAAGAGCCAGCAGAATTTAAAATGGAGCGCGAAGCACCAAAAGCGGTTCCTGCCACCCAAGCTAAAGAACGAAAAATTGATCAACTAATATTAAAACGACTTATGCAGAAATTGGATGAAACACCGGAAAGTTTTGGTGATTGGCATTATTTAATGCGCTCTGTATTGAAAGGTATTACTGAAGGCATCGGGCTTAAACATGCTTACATTATGGTGCAAAACAAGTCAGGCACGGCGGCCAAAGTTTATTACCAGCAAGGGCTCGCAGAGACTGACCCTCTTTGTCACTTTGGTATTGGCTTAGATAAAACAAGTATTTTCAAAAAAATGCTGGAGAAACCTGCCAGTCTGATGATTACCGACCAAAACAGAGACAAAATGCTCCGAGGTATTCCTACGGCTCAGCAAAATGTATTACCTGAACAATTTATGATGATGTCTTTGTTCTCAAAAGATCGTCCTATCGGAATTATTTTTGCCGATCTTGGCAGTATGCCTCACAACCCACCCATGCAGCCGTCTGAATATATGGCCTTCAAATCCCTCTGTTTAGCGGCTAGCAAAAGTTTAACGAAACTTGCAGCAGTGACACAAAAGAAAGTCAGCACTAAAGATGACAAAGCCAATAAGCCGCAAGCCTAACAGCGGCTATTTGCCAGAGTACAAATAGCGATAGTACAATACAGGTTAATATTGAATTCTATCGACGGATGGCACTATGCCGACTTACCCGCTTTTAATCGAGCCAGAAGAACTACAGCCTTTTTTGACCGATGAAAATTTACTGATCATCGACCAGGGTAAGCTAGAGACGTTTTTAAATGCTCATGTTCCCGGCGCTGTGCATTTAGACTTTAAAGACCTGCAATTAGGCGAAAAGCCGACGCCTGGCGCACTGCCTTCATTAGCGCAGCTTAGCATTGTATTTTCTAATATCGGCCTCACATTAGATAAGCATGTCGTTGTTTATGATGATGAAGGCGGTGGCTGGGCAGGTCGCCTGATCTGGGCTTTAGATATGATCGGGCATACTCGCTATTCATACCTAAATGGAGGAATCCACGCTTGGCTACAAGCAGGATTAGCTACTGACCAAGGTTCACAAAGCCCTGTAAAAAGTGACTATACCGTAGCAGAACTGAACCATAATTTTGCATTAAGCAAAGCACAGATCATAGAGCGTTTAGGCGCTGATGACTTTGCTATTTGGGATGCTCGCTCTGCCAAAGAATACAGCGGCGAAAAAGTTATCTCTGCTCGTGGCGGCCATATCCCAGGGGCGACAAACTACGAGTGGACGCTAGGCATGAATACTGACCGTGGCTTACGCATTAATAATTTAGAAGAATTTGATGCACTGTTAAATTCTTTAGGTTTGACCAAAGACAAAGAAATTGCAACGCATTGCCACACACATCATCGCTCTGGTTTTACCTATTTGGTGGGTAAGATTTTAGGCCGCAACATGAAAGCCTACGCTGGCTCTTGGGCCGAATGGGGTAACGATGACAACGCCCCAATCACTACTGGCAATCAAGCATAACTCATTACACTTTTTACTGTATTTTATAGGATTTTATTTTGGCTACTTCAATTAAAGACAAATTATTTATTGCATTTCAATATGTAATTCCACAGCATTTACTATCACATCTTGTTGGCTGGTTAGCAGAGACTCGCATCGACTGGATTAAGAATTTATTCATCAGTAAATTCATTAAACAATTCAATGTAAATATGGATGAAGCTCGGCGCCAAACTCCTGAAGCCTTTGAAAACTTTAATGACTTTTTTACTCGTGAATTAAAAACAGGCATGCGTCCAATTGATGACAAAAGCAATAGCATTGTTTCTCCTGCGGATGGTGCGATCAGTCAATTAGGCCCCATTGAAAACGGCCGTGTATTTCAAGCCAAAGGTCACGATTATTCATTGATCGAATTATTGGGTGGTAATAGCCAAACAGCCGATGAATTTATGGGCGGTCAGTTCGCTACTATTTATTTATCACCAAAAGATTATCACCGTTTGCACATGCCTGTAACGGGAACGTTACGTGAAATGATTTATGTGCCTGGCGATCTTTTCTCAGTAAACCAAACGACTGCGCAAAATGTACCGCGGTTGTTTTCACGCAACGAGCGGGTTGTCGTGATTTTTGATACGGATCTTGGGCCGATGGCACTGGTATTAGTAGGCGCAATGATTGTTGCGGGTATTGAAACAACTTGGGCAGGTCGCATTACTCCATTCGATCGTAAAGTACGCTCGATTAGTTACCCTGTTCAAGGTGAAAGCCTGCAGCCACTAGTGATTGAAAAAGGCGAAGAAATGGGTCGTTTCTTCTTAGGCTCAACGATTGTTGTTTGTTTTGGTGAAGATAAAATGCATTGGTTAGAAGAGATGAAAGCGGATCAACCATTACGCTTAGGTGAAACGATTGGCTTGACGCTAGAATAACTAAGAACACTTAAATATTTAAGTGAACGGTGAACATACTACTTTTAGTATGCTCACCATTTTGTATTTTCTGCGACCGTCATTAATAAACTATAAACACATAATAAACGACTAACTAAACACAAAAAAGTGGTCACCCGCATCGTCTATGCGCCGAGCAGAGACATTAAATACCTGCTTAATCAGCGCCTCTGTCATGACCTCTTTAGCCGATCCTTGAGCGACAAGTTTCCCTTGTTTCAATAACCATACTTCATCTGCAAGACGAATCGCCTGATTCAAATCGTGCAAAACAATCACCACACAATGCCCATCTTCTGCTGCCTGACGACACACAGTTTGTAATTGTTGCTGATGCTGCAAATCTAAACTACTAGAAGGTTCATCTAATAGCCAAAGCCCACAACCGCGACCTTCAGTTTGCATATTAGAAAGTTGCAGATACGTGCGTGCAATCTGGCATCTCTGCTGCTCTCCTCCCGAAAGCTGGCGAAAATCTTTATGCGCTAAAGGTTCTATTTCCCAGTCACTAATAACCTGCTTAACTTGCTGACGTTGCTGTAGTTTGCTTAAGGAGAAAGGTAATGTCGCTAATGATAAAACCTCTTCAACTTCTAAAGGAAATTGAAGTTGGCTATGCTGAGGTAAATACGCTAATTTTTGCGCGAGCTGCTCGGAAGAGTACGTTGCAATATTGTGCCCTTGCAATTCAATATTTCCATCGCATTTTAACAGCCGAGCCATCGCTTGAATCAAGGTAGACTTGCCCGCGCCATTAGGGCCAAGCAAGGCAATTATTTTTCCACCCGCAAATTCGCCGGAAATATCTTGCAATATTTTTTTACCATGACGACTAAGGTTCAACTGGTTTAATGACATTACCACTGCAAACGTCTCCCTTCTCGGACCAATAACCAAATGAATACTGGCGCACCGAGCAAGGCTGTCACAATACCAATAGGCAATTCTGCCGGAGCAATAATGGTACGTGCAACACCGTCGGCGATCACCAATAAGCTGCCTCCTAAGAAAAACGATAACGGCAGTAAATAGCGATGACTAGCACCAATCAACATACGACCAATATGAGGTGTGACTAGTCCAATAAAACCTATAATGCCACATGCAGATACCGCCAACGCGGCCAGTAATGCTACAAAGACGATGCTTTGAATTTGTAAACGTTTTACATCCACGCCCATTGTATTAGCTTCTGCTTGCCCTAATAAAATAGCGTCCAATTTTCTATGCTGTCTTGGCAACCAAATACAAACAATTAGAAGGGCAATAGAACACAAGGTTAACCAAAAATAGTTGGCGCTGGCTAAGCTACCCAAAGACCAGAATGTAATGTGACGCAACGCGCTATCGGTTGCCAAATAGGTCAGTAAGCCAATTAAAGACGCGGCGACCACATTGATGGCGATGCCCGCTAAAATCAATAACGCCATACCGCCGGGCATATCATTACGGCCCAGCTTTAATACCGCGATGGTGGCTAATATACCGCCAATAAAAGCGGCCACGGGAATATAATAATGTGCCTGTATATCAACAAAATCAGCGGCGACAATCATTAATGCAGCACCCAGTGCGGCACCCGCAGAAACACCGATCAAGCTTGGGTCAGCCAACGGATTACGCACGTTGCTTTGAATCATCACCCCTGCCAGCGACAAGCTCGCCCCAATCACAAACGCTAACAATACTCGCGGCAAACGGATATTCCATAAAATATTATGGCCAATTTCACTGTTCAATAAACTGTGAGTATCCAACGAACCTAAAAACAGCGCGCCAATACAAATGCCTAAGCTTAATAAAATGCCAATCAGCCAACCTAGTGGCGATACTAAAAGTTTTTTAATCATGAGCGAACAAGGCTAAACTAGCGCCTCCAATTATATGTAGGTCAACGTATGCCCATTCTATGTCATAGCAACGAGATTGCAGAGAGAAAAAGCAAAGGTTTCCAATTGGGTGAGAAATTTTTGTTTGCAGTGAAGAAGAATAGTCGTATTTATGTCTACGAAAATCTCTGTCCTCATCTTGGTATTCAGCTCGAATGGCAGCCCGATGAGTTTTTAGATATTGATGCCAGTATGATTCAGTGCAGTAGCCACGGGGCATTGTTTAACATAGAAAATGGGGAGTGTTTATTTGGCCCTTGCGTTGGCCAATCATTAATTGCGGTAGATTTCACGATTAATGACGGCCAGATCGACATTACAGATTAAACGAAAGCCTGTATTACATATCTTCTGCTACATCTTTCAACTTATCGGCGACGCCATCGACACCTTGCTTGAGTTTTTTCTTGGCGGCATCCCCTGCTTGCTCAAGCTTATCTCCAACAAAGTCGGTATTACTACGTTCCATCTTGTCTAGGATTGATTGCTTTACAAAGGGATTAGCAAACAAGTCATTATCTTGATACATATTAGCGCCCATCCAAGCGGCTAAGATAATAATAGGCAGTGAAAATAGCCTTGATAAAAATTTCATTTAGCATTCCTTCTAATGATTACGCTGCGTTTAATTCACAGACTATATACAAACGGTAAGCGGTGTTTTTAACACCATACCTTGTGCTTGAAACTCAACTTGATACGCTAAAACTTCAACACCTGCGGCCATAACTTCGCGCAGTTTTTTAGCATAAACGGGGTCAATATGCTCTGCGACCTGAACCTGTTTAATACCTTCGTGCGGTACGCAGAAGAACAAGATACTACGCTGGCCTTCGGCTTTCAAACGCATTAAGACTTCTAAATGCTTTAAGCCTCGACTGGTGACTGCGTCGGGAAAATAGCCGATGCCGTCGTTATTATTTTCTTTATCGTATTCTTTTTTAGGGTGCTGATTACCGAGCAGCGTAACGCTTTTTACTTCGATATACGTCAGCGAATCGTCTGTTTCAGTACTCACTAAAAAATCCAAGCGCCCTTCGTCGACTTTGGGTTCGGCTTTTAAAAATTCCGCCGACAGCACTTCAACTTCTTTAATCTGGTTAGCCAATAAGGCTTCTTTCACCAACTGATTAGCACGCGCGGTATTGATGCAGGCTTTATATTGCCCTTCAACTTCGACCCATTCCCAGCTCAATGGTAATTTGCGTTTTGGGTTCTGACTATCAAACAACCAAACCGCCGCGCCGTCATCTTTGCAATTGGTCATCGAACCCGTATTGGCACAATGCGCAGTGACAATTTCTCCGGCACGCTCGATAGGAGTAATCAACTCTATGTCCGATAAGAATCGTTTATAACGCTTTATTAACTTTCCGGTTAATAACGGGCGTTCATATTCCATATTCTATTTCTCCAGCGCTTTCTGTTCTAACCAGGTTTGGATACGCACAACAGCCTGCTGTAATCGGTCGATATTCGTTGTGTAGGCAAAACGAACATAAAGATGAGCATTCTGTTCACCAAAATCAAAACCTGGTGTCAGTGCCACTCCCGTATCTTGTAATAATTGCTCGCAAAATTTTTGCGTATCTTGGGTGAGTTCACTGGCATCAGCATAAATATAAAAAGCGCCATCGGGAATCACTGGGATTTTAAAACCTAACTTTGGTAACTCAGCTAATAAATAATCACGCCGCTGCTTCAGTTCTAAACGACGCGCCTCCATAATCGCAAGAGCCTCTTCACCAAACGCAGCTAAAGCACCATATTGAGCAGGCGTTGAAGGAGCCAGAAATAAATTTTGCGCGAGGCGTTCGATCACAGGAATGTAATGCTCAGGCACCACCATCCACCCTAAACGCCAGCCTGTCATTCCGAAGTATTTAGAGAACGAGTTAATAACGACAACGTCATCACCCAAAGCCAACGCCGTTTTTGGGCGCTTACTTTGTTGATCGCTTTCACCAACATCATGATAAGTAAGGCCGTGATAAATTTCATCGACCCAAAGCTCACCCTTCAATAATCTTGTTTGTGCTGCTATTTTTTCCAGATCCTCATGAGGAATAACCGCTCCGGTTGGGTTCGCAGGACTCGCCATTAAAACGGCTTTGCTCGCACCTTTATTCCAATGCTGCTTAACGTGCTCAGGTGTTAGTTGAAAGCCAGAGGAGGCCGTCGTGGGAATCAAGCGCCCATGCGCTTCGAAAACCCGCGCAAAATGCCTATTACAAGGATAGCCAGGGTCTGCCATTAATAACTCATCACCCGCCTCTAAGCGCGCAGCCATCAACAATAACAAAGCGCCCGAAGCACCGGGAGTTATAGCAATTCTATCCGCTGAGACCTCTACGCCATAACGCGACTGATAAAAGTCTGCAATTTTCCGGCGTAATTCTGGTAAACCCAATGCGGGAGTGTAGTGAGTTTTACCCTCACTCAAAGCATTAATACCGGCCTGTACAATCGGCTCAGGTGTTGCAAAATCAGGTTCACCCACTTCGAGATGAATCACATCAATGCCCTTAGCGGCAAGTGCTTGAGCTTGCTGTAAAATTGCCATTACTTGGAATGGTGCAATCTCTTCAGTACGTGAGGCAAATCCGGTCACAGGTATGTCCTAATAATATGGAAAAGGGAACTAATCGTCATATTGTGCCAGATTAATGCAGACTGACCACTAAAGTGTTAATTTAATTGAATAAAATGGGGTAAGCGCCTAGTCATTCGACGGTTTATCTGATAGCTTGCCTCCGTTAAAAAATAAAGCGTTCCTACTCCTGACGAACGCACGGAATAATGCTCGGCTCGAGATAAATTCGAGCTCTGTAGCGATACGAGGCTGCTGCAATTATGCCACAAGATAATAAAGCTTTTGCTATTACAACCTTTACCCCTTATGTAGAAAAGGTCGGTGAAGAGTACATGAACGTCGAACAACGCAAACACTTCAGCATGATCCTTGCAAGATGGAAGCAAGAATTGATGGAAGAAGTTGATCGCACAAAAGAACACATGCAATCTGAAGCGAATAACGCTGCGGATCCAAGCGACCGTGCCAGTCAGGAAGAAGAGTTTAGTCTCGAACTCCGAGCTCGCGATCGTGAGCGTAAGTTGATTAAAAAGATCAACAAAACGCTAGAACTAATCGAAAAAGACGATTATGGTTTTTGTGAGGAATGTGGTGTTGAAATCGGTATTCGCCGTTTAGAAGCCCGCCCAACTGCAAATCTATGCATCGACTGCAAAACGCTAGCCGAAATTAAAGAACGTCAATTGGGTGTTTAGTCGCTAAGTACCTAGATATTTAAAAACTAAATATTTTAACACTAGGTATTGAAAACTAGATGCTTACAAAATAGATGTTTAGCCATTCGGTTAATAAAACGACCAATATTCCGTATATTGGTCGTTTTGCTCCCTCTCCGACGGGACCATTACACTTTGGTTCGCTGCTGGCTGCTTTAGCCAGTTATCTTGATGCCAAATCGAATGACGGCCAATGGCTGGTTCGAATTGAAGACCTTGACCCTCCGCGTGAAGTTCAAGGGGCTCAAGAAACCATTCTAAAAGCCCTCGATACCTATGGTCTATTTTCTGATGAGGCCATTGTTTTTCAAAGCCAGCGCAGTGCTTTATACCAACAGGCACTTGATCTATTAATACAAGAAAACTCTGTATTTCCCTGCACCTGTTCACGCAAACAGCTTGTTAATAGCCATGGCGTGCATTTTGGTAATTGTCTTTCGAATATTCAAGAAGAGCAAACTCTATTTGCTTGGCGCTTTGATAGCCAGCAAGATAATTCAAGCTCCAGCCTTCCGTATTTTGAACAAGGCTACTCTTCTTTTCACGATCATTTACAGGGTGATTTCAGCCAGTCTGTTGCGCATACCATCGGCGATTTTGTGGTAAAGCGTAAGGATCAACTTTGGGCCTATCAACTGGCAATGGTCGTCGACGATTATCAACAAGGGATCACTCATGTTGTTAGAGGAATCGACTTGATCGATTCAACGCTGCGCCAGAATATGCTGCAGCATAAACTCAACTACCCTGTGCCTAATTACGCTCACATTCCTGTCGCTTGCAGCGACGATGGTCAAAAGCTAAGCAAACAGAATTTAGCGCCTGGATTAGATCTCGATAACCCAGAAGACACATTATGGCGCGCCTTGTCTTGGCTTAGACAGGAACCGCCAGAAACTTTGCGCAATGGGAGCGTCAAAGAAATGTTGTCGTGGGGGATTGCACATTGGCAGCCTTTAAAGCTGAAAAATATTCAAAGCCAAGCCGCTATTTAAAAGTAATCCAATCTAATAACATATGCGTATAATTGCATAATATTTACCCTCACCTCCTGACCGGACCTTTATGCGCTTAACTCCTCCCTGCACAAGTATCGAATTTTCAACTGTTGATGTTTATGGTACACCGATAAAACTGAGTGATTACAAAGGGAAGAAAGTCATGCTCGCTTTTTTCCGTGATGCAGCCTGCCCATTTTGTAATTTACGCGTTTATGAGCTCACTCAGAAATATAAGACATGGAAAGACAAAGACTTTGAAATCATTGCCGTCTTCAGTTCGCCCGCAGATGAAGTAAGACGCTATGTAGCCAAGCACCCTAGACCCTTTCGCCTCATCAGTGATACTGACCTCGATCTCTATAATCAATATGGTGTTGAGCACAGTGCAACGGCATTATTGAAAGCGTTATTCTTTAAATTACCACGCATTATTATGGGTATGATAAAAGGCGGATATCCGCAGCCGAATCCAAACGTTAAACTGGTTCCCGCGGATTTCTTAATCAATCCTCTCGGCAAGATCGAGTATGTTTGGTATGGCCGCGATACCAGTGACCACATGCCGATGGAACACGTTAATCGATTTATCGACGGTTAAACAACGTTAATTAGCCGTCTGTATTAGACACATCAAATATCGCAAAAGTTGTCAATATGTTACTCTCAGTAACACTATAAACGGTTAATTAATAATAAGAGCCTGATATGTACGATTACCGAGTCTCGCTACTGGTTGTGGTGGGGTTGTATATTTTTTCCCCCGTGATCATTGATTGGTGGCTAGCGCCTAATGGCGCTTGGTACCATCCTTTTGCACTTTGGTTTTTATTAATAGCGATTTACATTTGGGTAGAATTCAAACGAGGCCCCGATGAGCTTTAGTCTGATTCAGCTGAGCCTAATTGTTTTTGGCTATCTTTTCTTCTTATTTCTAGCGGCTTACATCGTTGAGCAGGGCTGGGTTCCCAAGCGCTGGGTTCGTCATCCTGTTGTTTACGTTTTGTCTCTGGGTGTATATGCCAGCGCTTGGGCATTCTATGGTTCAGTGTCCATGGCTGACCAATATGGTTATGGCTTCTTAGCTTACTACATGGGCATCAGCGGAGCATTTGTGCTCTCTCCGATATTACTCAAGCCCATACTGCACATTACCCGCACCTATCAACTCAGTTCATTAGCCGATTTATTCGCCTTTCGCTATCGCAGTCGCTTAGCCGGGGTTATGGTCACCCTGTTTACGCTGGCCGTGGCACTGCCGCTACTGACTCTACAAATAGCGGCTGTTGCGGAGAGTATGCACCTGCTCAACGCCGATTTACCCTCGACAACTCTGGCCTTTGGCTTTTGTATAACCATGGTGGTATTTGCTATTTTATTCGGTGCTCGCCATGTATCGCCACGAGAAAAGCACGAAGGGTTGGTATTCGCCCTCGCCTTTGAGTCGCTGCTAAAGCTGATCGCCATAACCATATTAGGTATCACCGCATTATTCTTTGTTTTTGATGGCTCGGGAGATATGCAAAGCTGGCTCGCCGCCAATCAAGAGCAGTTGATTAGCCGCCAAACGAATTTACAAGAAGGCCCTTGGCGTACCCTACTATTAGTTTTCTTTGCCGCAGCCGTCGTCGCTCCGCACATGTTTCACGTGACCTTTACCGAAAACCTCAATCCAAAGGCACTGCGCCCAGCCAGTTGGGGGCTACCGTTATTTTTATTATTAATGAGTCTTTCTGTCCCTCCTATTCTATGGGCGGGTATTTATTTAGAGCTTGAAGTACCACCCGAATTTTATGCTTTAGGCATTGGCATGGCGCTCAATTCTGAAATATTGGTCATCATGGCCTTTGTCGGCGGATTAGCTGCTGCCTCTGGCGTTATTATTGTGACGACCTTAGCCACAGCGGCGATGTTTTTAAACCACATTGTATTACCTAGCTATAAACCTGGGCCAAAACAAGATTTTTACCAATGGTTATTATGGGTTAGACGCTACCTTATTGGCGCGATATTGCTGGCCGCTTACGGCTTTTACCGCATTATTGGCGCAGATATTCAAATCACATTACTCGGCATACTCGCCTTTGTCGCGGCTGTGCAATTTTTACCCGGTGTACTCGGTGTTTTATACTGGCCTAAAGCCAACCGCTGGGGACTTATTACCGGCCTAAGTGTCGGTATTCTGGTTTGGGCCTATACCTTACTCCTTCCTCTTTCACACTTGACGCTCGGTTGGGAGTATTCGATTGCATTACCGGCTACCAACATGGATAACTGGCATGTTGCAGCGATGGGAAGCTTTGGGATTAATCTAGTACTGTTTATTATTGTTAGTTTAACGACAACGCAAAAAGAATCCGAGAAATCCGCCGCCGAAGCCTGTTCCGTTGATACGGTATCGCGTCCAAGCCGTAAGCCCCTGATTGCAGGCAACTCTAATGACATCATTATTTCTTTAAGCAAACCACTAGGGCGTTATGTCGCAGAACGAGAAGTCCATCAAGCTCTGACCGACTTAAGCTTACCCTCGTATGAAGATCGTCCTTATGCGCTGCGCCGCTTACGTACTCGCTTAGAGGCCAACTTATCAGGTTTAATGGGGCCAACAGTGGCTCACGACATTATCAACCGTAACCTGCCCTTTCAGGCGAATGCCGAGTTAAGCGAAGATATTTATCAAATAGAACAACGTATTGAAGGCTTTCACGATCGCTTAAGCGGACTGGCAGGAGAGCTGGATAACTTGCGCCGCTATCACAGACAAACTCTTGAACGTCTGCCTATCGGCGTATGCTCGGTCTCCGACGAAGGTGAGGTATTGATGTGGAATACCGCCATGGAAGAATTAACCGGCATCACTCCTGGCGATGTTACTGGCTCGCGCCTCACCGCAGCAGCGGAACCTTGGGGCAGCATGCTAAATGAATTTTTACTCGATGATGCGATCCACCAGCACAAAAAGCGCATTGAGCAGCTAGGACGCCCACATTGGTATAACTTGCACAAATCCATCATTAAAGCCTCGGGCGGCCAACCTGGAGGTACTGTTATCTTGGTTGAAGATCAGACCGAAACTCAGATGCTAGAAGAAGAACTGATGCACAGCGAACGCCTAGCGTCTATTGGTCGTTTAGCCGCGGGGGTAGCGCACGAAATTGGCAACCCGATTACAGGCATCGACTGTTTGGCCCAGAGCATGCGTTATGAAACGGATAATAAAGAAATCTTGGACATGGCGGATCAGATTCAAGAGCAAACGAAACGAGTCACCCGCATCGTACAATCGTTAATGAATTTCTCTCATTCTGGCCACTTAACGACAGAGCACCTTCCCGTCAATATCAGCACCTGCATCGATGAAGCGATTCAATTATTGCGTCTCAGTAATGAAGGTCGAGATATTGAATACATCAATGAATGCGATCCAAACTGGCAAGTCGTAGGCGACTCTCAACGATTAGTTCAAGTTTTCATCAACTTGCTGGGCAATGCACGTGATGCTAGCCCAGATTTCAGTAGCATCCGTGCATTTGGACATATTGATCCTCATCAGGTTACTCTGCATGTAGTTGACCAAGGCAGTGGGATAGCTGAAGATAAACTTGATCATATCTTTGACCCCTTCTTTACAACCAAAGAAGTCGGTAAAGGTACTGGGCTTGGATTGGCTTTAGTTTATAGCATTGTCGAAGAGCACTACGGACACATCAGCATTGATAGCCCCGTACCGAGTCACATCCTAGATTTGCAGCAGAGCGCCCCAGCACCAGACACTGCATTCGAAAGAAACAGTGCGGGCACCTGTGTCACCCTACGCTTACCCAAAGTTCAGAATCACTTGCTTGAGGATAAATCCGAATGAGCCGTATTTTAGTCGTTGAAGACGAAAAGATTATTCGCCAAGCAGTAAAGCGTTTATTAGAGCGCCAAGGCCATGAAATTTTTGAAGCGGACTCTCTGCATGTCGCAAAAGAACTCACTTTCAGTGATTACGACATGATCATCAGTGACTTGCGCCTTCCTGGCGGTAATGGCACCGAACTCATTGAACTGGCGGGAGAAGTTCCCGTATTGATCATGACCAGCTACGCCAGCTTACGATCTGCAGTTGATGCCATGAAACTTGGAGCGGTGGATTATATTGCCAAGCCCTTCGATCATGAAGAAATGCTCTTAACCGTCGAGCGCATTCTTAAGCAACGCAATCTCAGCCGTACGAATGAAGTACTGCAGCATGAGATTGAAAAAGAGTATCCAGTAACAGGTATTATTGGCAGCTCGCAGCTGATGCAAAACTTATTTACTAAAATTAGTAAGGTCGCGCCCACAGATGCCACGGTACTCATCCAAGGTGAATCTGGTACCGGTAAAGAATTGGTTGCCCGCGCTCTACATACTCAAAGCCGCCGTAAAGATGCACCGATGATTTCTGTCAACTGCGCCGCCATTCCTGAGTCTTTGATTGAATCTGAATTATTTGGCCACGAAAAAGGTGCCTTCACGGGCGCAGCAACTCTACGCTTAGGCTTAGTTGAAGCCGCGGATGGGGGCACCTTATTTTTAGACGAAATTGGCGAGCTACCGCTTGAAGCTCAAGCGCGCTTGCTGCGTGTTTTGCAAGAAGGAGAGATTCGTCGCGTTGGTTCTGTGCAGAGTAGAAAGGTAGACGTTCGCTTAATTGCCGCGACCCATAGAAACTTAAAAGAGTTAGCATCAAAAGCCGAGTTCCGTGAAGACCTTTATTACCGCCTCAACGTATTAGAACTGCATTTGCCACCTTTGCGTGCTCGAGGAAAAGACGTAATTGAGCTGGCTGAATTCATGCTCTTACGCAGTTGTGAAAAAATGAACCGCAGCATCATGTTACTTACCGATGCTTCGCGACAGGCAATTTTACAGTATCAATGGCCAGGTAACGTTCGCGAACTAGAGAATGCGATTGAAAGAGCCGTGATCTTAGCTGATGGCAATGACATAACCCCTGAAAACATGGCTATTGATTTCTCCCCTGATCAATACGTACCCCAGACACTCAAAGAAAACTTATTGGAACCAGAAACGACGGGCAGTAATGAGGCCAACCAAGGCGATTTGTCACTGGATGATTACTTTATGCACTTCGTACTTGAGAATGAAGACGGCATGAACGAAACCGACCTTGCTCGTAAACTAGGGGTTTCACGCAAATGTTTGTGGGAGCGCCGCCAACGCTTAGGGATTCCTCGCAAAAAAGCGACAAAGTCTAGCTGAGGATTCTATTCTAGCCACTCCTGAATCAGTCATTAGGCGCCACTAGAGTATCAAACATCACCTAATGCCTTCGATAAAGGTAACAAATATAAGTGACAATTTGTTACCTTTCAGACAGCAAAACCTTCAAGCCATTGATTTTAAAGGGATTTAAAAAGTTGGCACACTACCTGCTATTACTAAAGTATTAATAACAACAATGCTTCTCCGCTAATAAAAATAAAATGAGAGAAGCATGACACTAGATCGGCAGCAATAAAAATAATAACGCTGATCAAGAGCTTATAACAATAATAATACCCCGGGCTCACTAAGCATCAATTGCTTTGCACTCCAGATAGCAGTGTAAAGCAATTGATCCTTCATTTAACTCTGCTCAATCCATTCGACACTCTATTTTAAATAAAACGATTCAAACACGCCTCTCTTGAACTAATTTCTCAAAACGTATCTCGACTAACTAGCACCCTATTTCTGTGCGCCAATATCATGTGATTAACATTTATTCAGTTTATTGCTCACATCAGCTTTCAATTTTTTTACTTCTTTTCCGCCAAACTTACGTCAACACTCACTCCATTCTGTAAATACCCAGCAGCCAAACTTTATTTGCTTACTACCTAACCCGTCAGCCAGAGCTGAGAGTGGCTCATTTTATGAAAAAAATTACACAGTGTTACCTAATCGTTACCTTTGTTACGGATAGACATTACTTCGGGTAACACTTTTGGCTTATCAAGTTGATTCTAAAAAGTAACAGTTTCCTCAAGCCATTGATTTAAAAGGAAAAAGTAAAGTTGGCACGGTTATAGCTATATATTAAATATAACGTTAAGCACTAATAAAAATAACAAAGCTAAAACGTAAGATTGAAACTAAACGCAATAATAAAAATAAAATCGCGTTTACGAATATCAAAACACCCATTAAGAGGTGGCCTCACAATAAGAATAATAAAGAGGCATAGAAAAATGAAAATTAGTTGTTTTGAGTGCGAAGTGAGCATCACTTAGCACACATATAATAAGAATAATAACGGAGCTCTTAGTTCCTGCGTATTCAAAACAGCTAGTTTACTTACTCTCGGTTTGGCAACAATAAAAATAATAATCGCCAAACCTGAGTTTTACTTCTTTTATGATCCCCTTTTATTGATAGCCAGCCTTTTATAGCTACGATGCTTTGAAAGCGCCAACCCATCATGTAAACTCGTTAACTAACTAATATCGAACAATAATCATACTCGACAGGCGCAAGTTCTCCTTTTACGTAACTTTCCCCTGCAATCGCGAAAATTCAGGCAACCATAGATGTCCATAGTTAATACTGTAGCGCGCTTTTTCCCTTCTTTAATAGGGGGCCGCAAAGCTAAAAACGCGGTTGATGAAATAAAACCGCAAATCCTGCAACGTAAAGAGCACGGCATTAGCCGTCGCCAACTCAGTGAAAATGCGTTGAAAGTCCTTTATCGTCTAAACAATGCGGGCTATCAAGCTTATCTTGTGGGTGGCTGCGTCCGCGATTCCATGCTAGGTGCACACCCAAAAGATTTTGACGTAGCAACAAGCGCTACGCCTGAACAAGTAAACCAGCTATTTCGCAACTCCCGTTTAATTGGTCGTCGCTTTAAACTAGTACACGTATTATTTGGCCGCGAAGTGATTGAAGTCGCTACGTTCCGCACCTCGCCCAAAGAAGAACACAATAGTAACCAAGCCTCGACAGGCGATAGCGGTATGATTTTGCGCGATAACGTTTATGGCAACATCGATGATGATGCTATGCGCCGTGACTTCACCATTAATGCTATGTATTACGCCGTTGATGACTTTACTGTGCTGTCGTATGCTGGCGGTTATCAAGATGCTCAAGATAAATTAATCCGCTTAATGGGTGACCCTGAAACTCGTTACCGCGAAGACCCTGTGCGCATGCTGCGTGCTATTCGCTTTGCTGGTAAATTAAATTTTGAGATCGAGCAAAAAACAAAAGCACCGATTGAGATGATGGCGCCGTTAATGGAGCAGATTCCTGCGCCGCGTTTATTTGAAGAAGTGTTAAAGCTGTTTTTATCCGGTAATGCGCTAGTAACCTACCGCTTACTGCGTGAATACAAGCTATTTGGTGAGCTGTTTCCATTAACGGAGCAATGTGTCGCTGACGATGAGTTTGCTGCACGCTTTGTTGAACAAACCATGATTAATACCGATACGCGTATTCAAGCGGGTAAATCGGTCACGCCTTATTACTTTTTTGCTGCATTGCTATGGCCATCACTGCAACGAGTTCAAGCAGAGTTTTTAGAGCAAGGTATTCCTCCACAGCCCGCGCTGCATAAAGCCGCTAGCCGTGTTATCGAACAGCAATTAAAGCGCACCTCAATTCCTAAGCGTTTTACGATTCCAATGAAAGAAATTTGGGATATGCAGTCTCGTTTAGAAAGAAAGAAAGGTAAAAAAGCGGCTGAAGCGGCTGAAAGTAACCGTTTCCGCGCGGCCTATGATTTTGTTTTATTACGCGAACAGTGTGGTGAAAACCTCAAAGGTTTAGGCGATTGGTGGACTCAATACCAAGAAACCGATGAATATAAAGAAGTCGCGGCCAATCGTCAGCCTGATGAGCGCCATACTAAAAAGCGTCGCCCGCGTCGTACCAATCGTGGCACGCCGAATGATCGCCAACGCTCACGACGCTCTGAGCCGTAGCGCTAAAAGAGATATTGAATCATGTCTTTGGTTTATATCGGTTTGGGTGCCAACCTTGACCAACCGCAACAGCAATTAGAGCAAGCCTTTATAGAGCTTGCTCAGTTGCCGAGCTCTACTTTAGTTTCACATTCTTCGCTTTATCACAGCAAGCCTGTCGGCCCACAAGATCAGCCAGACTATGTAAATGCGGTTGCGCTGTTGGATACTCAGCTTGCGCCACTTGAATTACTCGATGCCTTGCAGCAGCTAGAACAAGACCACGGCCGTATTCGCAAGCGTCACTGGGGAGAACGCACTCTCGATTTGGACATTATTTTAATTGATAATCAAGTCATTGAAAGTGAGCGTTTAACCGTTCCGCATCCTTTTGCACAACAGCGTAGCTTTGTCTTAATTCCCTTATCTGAAATTAACCCTGACCTTTCCTTCCCAGACGGCATCGCTTTAGAGCAATTGCTCACGGGGCTCGATAATGATTTAATCCGCATCCGCGATTAATCTTAGTGACAAGTTCGCACCCTTTATGAATTGTTAACATCATTAGAATACCTGAGGCACAGCATGAATAATGTCAGTATCCGTACCCTTAGTGAATGTAAAAACAAGGGCGAAAAATTCAGCGTATTGACCGCATACGACGCAACCTTCAGCCAGCTTGTGAGCTCTGCAGGCATTGAAGTGATTCTGGTGGGCGATTCTTTAGGAATGGTTTGCCAAGGTAAAGACAGCACGCTGCCCGTCACCATGGCCGAAATGGAATACCATACGCGCTGCGTGGCTCAGGGTAATGAAGGCTCATTGATCATGGCTGATATGCCATTTATGAGTTACAGCACACTAGAACAAGGCCAAGCTAACGCAGCGTTATTAATGCAAGCCGGTGCCAACATGGTGAAAGTGGAAGGGGATGACTGGTTAGTGCCTTTGGTTGAATGTTTAGCACGCCAAGGTGTTCCGGTTTGTGCGCATTTAGGCTTAACGCCTCAAGCTGTAAATAAATTAGGCGGCTATCGCGTTCAAGGGCGTGATGACGCAAAAGCACACGCAATGATAGAGCATTCAAAAGCCCTTGCTGAAGCGGGTGCGGATTGTATTTTATTAGAATGTGTTCCAAGCAGTTTAGGCAAAGCGATTACCGCTGCGGTCGACGTTCCCGTGATTGGTATTGGCGCGGGTAGCGATACCGATGCACAAGTTCTAGTGGTCTATGACATGCTAGGTCTTAATGCTGGCCATATCCCTAAGTTTGTTAAAAATTTCATGATCGACGGCCGCACACCTCAGCAAGCGATTGCGGCGTATGGCGAAGAAGTGAAAGCGGGAAAATTTCCAAGTTCAGAACACGAGTTTTCTTAATCGCTCTACATTTTTAGATCAGTCGTATTTAACTAAACGTCTTTTAAAGATAAACGTCTTTAAATAATAAGCAGTATAAAATAGGTTGTTGCATGAGTTTATTAACGGTTTCTACCGTCGCTGAGTTGCGCGAATATGTGCACAACGCAAAGTTTAAAGGTTTGAGTGTGGGATTTGTCCCGACTATGGGCAACTTACACGCGGGTCACATGCGTTTAATTAAGCAAGCAGGTAAGCAGTGTGATGTGGTTATCGCCAGTATCTTTGTTAATCCTTTGCAGTTTAACGATCAGAGTGATTTAACCAACTATCCACGTACACTCGAACAAGATCAAACGTTATTAGAAGATAATGGCTGCAACCTGCTCTTCGCCCCAACGGTTGAAGAAATGTATCCTAATGGCCAAGAAAGCCAGTCCATCGTCTCCGTTCCTGATGTGTCTATGGGATTATGCGGGGGCTCTCGCCCAGGACACTTTGATGGGGTCGCAACGGTAGTGACCAAATTGTTCAACATGGTACAAGCAGACAAGGCCTTTTTGGGTGAAAAAGACTTTCAGCAGCTAGCCGTTATTCGTAAAATGGTGGCCGACTTATCTATTCCTGTTAGCGTTGTAGGGGTTGCTACGGAGCGAAATACTGAAGGCTTGGCCCTAAGTTCTCGCAACAACTACTTGTCGGCCAATGAATTAGCATTAGCACCTGCTATCTTTAAGGCCTTGCAAGATGTGGCTACCGCCATTCAACAGGGTAATGATTTTGCAACAACTCTGGATGAAACTCAGCAAAGGTTAAATCAGCAAGGCTTCAAAGTTGATTATTTGGCATTATGTCGTTCATCTGACTTGAAGCCAGCCACCGCAGATGATGATAAACTTGTAGTATTAGTCGCAGCTTTTCTAGGCAGTGCGCGCCTTATTGATAATTTGCCATTTCCGTTGAATCGTACTACCGATTAGGGCATACTGCGCACCGCCTACAATAAGGCTATAAATTAACCAATGAAAACAGAGATGATGTTTGTCTGCTGAGTCATTGAGACGTAACCGGATTAAAGGTTTTTTCTATGCAGTCCACTATGCTGAAAGCCAAGATACATCAGGCTCGAGTCACACAGGCCGTATTGAATTATGAAGGCTCCTGCGCTATCGACGGTAAGTTGTTAGAGTTGGCAGGCATGCGCGAGTTTGAACAAATTCAAATATACAACATGGAAAATGGCGCTCGTTTCACTACTTACGTTATCCGTGGTGAAGATAATTCAGGTATCATTTCCGTTAATGGCGCAGCTGCACGCTTGGCTCAAGTGGGAGATCGCTTGATCATTTGTGCATACAGCACTTACGACGAGAAAGAATTGGCTCACTTTAAACCTAAAATGGTTTATACCAACGCTGATAATACCGTTAGCCATACCAGCTTTGACATTCCCGTCCAGGTTGCTTAGTCGATTCTAGTTGAGTTAACAATTCATACGCCACACTTGCTGTGGCGTTTTTGTTTCTGCTCACTTAGTGAGTGAGTCGATAACCGATTGCATACTTTGCACCCTGTCCCAAGGTCGCACAAAAGTTTATACTGCTAGCAATTCTGAATCCGACTCATATAAGGATTATTATGAGCACACCCCTACAGCGCCTCGACATCTGGCAACAATTACAACATCACTTCACAGATATCCACCAGCAGCACATGCTGGATTGGTTTAAACAAGATAACCAGCGCTTTGATCGCTTCAATCTAGAAGCCGCGGGTTTGACATTAGATTATTCTAAAAATCGCATCACAACCGAAACCATGGCCTTGCTGATGCAACTTGCAAAGAAGCGAGACCTGCCAGCACAGATCAAAGCGTTATTTGAAGGTGAACTGGTTAATCGCAGCGAACAGCGCCCTGCCCTGCACACCGCATTACGTAACTTCAGCGATCGCCCTGTGATCGTTGATGGTGTTGATGTAATGCCAGAAGTACGCGATACCATGAACCGCATGGAAGAATTCTGCTGGAAAGTTCGTCGCAAGCACTGGCGCGGATACTCCAACAAACCTTTTACAGACGTTGTTTCTATTGGTATTGGTGGTTCATTTTTAGGGCCAAAACTCGCCTCTAGCGCTTTAAAACCATATAATGACAACCAAATTAATGTGCATTACCTCGCTAATATCGATGGCTCGCACATTACCGAAATTTTGAAGCACCTGAACCCTGAGAGCACGCTATTCATCGTTCAGTCAAAATCATTTGGCACTCAAGAAACACTCAAAAATGCGCTGGCTTGTCGACAATGGTTTCTCAGTAATGGCGGCAGTGTTGCTGACTTACCTAAGCACTTTGCCGCTGTTTCAGCCAATGTAGAAAAAGCAGTTGAGTTTGGTATCGCCAAAGAAAACATCTTCCCTATGTGGGACTGGGTGGGTGGTCGTTATTCACTTTGGTCAGCCATAGGCTTGCCATTAGCCATCGCAATCGGCATCGACAACTTTCGTGAAATGCTACGCGGTGCTCATGCTATGGATGAGCATTTCCGTACAGCCCCCATGGAAAAGAACATGCCTGTCATCATGGCATTACTGGGTGTGTGGTATGTGAACTTCTTTGGTATTAACTCCCAAGCCATCTTGCCCTACGACCATTATTTACGCGGTTTGCCTGCCCACTTACAACAGCTTGATATGGAAAGTAACGGTAAGTCTATTGGCATTGATGGTCGCAAAGTCGATTATCACACAGGTCCGATTATCTGGGGTGGCGTTGGCTCTAATGGTCAACATGCTTACCACCAGTTACTGCATCAAGGCACTCACTTTTCGCCCAGTGATTTCATTATGCCGATGCGTAGCCACAACCCCATTGATAATTTTCACGCCATGTTGGTATCCAACGCACTGTCGCAAAGCCAAGCCTTATTGACAGGTAAAACTGAGCAACAAGCGATCGACGAATGCTTAGCCGCTGGTATGAGTGAAGGTGAAGCAATCGCACTCGCAGCGCAAAAAGTTATTCCAGGAAATCGTCCAAGTAACACAATATACTTTCCAAAATCGACACCTCATTCTATAGGCGCATTAATTGCGCTCTACGAACATAAGGTGGCCGCTCAAGGCATGATTTGGGGCGTAAACTCATTCGACCAATGGGGCGTAGAACTCGGCAAAGATATGGGTAATAGTGTACTCGCGGCATTAGAAGGAGAAGCCAGTAGTGCCGCCTTCGACAGCTCGACGAGCGGCCTAGTACAAGCCTATAAAAAGATGCAAGATTTACTATAAACTCTTGTCATTGTGCTGTTTATTGAATTGATTTGGCTTATGGACACGATAGGCCAATTCAATACTTTTCAGCCGTTATCTAGATTCTTTTTCTTTCGTTATATTCTTCCTTATATTTTTTTAAATTTCTAAGCCCTTATTCTTGTTGTATTGCGACTCTTGAACTATTTGTTAATAAGCTTACAAGTATGTAAACCCTTATTTTTAGCAAGGAATAGCAATGAAGTTTCTTCTCCGTCTCTCTATTAGATACAAAATTATGGCCATTGCCTTAATTGGAATATTAGGACTTTCTGTCTATTTATTTTTTTCCATTCAAGCGCAGCAAGCAACCGAAGCTCAGTTGGACAAAATTGAAAACGTGATATTCCCAACCATTGAACGAGTGGATCGTAGCGGGAGTCTATTATTTAAACTGCGAAATCAATTAGGAACCGCATTAAGCGAAGAAGATGTTGATTTAGTTAACGAAGCTGAACTTTCTGCACAAAAACTAGATGCGCTATTAACTGAAATCATTCATTTAAATGACAAAGACCAAGACACCTTACAACTGCAAAAAGCGTATCGCGATTATAAACATCCCTCAATCGCACTGGCGCGCGGAATGCTAGATGGCTCCATCGACTTCACCCAACTCGCCAGCCAAGCACAAACGGTCAATCAATCCTATGATCATTTTAATGAGGCGTTATCTAAATTTCGAGATCAAAGTTATTCTAATTTCGCACAGTCGATAAAGACAACGAATGAGCAAAATAAACAAACCAGTATCATGGGAATTATTATTGCTCTCATTGTTATCGTTGTTCTGCTTTTTTCAGCGTGGTCCATCGCTAATATTATTACCAGAACCATTAATCGAATTGTTCATTCATTGGCCGACATGTCGACCGGAAAAGGTGACCTCACTATTCGCTTACAAACTCGTGCTGAAGATGAAGTCGGCGACCTAGTGAATAATTTCAATGGTTTCATTACCCACTTACAACTACTAATAAAAGTGATGGCTAATCTTAGCAAAGGCGTTTCAGATGGCGCTGATAAAGTGAAAACCATTGCCGGGAAGACTCAGCTAGGCATACATAATCAGCAGGATGAAATTAACCTTGTGGCAACCGCCGTTAATGAAATGTCGGCAACCGCACAAGAGGTTTCTCGCAACGCAGAAGAAGCAGCCAATGCGACGAAACAAGCTCAAGAAGGCACTCATCAATCACAAAAAATTATGACAGAGAATATTGCGTCTATTTCCGCTCTGGTTGCTGACGTTGAACACGCTCGAGAAGTCATTAAAAACTTAGCGAAAGAGAGTGTATTAATTGGTAATGCCTCACAGGTAATTCAAGGTATCGCAGAACAAACCAACTTATTAGCGTTAAACGCCGCCATTGAAGCAGCAAGAGCCGGCGAGCAAGGGCGAGGATTTGCCGTTGTCGCCGATGAAGTAAGATCGTTAGCCGCGCGTACAGAGGAATCGACCACAGAAATTCAGTCCATCATTGAGCGCCTACAGTCTGGAACAGAGCAAGCCGTTAACGCAATGGAAAGCAGTCGTGAAAAAGCCATCAAAGTAGTGGATCAATCACAGGCTACTGAAAGTTCGTTAATTAGTATTATGAATAACGTCGATACGATAAATAATATGAACGGCCAGGTTGCCAGTGCAGCGGTAGAGCAAAGCGCCGTTTCAGAAGAGGTGAGCGCCAATATTGTGAAGATTAATGAAGTCTCTGAAGATACTGTTGATGAGGCGGCCAAGACCTCTCAAGCATCTTCAGACCTTGCTGAGCAAGCCAGAAACCTCAGTAAAATTGTGAACGAATTTAAAGTCTAAAGACATATTAGAATGCGACACCCTCCCCATAACATTCCTCAATACATACACCCTAACGAAGCTATTTATTCGTTAGGGTGTATGTATTGAGGAAGCGAATTTGTAAGAAGCTGGTTCAAGACCAATCAAAGAGTATAATAAGTTCTATTTTTAATTCTTTACCATCAATTTATATAATTAATACTTGGAGAACCTTATGACAGATGTCGTTATTGTTGCCGCAACTCGTACTGCTATTGGTACATTTGGCGGCTCACTTGCTAGCGTACAAGCTACTGAATTGGGCGCGATTGTTATTCGTTCTTTGATCGAAAAAACGGGCATTCCTGTCGATGCTATCGATGAAGTATTAATGGGCCAAGTGCTAACTGCAGGCTGTGGTCAAAACCCAGCACGCCAAGCGGCGATTAAAGCAGGCATTCCTGCAACGGCTTCTGCCATGACCATCAACAAGGTGTGTGGCTCAGGCCTTAAAGCTCTGCACTTAGCAGCCCAAGCAATTAAAGCAGGCGACGCCGATATCATCATCGCCGGTGGTCAAGAATCCATGTCGAACTCAGCGCACGTCTTACCGAACTCACGCAATGGTCAGCGCATGGGTAACTGGAGCATGGTCGATACCATGATTACCGATGGCCTTTGGGATGCGTTTAACGATTACCACATGGGCATCACCGCCGAGAACATTGCGGAGCAGTTTGCAATTCCTCGCTGTGATCAAGATGAATTCGCTGCACAATCCCAAGCAAAAGCGATCGCAGCGATTGAAGCAGGGAAGTTCAAAGACGAAATTACCGCTGTCAACATTCCTCAACGCCGTGGCGATGACATCGTATTTGATACCGATGAAGGCCCACGCGCGGTTAGCACCGAAAAACTGTCAGGTATGCGCGCCGCCTTTAAGAAAGACGGTACCGTCACCGCAGGTAACGCATCCTCATTAAACGATGGTGCAGCCGCCGTAATGCTGGCTAGCCGTGAAAAAGCAGAAGCACTAGGCTTACCTATTCTGGCAACGATTTCAGGGTATGCCAGCGCTGGTGTTGACCCAGCGATTATGGGAACAGGGCCGATTCCTGCCGTTAAAAAATGCTTAGCAAAAGCGGGTTGGAATATTAACGATCTCGACTTAGTAGAAGCAAACGAAGCCTTTGCCGTACAAGCATTGTCAGTCAATAAAGAACTTGCGTGGGATACCAACAAGGTCAACGTAAACGGCGGCGCAATTGCACTAGGCCACCCTATTGGTGCTTCCGGTTGTCGTGTATTAGTAACACTCTTGCACGAAATGATTCGTCAGGATGCACACAAAGGTCTAGCGACACTTTGCATCGGTGGTGGTATGGGCATTGCTTTATCAATTGAACGCTAGACAACGACGGTATAAGAAAAACAACAATTAAAACGAGAGTATGATATGACTGAGCCAACTGCTGATAATGCATCATCCGAAAAAAAACGCTTTGCATCTTTTGCCGAATTTTATCCGTTTTATCTCAGCGAACACAGTCATCCAATGTGCCGTGCCTTGCATTACATCGGGAGTACGGGGGTCTTAGCGATTATTGCGTATGTGATTTTCAATGGAAATTACATGGCGTTATGGTTTATGCCGTTAATGGGTTACGGATTTGCTTGGGTCGCTCACTTCTTTATTGAACATAACCGCCCTGCCACCTTTCAATATCCGCTGTATAGCTTCATTGGCGACTGGGTTATGTTTAAAGACTTTTTACTAGGGCGTTTTCGCCGCTAATTTTGGCAGGCAAGGACGAAGTTAAAGGCTCGACAGAATGATTACGCACACCAAAGGCTTCTTTGGCTTGTGCGTGTCGTATTAAAACCCAAACAATCAAACCCGCAATTAAATTCCCCACAGAGGCACCGAATAGCAGCCCCTCGAAACCATAATAATGGCCACCTAACCACGCAAGCGGCACGTAAAAAGCGCTGAGTCTCACTAAATTTAGCAACATCGAAACACTGGTTTTTTGCAGCGCATTTAAGGCGGAGTTCGCGCATAGCACGATCCCCATTCCTGCATACCCTACCGGCATTATCATTAGATAAACCACAATTTGATCAATCACAACTTGGTCTTGGGAGAAAATTGTCGCCAGAAATGGGGATATTGCCCATAGCGCCAGCCACACTACAATTTGCCAAACTAAAATAAAACGCACAGAGATAGACAGTGCTTGCCAGATTCTTTCATGCCTGCCTGCTGCAAAATTCTGCCCAACGAATACCGGAATGGTTGAAGTTAATGCCAGAATGGCCACGATCGCAAAAGGCTCGATTCTAGCGCCTACGCCAAAAGCCGCTATCGATTGCTCACCCATTGGGGCGATCATCGCTAATAAAAAACCACTCGCCACAGGCACTAATACATTGGTAATCATTGCCGGTATTCCGAGCGACATTAATCGCTGCCAGATCGAAAGCAAGGCTTTAAACGTCAGCTTCCCCCAATGCAGTAAGTCAATTTTGGCCAAAGAGAACATCATCACTATAACGACGATTAGCCAACACAAAGTACTGGCTAGAGCAGCTCCCGCGACCCCCATCCCTTCTATAGGGCCAAAACCAAAAATTAATATTGGGTCAAGAATCGCATTCAGTACTGCCGACCCCAGCATCATAATGCTCGGCAACTTGGTATTCCCGACGGCTCGCATACTGCTGTTGATAACGATCATCAACATCATCACAACGACCCCAGGCCACCAAAATTGCATGTATTCCCAGATTAAAGGCAGTAAGTCTTCATCAGCACCCAGTAAAAGAAATAAATCATCATTAAATACTAATCCCAGTATCAACATTAAAATGGACGTAGCCAGAGTGAGTAATAAAGTCGCTGCGACGTAATTTTGAGCTAACGAATAATCTCGAGATCCAGTGGCGCGGGCGATCAAGGCAGAAGAGGCAATACCTAAGCCAATCGCTAAGTTCATCACGATCATCGCTATCGGCATGGTAAAACTCACCGCGGCCAAGCTTTGCGTTCCCAGTAAGGCAATAAAGTAAGTATCGACTAAGTTAAAAAAGAAGACGGCAACAATACCAATAACCATGGGGAGTGTGAGCTTATAAAGGACACGACCGACAGGGGCTGAAACGATCTCATCTCTCACAAACTTACCACCGATTTAATTTTTGCTTTTTGATTGGGCTTATAATAACAGATCAAGAATTACACGGTTCGAACTCACTGTTCCATTCATGAGCAAGAAATTGCGCCCTATACGTTAAATGCTGTAAAAGCTGCCGCACACACTTTTACAAAAGTTATAAAATGCTCTAAATTAGCCACTTATCTAGCGACATTGCAATTAACTGTCTTGTAATGAACAGCCTATAAATTAATAATTTAATTTAACAGTAGCGAATATTATTATGAAAAAAACATTATTATCCTCTAGCTTATTTACTGGCTTATTATTACTACCTAGTCTTAGCCAAGCAGAAGACGTTGACGCATCAAATACAGATTCCGCACCCACTGAAGCAGCTTGGTCAGGCGATGCAGAACTTGGTTTTATTCAAACCAGCGGTAATAGTGATACTCAAAGCTTTAACGGTAAGTTCAGCCTTATTCGCGAACTTGAGCCGGTGACTACGTCATTGAATTTAGAAGCATTAACCAGTGAAGAAGATGGCGACGCATCAAAAGAAAGATATATTGCTGGGTTAGAGCACGATTATTCTCTTAGCAAGCGCAGTTATGTCGCGTCAGTACTATCGTACGAAGATGATCGATTTAATGGTTATCAGTATCAAAGCAGCTTGTCTGTTGGTTATGGTTACCACGCTTGGGCTGATGAAAACGGAAAACTAGATTTAGTTGTTGGCCCAGGTTATCGTCGCAGCGCATTGGAAAATCGCAATGAAGACGGTGATAAAGTAGAAGAAGAAGCAATCGGCCGTGCAAGCTTAAAACTACTTGTAAACATAGGTCAAGGTGCGAAATTCACAGAGCACTTTACGGTTGAAGGCGGCGAGTCAAAAATTGTGTACAAATCAGATATGGGTTTAGAAAGTACCTTGGTTGGGCAGCTAGCCATGAAAATTAACTACCAAGTAAAACATACTACCGATGTGCCAGACGATAAAAAGAACACCGACTCTCTTGTTGGCGTGACACTCGTTTATAGTTTTTAATCGATTACATGCATGATCTGATTTTAGATAATGAAATTACGCAGCCAACAGAGCTGCGTGATTTTTTTGAATGGCATCAAGGCATAAAACATTATGGGTTTTGGGCAATTGAAATACATCACCCAAACTGCCTGCAACAAATACTTTTATCCCAACAACAACTATCCAATAAACTACACCCCAACTACTTACGACAACCACACATTACATTAAGTGCATCAGGCTTATTGGATGATAAACATTTCACGCAAGCTTCACTTCAACAACAAATTAAAAAACTAAAAGAAAGCAATCTCTCGGCTTTTTCTTTAAATTTATCAAAAGGACAGAGTTTTACCACGGCTCCTTACCTTTCTATTTCAGATCACTGCCATTCTCTCGCAACACTTCGCACGCTATTCAATAACATTTGCTCAGAACAAGATCCAAGCGACTATATACCCCACATAACACTCGGGTTTTATAATCAAGCTTTTAAAACCGTCGATGTACTCACACAGCTTGCTACCGTATATTCACAAGACATTGAATTCATGGTGAACGAAATTGTGTTCGCACAATATAATACCCATGAAATCCAAGGCCGCTACCAAGTACTGCACCGCATTGCACTCGCGGATTAAGTGGATAACACAAATAAGACAGGTCGCTAAAAATCAATGGCTCTGATCGGATTATTTTTTTCTGCATTGATCGCCTCAACGCTGTTTCCAATGGGATCAGAAGTCGTGCTCATTGCATTATTAGACCAAGGCCACAATGTCTTACTATTATGGTTCATCGCCACTGTTGGCAATACATTAGGCAGTTGTATTAACTATGCAATAGGCTACTGGGCCAGTGAATACGTCACAAATAAGTATCGCAACGTTCGTTCATGGCAGCAAGGACAGCGGCTCTATAACCGCTATGGTATTTGGAGTTTATTATTAGCCTGGCTCCCCATTATTGGAGACCCAATAACGTTGATCGCAGGTTTAGCGCAGACTCGTTTTAAAGTATTTGTTCTGCTGGTCACTCTTGGAAAAGGCGCGCGCTATGCTGTTTTGATAGCGCTGGCCCAATGGGCTTTAAACTCTTAACGGTTTATGACTCAGTAACAACCGGATCAACCTCTTCATCATTCTCGGTTTGCGGTAACAAGGTATTCAAAAGAATTGCGGACAGCCCAGCCATCGTCACTGCAGAGCCAAAAATATTCTGAATCATTTTAGGCATTTGTTTTAATAAATCAGGCACCATAGCCACGCCTAACCCTAGTCCAAATGAAACAGCCATAATCAACATCGTACGACGATCCAGATCAAGCGTCGCAAGAATTCGAATTCCTGCTGCCGCAATCGTACCGAACATAACAAGAGTTGCGCCACCTAATACTGGCTTAGGTAACTGCTGGAAGATCCCACCGATAATCGGAAATAGACCCAGCAAAAATAGCATACCCGCGACCCAAAAAGCGACATAGCGACTGGCAATGCCGGTTAATTGAATAACTCCATTATTTTGGCTAAACGTTGTGTTTGGAAAAGTATTAAAAATAGCAGCAATCATCGAGTTAACCCCATCGGCTAACACGCCACCTTTAATGCGGGCATCATAAACAGGGCCAGAAATAGGCTGTCGAGAAACCATAGACGTTGCGGTTAAATCCCCAGCGGATTCAATCACTGTCACCAAATAAATTAGGGCTACGGGAATAAAAGCTTGGATATCAAAAGAGAAACCGTATTTAAATGGCATTGGTAGTACAAACCACTCCATCGTGGCTAATTTAGAAAAATCAACTTTACCCATCATATAAGCCGCAATCATACCGGCTATCATGCCAAAGAAAATAGCCCCTGCCCTGATCACTGGATTTCTACTTTGGTTTAAGATAATAATTAATAATAAAACACCTCCACCTAAGGCAAGGTTTTCTAAGCTGCCAAAATTAGGTGCCTTAAATCCACCCGCTAAATCCGTCATTCCAACTTTGATCAAATAAAATCCAATCGTCGTAATAACAATGCCGGTCACTAAAGGATTAACAAATGTTTTTAGTTTGTGTAGAAATTGACTTAGAAATATTTCAATAAAGGCACCTAAGAAACAGACGCCGAAGATTAAACTTAAAATTTCATCAGGGCCGCCGCCCTTCCCTTTAGCAATGAAACCAGCAGCTAGAATCGATCCTAAGAAAGCAAAACTAGTACCTTGCAGTGCCACCATCCCTGATCCAATAGGGCCAATTTTTTTGGCCTGAATAAAAGTACCCACGCCCGACACAATCAAGGCCATGCTAATAAGGTAAGGGATCTCAGCGCCAAGGCCCAGGACACCACCAATAATTAAGGTGGGTGTGATGATGCCAACAAAACTGGCCAGCATGTGCTGTAACGCTGCTAGAATAGCGGCGGGCACAGGAGGTCTATCGTGGAGACCATAGAGTAATTCTGATTTTGAATTGGCCATGCAAATTCCTAAATTAATATTAGTCATTAAAACATAGCAATATTCTGACTATTTGGTCTAGTAATAAAGTTATAAGTATTCACAAAGGTGACAGTGCTAGCGAAGGGGTGATGTTTATGAAGTACGATGCTTCATACTATTCCCTTTGATCTTTTGCCATTTCATAAGCTGCATCGACGACAAAATATCGGGCATGATTTGATCCACCTGATCAAACACATACGCGCGGTTATCAAGTCCCGCAGCCCCAGTAACCAGCAATGCTTTTGGGTTTTCGACTAAATTCGTATTCACCACCGAACGCATTATATCCTGTTGCTTAGGAGTCAATGCAAGCTTGTCCGCCAATCGATCTAGCCGCTTATTGATCCGTTTTTCAGCCTGGTCAATCATCATTGCGCTTGCTTGCTGTCTTTGATCTTCGGAAAGCACCTGCGTCAGGTTTGCAATCATATCGTCTCGCAGCCCTAACATCTGACTCTTTTTATCTAGCTTAGAAATATCATGTTTACGTAAACGCTGAAATTCATCTTGATAGGCTTTACGAATAGTTTGTACTTGTTGAGCCTGATTACTTGAAAGATTCAATTGATCCCAATCTAAACGCTGACCATGGTCACCACCCAAAGACATGGCAACAGAGCCGATACCAATCGATAGCATCAATGCAATCATTAACTGTTTCATAACCTAACCTTTTATTATTCTTATTAATTATTATTACGACTTACTTCATTATAACTGACATAGGTAGACAGGCAATATAGACTTTTGTTGCTGAAGTTATGTCATCAACGGGTAAAGAATCGTCAGTATTTTCGAGTCAATTAACAAGATGTTATACTCCAACACTACCCCGTCGCGAAAATTCCGATTAGACAGCTATGACTGACGATGATGACTTCTTCCTGCAAGAAATGCAGGGAATTAAAAAGATTAAACAGGTTAAAAAGGCCAACTTGAGTCAACCGCATAAAACGACCGAAGCACAAAAACTTCGTCAGCAAGCGGCTACTCAAGAGCAAGCCAGTGCCGACCCGAACCATCTACAACATTATGAGGTTGAACGCGTTCAGCCTCATAATGAATTAGGTTATCGCTGCCATGGGATACAAGATAATGTTTTTCGCCGATTACGCCAAGGCAAGAACCCGATTGATGCACGCTTAGACCTGCATCGAATGACCATAGAAAAAGCTCGGGAAGTCGTCTTTAGCTTTATTAACGATTGCGTTAAATATGACCTTCGTACCGTTCTTATTCTTCCAGGGAAAGGAGACCGTAACATCGAAGATCCGGCCTTACTGAAAAGTTACCTTATTCATTGGTTACCTCAGCTATCCGACGTACTCGCTTATCATACCGCGCAACCTAAAGATGGTGGCGCTGGTGCTTTTTATGTTCTATTAAGAAACCAGAATAAAAAAAGACTAACGGACTATTAGCTGAGATATTAAGCTAAACGCTGCTTTATCAAATGTAAAATCGTATAAAAGATAGGCTGGTTTCGTATTACGGCCTATCTTCGCCCAGAAATTAAACTTAGAATGCCAATATCTCTGGCAAATACCTCTACTACCCCTACGGAATTATCATGTTAAAAACACTTGCTACTCTAGCGCTTATACTTGCAACGACCGCCTGCGCAAATAAAAGTATTTCAAAAGATATGATCAATAAAGATTTATTAAAAGAAGCTCAGCCGCTATATCAGACTTGCTTAGATGATTATAAAAAGACGATGTCTGATGACGAGGCTAGAGAAGCGTGTACTGCAAAGTTAAAAGAGAGTTATAAGAAAGTAACAGCACAATAGTTATTAGCCAATAGTTATTGCAGATACGCTCGAAAGCTAGCGGCAAGGGAGGGATCCCTTATCGCTAGTTTCAATTACAATCACTCATCAAACAATAAGTTCTTATAAGATTTTTTCAACTGCGCCAATTCAGCTTTAGCATTCCCAGTTAAAGGATTATCAATCAAGTTAATTTTTACTGACTTATCTTTAATCGATCTAATACCACTGGGTACAGTTTGAAATTTGTTTGAACTAAAATCAACATCAATGAGGTTAGTATTATTTGAGATATCAATATACTCCACATTAGTGTCAGATAAGAGAATAGATGTTAATTTTTTGTTATTATAAATTTTGAGTTCTTTAATAGGTGTCCAGAGAGCTCCTATAAATTCAAGTTCATAATTCATTGAAATATCAAGACTTTCCAACTCTCGACAAAGGACTATAATCCCCTCGAGATTAGATAGCATTGAAGTGTCTACCGAAACTAATTTATTAGAGTGAATACTTAAAATTTTAAGATTTTTCAAGGGTGCTAAATTAATAGTTTCAAGATTCGATGCAAAGACTATTAAGTTTCTTAGATTAGCTGAATGCGTAAAATCTATCGTACTGCCTTCATAATAAGCTAGCTGTAAATTTGTTAGCCTATCCAAACCCGAAATATCAAGAGCAGCAGTTTCAACCTCTAATTCTTCCAGCAATACATTTTTCGTTAAATCGATATACCTTAATGTAGATCCACCACTATTCGGATAGTCATATCCGAATTTTAGCACTAGCTTTTTCAGAAAAACAAATTCTTCAATGCCATCAGCATTATCTAAATTTTCGAGTATGCAATCAGAATCACTACTAGTCCAAGTAATTGGTTCTGAAATGAACTCTAGTTCTAAACCATCACGACCACACAGTCGATCGAAATCATAAACATTGTTGCAATCCAGCTCAACGACCTCATCAACCCAAGTTGATCCTTGCCCTTTAATGCATTCTCGTAGATAGCTATTAGTAATCGAGTTCAATACTAGCGCGGTTTCAATCCGAGTAATACATGAGATAGTCATTACTGCCACTTTAGCCTTGCCATCGTGCACTGGGCTTGGAATTACGCACAACTCATCTTCTAGCGTTGATTCAGCCAATAATATAAATGCTTCTCCATAAGCAATATCAAACAGAAACTCTTGATCACTACTTAAGGTTATCTGCCGGTCGTTTAATATTAGCGTTATATCACCGCGCACATTATGAATATTACCCGTAATGCGGAATGCCCGGGTCTTGTCATCAGGGAATTGATCAAGCTGGTCGTGAGCACCGTCATCATCACGATCAGATCTCTGGTTGTTCTCACCTGCACAACCAGAGATCAAGAATAGAAAGGTTATCAAACAAAGAAGTGTACGCATTATTAAATCCATTTAATTTTTTATAAGCTGCACGACCTTGTGCAGCTAAATGTTACTGAATATTATCGCAAAAATAATTGATAAGCTGGATTATTCGTTTCATTCCAATAGGTATAACCAAGTTCAACTAAATAAGTCTCCACCTCCTTCTTTTGATTCTTATCTTTTGGCACTTGTAAACCGACCAAAACACGACCATTCGCAGCGCCGTGGTTACGGTAATGAAATAACGAAATATTAAACTTCTTACCTAAAGATTTTAAGAACTGCAGTAACGCTCCTGGGCGCTCTGGGAATTCAAATCGATACAACAACTCATCATTCACAGAATCCGGCGCATGCCCGCCTACCATATGGCGAATGTGATATTTAGAAATTTCGTCTTCGGTTAAATCCAGTACTGGATAATCTTTCGCTTCCAGCTCCGTCAATAATTTCTGACGCGCATCTTTTTCAGCACCGACTTTGACTCCCACATAAATCTGAGCTGAATTATCATCACGATAACGATAATTGAATTCCGTAATCGGGCGCTTGCCTAATAAACTACAGAACTGCTGGAAGCTACCTGCACGCTCAGGAATAGTCACGGCTAAAATTGCTTCACGGCCTTCACCGATTTCAGCCACTTCAGAAATATAACGTAAGCGGTCAAAATTAACGTTAGCACCACTCAAGATCGAAACCAGATTCGCGCCTTTAATGCCTTCACGCTCAACATACTTTTTCATACCCGCAACCCCTAATGCACCCGCAGGCTCACAGACGGCACGAGTATCATCAAAAATATCTTTAATTGCTGCGCATAGTTCATCAGGTGAGCAAGTAATCACTTCATCAACATAATGGCGGGCGATATCCCAAGTATTTTTACCAATTTGAGCAACGGCAACGCCATCAGCAAAGATGCCAACACTCGGTAAAGTCACACGACGACCAGCCGCTAATGCCGCATGCAAGCAAGCAGACTCGGTTGATTCAACACCGATGATTTTAATTTCAGGACGCAAAAATTTAACATACGCAGCGATTCCCGCAATGATACCGCCACCGCCAACAGGAACAAAAATGGCATCAATCGGATCATTCAACTGACGCAAGATTTCCATACCGATAGTGCCTTGGCCAGCAATAACTTCAGGGTCATCATATGGATGAATATAGGTATAGCCCTTTTCTTCCACCAACTTCTGAGAGTAGGCAAAAGCCTCATCAAAGGTATCACCATGCAATACCACTTTCGCACCACGCGCTTTACAAGATTTGACCTTGATTTCAGGCGTTGTGAGAGGCATCACGATCGTTGCTTTAATACCCAATTCTTTTGCGGCTAATGCTAAACCTTGAGCATGATTACCCGCAGAAGCGGCAACAACACCCGCCGCTTTCTCTTTATCGGTAAGCTGCACAACTTTGTTGTAGGCACCGCGAATTTTGAAAGAATAGACCGGCTGCTTATCTTCGCGCTTCACCCAAATATTATTACCCAAGCGCTCAGAAAGAAATGGAGCAATATGCAAAGGTGACTCAATCGCAACGTCATAAACGTTAGCAGATAGGATCTTCTTGATATATTGGTCTAGCAGCTTGGGATTTGAATTAGCAGAAGCACGAGCGGTCATGATCTATACTTTTTTTAATGTATGAAGACAAGCATTGTAGCGAATAAGGATTTATAATGCTTGTGCCCGTGATTAATTTTTACATAGACTTTTACATAGACCCACTTAACCGAATCGATTAGAGCCCTAACATGTCCTCATCTGCGAATATATTAACTTCAGACCAATTAAAAGCTGCCGTCGGTAAAGCCGCCGCTGAGTACATCAAACCGCATTTAGAAACTGATTCTATTATCGGCGTAGGCACAGGTTCAACCGCTAACTGTTTTATTGATGCCTTAGCCGAGTTCAAACACTTTTTCGATGGCGCTGTTGCCAGCTCTGAAGCCACCTCAGAACGCTTAAAAAGCCATGGCATCCCTGTTTATGATCTCAATTCAGTGGTAGAGCTTGAATTTTATGTTGATGGCGCCGACGAGATAAACCATCAGCTCGAAATGATCAAAGGTGGTGGTGGTGCGTTAACCCGCGAAAAAATCGTAGCCGCCGTCGCAAAAGAATTTGTCTGTGTGGCCGACGAGAGCAAGCTGGTTGAAGTTATGGGCAAATTTCCATTGCCTGTTGAAGTGATTCCCATGGCGCGCAGCTATGTCGCCCGTGAAATGGTTAAACTAGGCGGTGACCCTGTCTTGCGCCAAGGATTCGTAACAGATAATGGCAATGTGATTTTAGATGTACATCATTTTCAAATGGCTCCAGAGGCTAAAACGGCTCCCAAATTATTAGAAGAAAATGTGAATCAGTTAACAGGCGTGGTCACTAATGGTTTATTTGCGATTCGCCCTGCAGATACATTGTTACTCGCGACACAAGAAGGTGTTAAGACGATAAAAGCGTCTAACTAAATAGACGTTTTATATAATACTGGCTTGATAATCAGGCTCAACAAGCCAGTCGGCATACCAAGGAGCAGGGCAGAAAATGAAATCATGGCTTAAAGCGCTGTTGATCAGTGTCGTTATATTAGCTGGATGTATTCTGTTTCTACCAATGCTGGTCAAGCAGGGAATTAACGCCCTGCTGCCTTGGGCCATGGAGCAAGCTGATCTCGAACAAGGCCAAGCCCGCATTAGCCAATTAACTTGGCATAAACTTCATATTGATCAGATTCAGTTTTTCTTTCCCATCCAAAATAGCCAAATCAATATACAAGATATTGAAGTCACCTTCTCTCCTTGGAGCATCGCTTCAGGGCAGGTTAAGAACGTCATAGTAGAACATGCTCGAATAGAAATATTACCCACCTCTCTCGATAGCAATCTTAATAATCGAAAACTTGCTAACAAAACTCAGTCTGAAATTATCAATAATAAAACAACTGACAATCCAACCATTGAACTCTCAAGTTTAGAGAAAATTTTTGAGCGACTGCCGGTAAATAATTTAGCGATCAAACAGTTTCAGCTCGTTCATCCTCAAGCGACGATTGATACGACTATCGACTTTAATAAACAACAACTCAGTATGAACAATATCGTTCAGGCCCATGATTTAACAAAAACACTAACGCATCAATTCACGCTCAATAATAAAGGTGATATGAATAGCCTTATTTTTATCGAACAGCAGCCCGTGCCCATTTTCAATTTACAGGCTAACTGGAGTCTACCCAGTGATCCTACACAAAACGCCACATTGAGTTTACAACAAAGCGCAGATATTCAATCTTGGCTCGCACTCATTAAGCAACAAGATCAAACTCATACACTAAAGGCGAATATTGCAATTCAGGCTTGGAACTTAGACCTCACATTACCCAGAGAAATTCATAACCAGCAACAATTTTTAAGCCAACTCTCTGCTGAAGGTTTGCTACAAATTAAAATTAATGACTTCACCGTCTTTGATCATACGAAAAAAGAAAACATTATTGAACATGCTGAACTGGCCGTTAATTTAAATACTCATATTGATCATCAACGTGAAGAACAATGGCAATTTAGTTTAGATACTTTTGATCTAGCAGGGTCAATACATTCACTCGCCCCAATTGATCTTAAAATTAAGCAGTATCTTGAAGAAGCCGTTTTATTAACCTGCGCCTTTAAGCAAGAAAGCCATCAATGCCAGTGGAAAGGACGGTTCGCACAACAGTTAACTGGCGAACAATTAGCGCATAAAACAGAACTGACGCTAGAAGGAAATTTTGATAGCCAAGCAAACAATACAAGCAAATTTATTAGCCAACAAATACTTAGCCTTAATACACAGCAAGAAAATCCATTATGGCCAAGATTAATCAATAAAAGCCAAGGCGAAATTATTATTCAAGGGCAAAAGAATAACAATAACTGGCATTGGCAATTAAGCCTTCCTCATGGTTTAAATAACCAAAGCCAGTATTTAGAAGCTTTATTCGCTGACAAACCTAATGCCCAGCTTTCTGAAATACACTGGCAACTACTTCCTGATTGGTTTATTGAGGGAATAAATGGAGAGCTAACTCAAGCAAAAGAATTTTCCATCGTTTTTGAAAAACTGAAATGGAAAAACAAGAATGAACTATTACAGCTAGATAATGCTCAAGTCAGCTGTAACCTTGATTGGCTGAAGCTGCAATATTCGCCACAACTAAGAAGTCAGCAAGCATTGTCTCAATTACCTCTCGCCTGTGATTGGCAAGTAAAAAATTTAGCCAGCCACTGGAATCAGTGGCCTGTACCGTCGTTATTATTCGAAGGCAATATTGACCTAACATCTCTCAATCTTAAACAAGCAAAATTAAGCGCGTCAATGAACTTATCTGGTTTAGAAAATAGTCTAGATTTAACCCTATTAGCCCAACACGATTTTAGCAATTTACAGCAAGGCAACGCACAACTGTATTTGAAGAATTTAAAACTCGACTGGCAAAAAATGGGATTAATAAAAATGGCTGACCTCACCCAAACTCAGCTTTTAAACGGCAGCCTGTCTGCTCAAGGCTGGGTGCAGTGGCAACAATATCAAGCAGATATCTTTGATGATTCAAGTATTGCTTGGCGCTGGCAGCCTGACTTAATGCTACGTATCGATGATATGTCGGGTATTTATCAAGAATTAACCACATGGGAAGACATTGATATGCAACTGGCGATACGCCGCCCTTTTTATGATGACTTCCGTATTGATAGCCAAGTATCTGCGCTCAGTATTAACCCTGGAATCAACATCGCCAATGTTTTAGCCCGCAGTACAGCCACGATACAATCTGACTTATCTCAAGCATTAATCGTGATCGAAGAAGTACATACCGATGTGCTAGGGGGACGGATTAATGTGCCTTTAATTCGCTTTGATACCAACCAAAAAGTAAATGCCTTTGGCATCGAAATAGAAGGCCTACAAATAGAGCAGTTAGCAGCCTTAGAAGCAGGAGCAGGTATTACCGCAACCGGGCAATTGGACGGCATACTGCCTATTATATTATTACCCGAAGGCCCACAAGTACCCGCAGGAAGCCTATATGCCAGGGCCCCCGGCGGTATCGTTCAATTCCGTGGCGCTACCGCAAACAGTTTAAAAGACAGCAATCCTAGTGTAGGCCTCGCGATGCAGGTATTGAATGATTTTCGTTATGACAAGCTGCAAACAGACATAACCTATCAGCCTGATGGCGAGCTCAATCTAGGACTGCAATTTCAGGGGTATAACCCCACCTTCTTTGATGGCCAAGCTACGCATTTTAATTTAAATTTAGAGTATAACTTGCTCGATTTACTGGAAAGCTTACGGGTCAGCAATGATATTGTGCAAAAGCTTGAGAATAAGTATCAATAATGCAAAAGTATCTATTAATTAAACCCGAACTATAAACCCGAACTATAAAACGAATTAAACACTAGGAGATACCATGAAAGTAATCACCCTATTAGCGATGGTAATAATAACCAGCGCCTGCACCGTAAAAGTTGCTGCGCCAGACAAGCCGATTACAATTAACTTGAATGTGAAAATTGAACACGAAGTTCGCATTAAAGTTGAAAAAGAACTGGAAGATTTATTCAGCGAAGAGAGCGATCTTTTCTAAAAGGTTTATTCAGAATAATACGACACATTGAAAAGACACTAAAAAGAATTAAACAGAAGGAAAATAACATGACTTTAAAATCTTTATTTATTGCAGCCTCTCTTTTAATAATGAGCCAACTTGCTTTAGCACTGACTCTTGATGAAGCTCAAAACAAAGGCCTATTAGGAGAAAACGCGAGCGGTTATTTAGAAATGACTCCTAGGGGTAATGCCGAAGCAAAAACATTAATGACCGACATTAATGCACAACGTAAAACAAAGTATCAAAGTATTGCAGACAAGCAAAAAACAGAATTAAAAAGCATTGAAAAAATCGCCGGCGAAAAAATCATAAATAAGTTAAACACGGGTGAATTTTTTAAAGATAGCAATGGCCAGTGGCATAAAAAATAGTCAATATAAATAGCCTATAGAAATCATATTTAAAAGCGGTGCATTAAAACTTAATAAGGATTAGCTCATGGAAATATCGACGATTATCACCCTTGTGGTGATTGCTGCTGTTATCTTTTACATCATCAGCATTTACAACAATCTCGTAGCGTTTAAAAACCGTTATGAAAATGGTTTTTCACAAATAGAAGTTCAACTTAAACGTCGCTATGATCTAATCCCTAACTTAGTTGAAACGGCAAAGGCGTATTTAAAGCACGAGTCTGAAACATTGACTGCCGTCGTTGAAGCTCGCAATGAAGCCATGGCCGGATTAAAAGCGGTTGCTAGCAATCCTTCGAGCGCGGCCGCTATGAGCAAACTTGCCGGAGCTGAAGGCGCTTTAGCCGGAGCAATGAGTCGGTTTAACGTCACCGTAGAAGCTTATCCAGATTTAAAAGCCAATACCAACATGATGCAATTAACCGAAGAACTTACCAGCACAGAAAACAAAGTTGCGTTTGCGCGTCAAGCCTTTAACGATGCGGTAACAACATACAATACGTATCGTCAGTCTTTTCCACCGATCTTCTTTGCTAATAAATTTGGCCATACTAAAGATGCCACATTATTAGAATTTGAAGACAGTGTGCAAATTCAAGTCGCACCCAAAGTGAGTTTCTAAACTCAGTTTAATGTAATCCTGAAGCAAGCTCTAAAGATAAACGGAAATAGATAATGGATTTCTTCGGCCATCAAGACCAAGCGCGAAAACGTACAAAGCAATTGGTTTTATTATTTGCTTTAGCACTGCTTACGCTGATTTTTTTAACCAATTTGTTGGTCGCAGGTTTCCTCTGGGGCAACCCCGATATTTTTCCTGGACTTGGTAACAAGGTCATCCGAGATCCATCATTATTTGATATTTTCCATTACATGTCTTGGCGAGCTTGGCTAATTATTTCAGCTGTTGTTTGCGGTTTTGTTGGTCTCGCTTACTTATACAAAGTGATCAAACTCAGTGGCGGTGGAGTTTCCATTGCTCATTCATTAGGTGGGCGCTTATTAAAACCCGATAGTGAAGATTTTTACGAAAGACGTTTATTAAATATTGTTGAAGAAATGGCCATTGCTTCTGGAATGCCCGTTCCACAGGTATTTTTATTAGATGATGAAATCGGTATTAATGCATTTGCAGCAGGTTTTCAGCCGTCGGATGCGATTATCGGAGTCACCAAAGGCTGTCTTACCAAGCTCTCTCGCTTGCAACTGCAAGGTGTCATTGGCCATGAATTCAGCCATATTCTAAACGGTGACATGCGGATGAATATGCGTTTAATAGCGATTCTTTTCGGTATTCTCTGCATTGGTCTACTGGGCCGTATTATTCTTGAGGCTGGCGCTCGTCACAGTATTTACAGTCGAGGGCGCTCGCAGTCGAGTATGTTTTCATCTTCTTCAAATAAAAAAGAAGGCGGAGTTCCCCTTTTTCTAATCGGTATAGGCTTCATGATACTGGGTTATAGCGGCGTATTTTTTGGCAAACTGATTCAAGCAGCCGTTAGCCGTCAGCGTGAATATTTAGCCGATGCAAGTGCCGTTCAATTTACCCGAGACCCTCAAGCCATTGCCGAAGCCTTAAAAGTTATTGGCTATGGTGGCGTCGGTTCTGCCATTGGCCACAGCCGTCGCGAAGAATTCAGTCACGCTTTTTTTGGCAATGCTATTTACAGCCATTTTTCTAGTCATTTTGGCTTTCTCTCCACTCACCCCAAATTAGAAGAGCGCATCCGACGTATTGATAAAAACTGGGATGGCGAATGGGTGCAACCACAAACATTAAAACAAGCTTATGATGAGTCACCTCAACTTGCACCCCAAAATAAGATAAGACCTGAAGAGCTTTTAACGGGAGTCGCAGCGGCTATGTCAGCGGCGATTGATTTTACCGCTCCAAACAGCACGGTCGAGGGCATACCGACACAAAATACTGTAGACGCAGAATCAGAACTAACAAATGCTGCCCATGATCCGCTGAATGCAAGAGGTCTGTGTTACGCCCTGCTATTAGCACCCAACAGTTCATTGGTACACGAACAACAGCTAGACTTAATAAAGCAATATTGCGGTGATGGCTTATTACAATCGGTTAACCAGCTAATTCCTCTGGTCGCACGGCTTGATGAAAGTAAGCGCTTACCAATGATTGACAAAGCCATACCCGCTCTTAAGCTGTTATCAGCTGATCAATACCGTAACTTTAAACAACTGCTGGTCAAAATTGTACAAGCTGACGGTAAGATAGATTTATTCGAATGGTGCCTCTATCGCATGATTCTTCAATATCTAAACCCAACTTTTGATAAAGCCAAAGCGATTAAGGCCAAGTACGGTAATGTTAAAAAACTAAGTTCAGAAATTGAAACCGTATTATCCTTTGTTGCGAATCATGGCCACGACTCATTAGAAGGTGCGCTAAAGAGCTTCGCAATCGCGGCTACAACCGCGGGATTTGAAGGCTTACAGCTACAAGCTAAAACATCCTCTTTCAAAAGCTTTAATGTTGCCCTCGATACACTCACTCAAGCTTTTCCACATGTTAAGGGCCGTATCATGAAGGCTTTGGCAGCTTGCGTCCGTGTAAATGGTGTAGAAGTCGCCGAGCGTGAGCTGGTTCAAACCATCGCGGCTATCTTAGAATGCCCAACACCTGATTTATTTGACTAGCTTTACGTTAATAACGTTATTTGAAAAGGTCTTTTTAATAGAATGGCCACTTCTCACCATGGAGCCGAGCCGCAACGACTGATAGAATGCTGCCAACTTTCCTATCCCACAATCTGATGACGGAATTATTTTTATGAAACAATACTTAACTTTTGGTTTTGTACTTGCAGGCTTGGTTAATATTTTTGGTGTTTTAGGCTTTTCTTTAGGCTTTCAAAACGAATTATTAACCAGTTACTACCCTCAAATATTCAGCCACTTTGGTTTAGGCATGATTATCTTGTGGGGCATGGCGTATATTTCAGTATCAACGGAGCATCCACGTGCTTCACGCTTAATCTTTGTCTTCTTTATTGAGAAAATGGTTTACGTTGGCACGGCTGTATATTTCTGGTTTGTGATGAAGCCAGACATTATGGTGATGTGGAATGAATCAATGCTGACCACTATATTCATGGTGATCTACGGGCTGAATGATTTATTGTTCGGTCTGATGTTCTTTTATGCTTGGTTACAATATAGAAAATAATCGGTTTATAAACACCTTTTAGCCCTAGGCTAGAGGAATAAAAAGAAAGCAAAAAAATACCCGTTCAGCGAAAGCCTTACGGGTATTTTTTTATCAATTAATTATGTCTGAATTAAAATCAGAAGTAATAATCAATTGTTAGGTACATTGCAGAGAATTTATAATCGGTATTAGCTACATCACCGTTATCTCCTATATCGCCATTACTATCGATATAGTTAGTCTGAGTTAAATATTCTGCATAAATCCAACCAGGGCCATAGTTGTAACTAACACCTGGCGCAAAAGCAACCATGTCGCTTGCTTTGTTGCCCTTGGTATCGGTAGAAGCACCAGTATACTCTACATAATAGTTGAACGGGCCTGTTGCATACGAAACAGTCAAAGCCTGACGCATTGTTTTAACTTCTTCAGCGAGTGCTCCTACGTTATCTAAACCATCCCGCTGAGTACCCATAACCTGAGCCATTACACCTAGATTGCCATAAGTACCGGTATACCATACATCCCAAGCGTTATGACCACCAAAGGTAGAGTCATCTGCAGGATCTCGTGTATCATCACTACCTACATTGACAGACGTAGTTTCTTGTAGCTCACCTTGCTGATAAGAAACCCCAACCGTTTGACTCGTAGATAAGTCATAACCTAAATTCAATACAGCTGTATTAACTTTACGATAAAGACTTGCAGTATCTGCTCCACCCCCCCAATGATTATTATCATCCATAGTATCAGTACTAGTTTCTCCGAAATCATCAGAAATATACCAAGCTAAATCATAATTAATATTATCAATTTTATCACTGAACTTTACACCAACATCCATCTGATCCCCATAGCCACCTAATGCCATATCGCCTGGCCAGAAGTTGATTGTTGCCCAACCGAAAGGAACTTGTGATTTACCAATCACTACTTTTCTAGTTTCCGAAAAGTTATAACCAACCCACAACTTATGAAACCCTGAATAATCGCCAGTTGAATTATGAGCGCCGTCACTAAATGAACCTGGACCCGTACGCCATTCAGCCGATAATTCCCAATCAGTACCTTCTTGTTGATGATCAATGTAAAGAATTAAGGCTTCGCTATTCACATCCCCCAAGGTTGCTTGATCACGCTGATCTGCATCATTAAAATCGTCTTCTTCCAAGACATTTTGATGGTTCAACCAAATGCCACCAGAAATTGCTGTAGAAGCATAAGCTGGAGCAGTTGCCGAAGCGGCAATCGCTAAAGCTAATAAAGATTTTTTCATTGTGATTCTTCCTTTCTCTCTTTCTTATAATTGACAAAAATAATAAAAATATTTTTATCGGCTAATCATCTTAATCTTCTAGCATCATCTTACCCAACAAGGTGTGATACAGCTCTTTATCACCAATCACTCCTTGAATTTTTTCATCACGATGAAGTTTCTCATCGTCATCTAAATCTTCATCAAGATCTTTCATTATGAATACCGCATGATCGGTATGATAACGAATTTCCATAACGTCTTGCATGCCAGTATCTGCAGCCACACACGTCGGTGCTGCAGTTAACTTAACAATGTCTTGACCTGTTTGCCACAGCTGAGGTGAAAATTCGCCCCCACGGTAATAAACCTGCTGTTGACTTGCACTTAACCAATAATCATGACGCTTACTTAAACAATAACCTTTTTCTGTGAACTCCATATCGGTAATGGGTCGCATAATTGATTTTGCTTTCAATACATGAATTGGATTAGTGTGCGCCACAAACTGTTTCACATAATCATTCACAGGATTTAATACGATGCTTTCTGGCTTACCCTGCTGAACAATTTCACCATCTTTCATGATCGCGATATTAGTACCCAGCTTTAAGGCTTCGTCCAAATCGTGACTCACAAAAATAATAGTTTTATTCAATTTTTCCTGTAGCTGAATAAGTTCATCTTGAAGCTGAGTACGAATTAACGGATCTAAAGCAGAGAACGGCTCATCCATTAATAAAATATCAGACTCTGTCACCAATGCTCTGGCTAAGCCAACACGTTGCTGCATACCACCTGATAACTCACTCGGTTTGTGCTTTGCCCACTGCTCCAAACCTACTAGCTCAAGCTGAGCATCGACTCGCTGTTTAATTTCTTTTTTATCAAGACCTTGTAGCTCAAGTGGCATAGCAACATTTTGCGCCACGGTTAACCAAGGCATTAAGGCAAACTTTTGGAATACCATAGACATACGCTTGGTGCGTATCGCTCTTAACATATCAGCATCAGCACTGACTAAATCAATAACTTCGCCTTCATGATCTATTTCAATAGAGCCACGAGTCGTATCATTCAAGCCATTAATACAACGTAATAAACTCGACTTGCCGGAACCAGACAGTCCCATTAATACGCAAATTTCACCTTTACTGATTTGTAAGTTGGCGTTATTAACACCCACAACCAAACCCGTGCTATTACTAATCTCTTCTCGTTCTTGCCCTTGATCTAATAGCGCTAATGCACGTTCTGGCTGATCACCAAAAATGACATCCAAATTTTTAATATTAATCATTTTGCTTGCCCCGCTTTAAATAGACGATCAAGTAAAATAGCTAATAATACGATGGCTAAACCTGCTTCAAAACCACTAGCGATGTCCACAGTGTTCAATGCCCGTACGACTGGCTTACCTAAACCATCTGCACCGACCAATGCCGCGATAACTACCATCGACAAAGACAACATAATACATTGTGTCACACCGGCAGCAATGCTGCTTGCGGCCGCAGGTAATTCGATACGGAATAAAAGCTGACGCTTAGTCGCGCCAAACGATCGACCTGCTTCAAGAATATCTTGAGGTACTTCGGAGATGCCTAAATAGGTCAATCTTATCGGCGCGGCAATCGCAAAAATAATCGTAGAAATTAAACCTGGCACAACACCTAAACCAAACAGAGTGAGTGTTGGAATTAAATAAACAAAAGTAGGAACCGTTTGCATAAGATCCAACACAGGCTGTAAAGCCTTATAGAAAGTTGGATGATGCGCCGCATAGATTCCAATAGGCAAACCAATAACCATACAGAATAAAGCCGCGTATAAAACCAAGGCTAGGGTTTGCATTGTTTCAACCCAATAGCCTAGATTCCAAATCAACGATAGCGCGACGACGGCATAAACAGCAAGACCCACAGAACGTCTAAAATACAGCGCGATCGCTACAACGATCGTGATAAATGCCATGGGATTTAGCCAGAGCAACGCATTCGTAAATAAGCTAATCAGCCATTCTAATGACTCAGATATGGCATCAAAAAACGATGCGCCGTTATCAACTAACCAGTCGACAAATATTTCAATATAATTACCCAAAGGTAATTTAAACTGTTCCATGGAATCTCTTGTTGCGAGCAGTTATTACTACTCGCAGCCTCTTTGTGTTATTAATAGCATTATTAATTGTGCAATTACTTTTATTATTTAAATACTGACTACTTAGCTGCAAGCTATGCAGCGACAGATTATTTAAGAGTCGCGCTGGCCGCTGCTAATGCAGGCTTACCATCGAGTGTTGTTACATCTTTTAGCCAAGCATCCAAAATAGTAGGGTTCTTTTTGATCCACTCTTTTGCTGCAACATGAGGCTTTTTACCCGCATCCAAAATAGCGGCCATGACTTCATTTTCCATCGCTAACGTAAACGTAAGGTTATCTAACAACTTACCTACATTTTTACATTCAGACGTATAGTTTTTACGAACGTTAGTATGAATGTTAGCGCCACCTAGATTAGGGCCGAAGAAATCATCTCCACCTTCAAGGTAAGCTAGTTCAAAGTTTGAATTCATTGGATGTGGTTCCCAACCTAAGAAAACAATCCATTTGTTACGACGAGTCTGACGCTTAACTTGCGACAACATACCTGCTTCGCTCGATTCAATTACATCAAAACCTTTTAGGCCAAACGCATCCTGATCAATCATAGATTGAATTAAACGGTTGCCATCATTACCTGGTTCAATACCATAAATTCGGTTATCAAACTTATCGGCGTACTTCACGATATCAGCGAAGGTTTTAACCCCAGCATCATAAACTGCTTTAGGCACAGCTAAGGTATATTTAGCCCCTGTTAAATTCTTCTTGATGCTTTCTACCGAACCCTCTTCAAGGTACGGTTTGATATCTGCTTCCATCGTAGGCATCCAGTTACCTAGGAACACATCGATATCGTTATTGGCTAAAGATTTATAGGTAATAGGCACTGACAAAACTTGTGTTTTTGTCTTATAACCAATGCTTTCTAGTACCACTGACGTCAAAGCAGTCGTTGCTGTAATATCCGTCCAGCCCACATCGGCAAAGCGAACAGTGTCACACTGATTCGCGTGGGTAAAACTTGCCGCCAACAAACTTGCTGACAGTACTAAAGTTTTTATCATCATGCTTTTTATCCTGTGTAGTTATAGTTTTTAATTTTAAAATTTACTGCGCTGCTGTGTTTTCCAATCTGAAGCCATACTCACTTCTGCATCACTGGGCGGTAAAGTAACGTTAGACTTGATTAAGTCCGCGGCTCGCTCAGCAACCATAATGGTCGGAGCGTTTAAATTACCGTTAGTAATGGTTGGAAAAATAGAGGAATCAACGACTCGTAAGTTATTGATTCCATGAACTCGGGTTTGTGGGTCAACCACCGACATATCATCGGTTCCCATCTTGCAAGTACAAGAAGGATGATAAGCACTTTCAACATTTGCTCTTACAAACGCATCGATCTCTTCATCTGTTTGTACCTGTATACCCGGTTGAATTTCATCATCACGATATTTATCAAAGGCTGGCTGATTAATGATTTCGCGCGTGAGTTTTACACAATCACGAAAGCCTTCTTTATCGGCTTCTTCTGCAAGGTAATTAAATCGAATACTTGGCGGTGCTTTAGGATCAGCACTGGTTACTTTTACTGCACCACGACTTAAAGGTTTGTTATGCCCGATATGCACTTGAAAGCCATGGCCAGCAAATGCCGTACGACCATCGTAACGCATCGCAGCAGGTAAGAAGTGATACTGTAAATCTGGCCATTCAACACCCGCTTTAGAACGAATAAAACCACAAGATTCAAAATGGTTGGTTGCCCCTAAACCCTTCTTAAAAAAGAACCAGTTAGCACCAATTAAAAATTTGCTCCACAAATCTAACTTGCCGTTTAATGTAATCGGTTGCTTACACTTAAACTGAAAATAGAATTCAAGATGGTCTTGTAAGTTCTCACCAACCCCAGGCAAGTTATGCTGGCATTCAATACCCGCGCTTTCTAAGGTTTCTTTGGCACCGATACCTGATAGCTGTAATAAATGCGGCGAACCAATTGAACCTGCCGATAAAATAACGTCTTTATTTGCCTGAACGTCTACCATTTTTCCTTTGCGTTCATAGCGAATACCCGTTGCTTTTTTCGCATCGCCATCAACCGATAATAAAACCTTATGCACCAACGCGTGAGTGACAACCGTTAAATTAGGGCGCGCAAGTGCAGGCCTTAAATAGGCATTAGACGTTGACCAGCGCACGCCGTTTTTAACCGTCATGTGCATCGGGCCAAAGCCTTCTTGCTGTTTGGCATTATAGTCAGGGGTGTCCATGTACCCTGCCTCTACACCGGCATCAACAAATGCTTGGTACAAAGGATTTTTCATCTGGTTGCCGTTATTTACGCCTAACGGACCTTCCGTGCCACGATAGTCTTTCGTCTCAGGATTTTCAGCGGCTAACGCCCAACTTTCTGACTTTTTAAAATACGGTAAGCAATGGGCATAATCCCAATCAGTTGCGCCTTTTTCTGCCCACTCATCAAAATCTTTTGCGTGCCCACGAACATACACCATTCCGTTGATTGAAGATGAGCCACCCAATACCTTGCCTCTTGGACAATGCATTTTTCGGTTATCTAGATGTGGCTCTTCTTCTGTTTCAAACTGCCATGCGTATTTTTTGGTGTTCATCGGAATCGATAAAGCCGTTGGCATCTGAATAAAAATACTGCGATCACTACCGCCCGTTTCTAATAATAAAACAGACGTTTTAGGATCTTCAGATAAACGGTTAGCAAGCACACAGCCTGCCGAACCGGCACCAACAATAATGTAATCGTACGTTAGATCACTCATTTGATTTTTCATTCTATTACCATCACAGCTAGCATCATCACAGCAATCATTAAAAAGGGCTTTCTAGTGGCTGCATGCCCACATAGACAGATTTTATTTGAGTATATTGATTCATCGTGGACGATCCATTTTCACGACCAATACCGGAAAGCTTATAGCCTCCTACTGGCATCTCGGCAGGTGATGCACCGTAAGCATTAATCCAGCAGATTCCAGCTTCCAGTTGCTTAACCACTCGATGCGCACGACGGATATCATTAGTAAATACACCCGCCGCTAAACCAAACTCTGTACCATTGGCGCGCTTAATAACTTCTTCTTCTGATTCAAAGGTTAATACTGACATAACGGGGCCAAAGATTTCTTCTTTAACGATGGTCATATCATCGGTACAGTCAGTGAAAATGGTTGGTGCAACAAAATAGCCACCTTCAACTCCTGGTGGTTGCAGGGCCTGACCGCCAGTCAATAAAAAGGCACCTTCTTGGATGCCTTTTTCAATGTAACTTAAAACCAACTGCTGATGATTTTTAGAAATTAAAGCACCAAAGTTAGTCTCGGGATCCATAGGATCACCAGCAATAATATTCTTTTCCGTACGCTCTTTTAACTGTGTAATAAATTTCGGATAAATATCTTTTTGCACAAAAATACGCGTCGCATTCGTACACACTTCACCCTGTGTATAAAAATTTCCTAGCATAGCTGCAGATACGGCATCATCAATATCGGCGTCTGAAAATACGATCAGTGGAGATTTACCACCGAGTTCCATGGTGACGTCTTTTAAGTTAGTCGCGGCGGCGGCCATTACTTTTTTGCCCGTGCCGACTTCACCCGTAAAAGACACCTTGGCAATGTCATTATGCGTAGTTAACCAAGCACCGACTTCACCATCACCTTGTACGACATTGAATACGCCTGCTGGAACACCCGCTTCAAAAAATATTTCGGCTAGCTTTAAAGCACCGTGTGGCGTTTCTTCTGACGGTTTAAAAATCATGCTATTGCCACAGGCTAGTGCAGGGGCAGCTTTCCAACATGCAATCTGCAGTGGATAGTTCCACGCGCCAATACCTGCACAAACACCTAACGGCTCACGACGGGTATAATAAAAATCACCCCCTAAATCTTGCTGCGTACCTTCAATACTAAGTGCCAGTGCGGCAAAGTATTCGATAGAATCTGTACCTGTTACAACATCCACTACCGAAGCTTCTTGCCAAGGCTTACCCGTATCGATCACTTCTATTTTAGCCAGCTCGTCATTACGCTCGCGTAATAATTCAACCGCTTTTAACAATATACGATTACGTTCGAACCCTGTCATTGCCGACCAAGTTTCGAAACCTTGCTGGCTACTTTTAATCGCAGCAGAGCGGATCTTTTCATCAGCGACTTCAACTTGATACGCCAATACACCCGTTGCAGGGTTAATAACGTCAAATGTTTTGCCGCTCGCATTATCAAGGTATTCACCATTGATAAAGTTTTTTAAAATCATATTGTTTTTTCCAACTGGCATTGTGCTGAGATGAACTGTTTACACACTTGCTCAGCTTTTTTAAATTCATCTTGGCTGGTTTTGCTCAAACTGCTTCTTAACCATAGTCCATCAATCATAGCCGCCGTCATGTTGGCCGCTAAAAACGCTTTTTCTTTATTCGGGATAATTTGGCGATAGGAGTACAGTAAGTTTTGCAGTAAGCGTTTGCTATTCACGGCTTGTAAACGCGCGAGTTCAGGATCGTGTAATGCCTGGGCCCAAAAACATAACCAAGTTCGGGTCACGGAAGTGGATTGCTGAAAACAAGCAAAGTTTGTATCAACGATCATGTGCAATCTTAATTCTGGAGTAAGTGGTTGTTCACAGCTGGCAATTTGCTGTAATAAACCCTGCTTTAATTCTTCTAAGAGGTGGCGAATGGTCGCAAGAATAAGACCTTGCTTGCTGCCAAAGTAATGGCTGATAATTCCCGCCGATAGATTCGCTTGGCGGCTTATGGTTAGAATCGTAGTGCCTTGAAAACCATGGTTTTCAATTGATTTTATAGTGGCTTCAATTAGCTCTTTTTTACGTTGTTTTTCTGTTCCGACTCTAGCCATAGTTACACTTCTATTCCACTGAATGATCATTCAATTGCAAACAAGTCTAACATCTGAGCAGCTTAGAACAAGGGAGCTGCGGGTTGTAATTCCTTAGTATGAGTCTTTTTTGGCTTGCGCTTGATACCAAAGTGACGACAAATATTCCATTTGCATACAGGCTCTGCGCCACGCTACTAGGTCCGATACGCCGTATAAGGTGAGAATTTTATTTTCTAAATTTTGTTCGATTTCAGAGTGACTATTTTTTTTTGATTTTTTTTCTAATTGTTGAAATGAGTGCTTAATTCCCTGAAATAAAGCCGCTAAATCCCACAATGGATGAGCAAGACCCGCATATTCCCAATCTAATAACTGCAATCCTTCGGCGGTATACAACCAGTTTGCTAATACTGGATCTAAATGACATAAACAAAAGTCTCCTGCTGGCGGTTCACTCATCGCGACCTGCATAAGAGGTTTCATTTTCAATATTTCATTATTAGGTTGCTGCGTCGCTAACATCTGCCAATACGCTTCAGCTTTTTCACTAATATTAACCACGGGCAGATCAATCTCGACAGGAACTTGATGTAACGCTTTTAGCTGCTCAACCATATAGGACAGCGTATTATGACTCATGTCTTCTACATTATCAGACAGCACTTCACCTTCAATGTAATCTCGAATCAAGTATCGATTTTCGTCATCGCAATAACGAATTGCACTGGTAAAATTTAAGCTGGATACTAACTGATGAATCGTTTTTTCGACATTACGATCAATACCTAGCTCGGCCGTATTGGCTGCGCTGATACGAATAATGTACTCACCACTTTCAAGGGAAAGCTGATAACAACGGTTTGTTAATCCGCCTTCAAGTATCGAAATTTGATTGGCACTGATCGGCTGTTTTGATATTCCCCAGAGCGGCCAATCGTCTAATACATCCGTTAATGTCATTTTTATACCGCTGTCTGAACTGAGTAAGTTTCATTTTGTTGACGATATTCTTTTAGCCACATAAACCAACCCAGTACCGCTAGTACTACATATACGGCCATGAGTAGGGCCGTTAGATAGAGCTCTCGATCAATATATAAATAAATGGCGACAGTATCAATCACCAACCAATACAACCAGTTTTCTAATACTTTCTGCGCCACCATGTAAGTCGTGATCACCGCGCCCCAAGTCGTAAATGAATCTAAATAAGGTAATGCGGCACTGGTATTTTTTTCTAAGCCATAGCCTGTGACAAGGCTTATTAATACGACACCAACAATGATTAGAGCATGACGCGATAACGACCAAGTTTTAATCTCGACGGTTTTTGAGCTTGCCTGTGTATTACCACGCCAAACCCACCAGCCATAAATAGCCATAATCAGATAATAGACATTCAGACCTGATTCCATTACCAGACTAACATCCCAAAATAGCCAGCTAAAAATAGCCGTGCTACCAAAAGCGGCATACCAGCAAAAAATGTTTTGACGCATCGCCAATACTAAATAAGCGACACCTAAAATTACGGCGACAACCTCCCAAATGCTCATGGCCTGAGCAGCGGTAATAATACCTTGGTAAAATGCGTCCACTAAAATGTCATCCTTTCTGAATGTATCTGAATAGAAATTAGGCGATTAAAGATCGCCATGTGGATTTAATGCAGGATCTAAATTAGCACCAATAAACTTACAGACAAAAATGGCTTTGCCAAACTGCTCGTAAGAGCGGCGCATCTCTTCTTTTAATGTATCCATGACTAAATCGTAATCGCCAAATACTTGAGTACTCATGGTATTACCCACCACACTCAAACCTTCTGTTGCTTGTAATCGTTCGATAAAATCTTTGATTGCCGGAATGTAGTCTTCTGACAATGGGTATTTGCTAATTTCTACTGATAATTCCATCGTGGATCCCTATATTCTTTATTTAAATAAGCTGTAACTATTCAGAAGGTTTTAAAAACCGATCCATGACTAGGTATTTATTCCACAAAACGGCGTAAATACTTCCCTGTAGCCTTAGTTCGGCTTCCTGCCTCGCATATTTGTTACACAAACACCCAGTCATGGCTCTAATGCTGTCTTAATTTGAACTACCTGAGTCATTACTTAATTTATTCGTCAACCACTATTAATTATTCTGAATTAAAAGTTATAACGCCCTTCTATTCCTACTAGGCGAGGCTCGCCTAGCTGTGCATAGCGACCTTCATCGTCAGGCTGAGTACTTCTCGCATCATTACTAAAACCACCAAAGCCTCGAACATCAGTTTCTTTATTTGTTAAGTTTCTTCCATATAGAGAAACTTCAAAAGGCCCATCTTTAAAAGCTGCCTGAGCATGCCATATTACATAAGCGCGCGATTTCTCATCGTGACTATCTGAAAAATAAAATTCGTCTTTTGCTTCTGACTCAATACTCAGCGTTAAGAATTCAGAAGGAGAAAAGTGCACTCCTGTTGCCAAGCTGTACTCTGGAGCATGCGCTTGGCTTCTCCCAGACTTATCGACAGTTTCACTACCAATCAGAGTCCAACTAGCATCATAAACATTCTTTTCATATTCATACTCTTTAAACTCAGAGTGCAAATAGCCAAGACTTAAATCCCATTTCAATGCATCTAATAACTGCCAAGTACTCTCTAATTCTAAACCGTAATTTTCGCCTTTTGCTGCATTGGCTAAATAATCTTGGAAGCTGCTACTGGCGGGATCAAAGTATGAACTTTTGATTTGTTGGTTTTCACGCTGAATATAGAAAACCGCTAATCTAGTTTTTAAATCATCATTATTTAATGATGATTTAAAACCAAGTTCGACAGTATTATTTGTTTCTGTATCAAAGGTTCTATTATCTTCTGAAACATCTGAATCACTATTCACACCACCTGGTTTATAACCTCGAGCAAGTGATAAATAGCTAAGGTGATTATGAGTGATCAGCTGTTCAAGAGTCACCTTTCCACCAAACAATATTTCACTGGTATCACCTTCAACACCATCGCTCGCTGAAAAATCATTTTTCCATTGCTCAGCGCGCACACCATAGCTAATACTAGATGTATCAGATATTGAAGTATCGAATTCAACATAAGTAGAAAAGGACTGAACCGCTAGCGCGTTACGATATTGGCTTTTACCTGTACGATTTCGTTCAAGATCTTGATCACGCTCCATCCAGTAAATACCTGCTACCCAGTCTGTAGTGCTAGAGAATATTTTTCCATTTGCCCCTGACAACAATCGTATTTCAATACTATCGCGCTGCTCATCTCGTATGTAAGCATCAAATACCGTACCCCACTTAGGTGGATATGAGTCTGATACCCAATCTTCATCATAGCTATATTCAGTTTGATTCCAGCTAGCCGAAGCATCGATTTCTAAGATTAATGCATCGGATAATTCTCTATCGTAGGAGATTGCAAATGCATCGGTATCCTGACTATCTCGCCCTACCTCATCGGCAAGTGAATTTCTTGAGCTGTCTAAGGTAAAGGCATCATAACCGTTATCAATATCCACCAATAAATATGTCAACCTAAACTCAGAATCGCTATCTGGCTGCCACTGTATTTTTCCTCGAGCAACAACCTCATCTAGATTATTCGTATTACTTTTATCTAGATATTCGTTTTCCATATAACCTTCAGACTGAAAGCTATTAACGGCTATTCGCCCTTGTACATTATCAGAGATAGAGCCCGAAATTGCGGCGCTCTGACCATGGGTATTATAATTCCCAAATTTACCCGCAACATAACCTTCGGTTTCTTTAGTAGCGGCCTTGGTTTGAATATTGATCATGCCGGCCAATGCATTGGCACCAAAACGAGTGCCTTGTGGGCCACGCAATACTTCAACTTGCTGCACATCAAATAAAGTAGCTGCACCGCCTAAACCCGTCATGTCGATACCGTCGATCATCAAGCCTACTGATGGATTTACAGGATCAACAAACTGGCTACGCTCACCAATACCGCGTATTTGGAAATAACGACCACGGGATGAACCTGAAGAAAAATTAACGTTTGGGGCAAAACTTAAAACAGACTCAAGGTGCTCAGCACTTCGCAAAGCAATATTATCTGCACCAATAACGGTTACCGCTTCTGGAAGCTCTTGAACATCGGTATCACGGAAATCTGCACTAACCGTCACAACGTCAAGCGCAACGGTTTTAGTCGCTTGCTCTGCAATGGCGACATTAGCCAACATAGAAGCGCTAATAGCGGAGGCTATAGCAAGGGATAAAGGTAGGGTTTTCATTAGTTAGGTCTGCCTCAAAAATAAGAGAAGGCCCGGTCGAGCGTAGCAAGCGTGAAGTGTCGATTACATGAGTACAAATCAATTCAACTGCCCATTCCTACGCCGGTATTAACCGGATCAGGTTCAAGGAGTTTGCATTGCATCTCAGGCTTATTAAAACATGATGACTTTCGTCACATACTGCTCTAGCTCGCCACCCCCTGGGATGAGGGCATAATAAAGCATCTACTACGAAATAAGAACGACTTATGCCGATTCATTATCCATTGTCTGATTTGCAGCAAGTTCTGCTTCTGCCCGTTTTGCTTTAGAAATATAAGCAGGCTTAGTGTCTTTAGGGGCTAGTTTAGCATTCGCCTTTCTCATCTTTTTGCCTAAAATTTTATTAATCTTCTTTTTACGGTTCATGACACGACTTCGCTAATTTGATTGGGTATGATCACTTTAGCCGCGATTGTAAAGGTCAATTTTTGAAAGGCAAGGGTAACCTCCTGTTAGACAGGCTAATTACTATAAATAGAAGCATCAAGGTTAAAACACTATGAAACGTATCAGCATTTTAGGCAGCGGCTGGTTAGGATTACCACTGGCGATTGAACTGAGCAAGGCCAATTTTCATGTTAAGGCATCCTCACGCAGCCAAGAACGCTTAACTCAACTTCGTAAAGCAGGTATTGAAGCCCATGCTTATGATATTGAAGTATTGGACTCTCGTAAAAACACCCACGAGAATGATTTCTTGCAGGCTGACATTCTGATTATCAACATTACCTCAAAAAATGTTGCAGCGTTCACTCAGTTGATATCAGAAATTGAAAATTCGACAATTCAGCAGGTTTTATTTATTAGTTCGACTTCTGTTTATAAAAACTCGGCCAAGCTTGATTCCGCTGCGGTAACAGAAGACGATACGGCGGCCTTAGTCGAGTGCCCATTACTAAAAATAGAAGATTTATTTCAAAATAACTCGAATTTTAAAACCAGTATTATTCGCTTCTCTGGCTTAATTGGTTATCAGCGTCACCCTGGCCGTTTCTTTTTAGCGACAACAGATGATGATGCGGTTTATTGCAAAACTATTAAGAATCCGGATGCGAGAGTCAACATGATTCACCGCGATGATTGTATTGGGATTATCAATGCTGTGATCAAACAGAATTGCTGGGACGAAGTATTTAATGCCTGTGCCTCTCAGCACCCGACTCGCCGTGAGTTTTATCAAGCCGCGCTCAATCATCTAGGGGATCATGAGCCGGTATTTTCAGGCCAAACCGATTCGGTAGGAAAAATTATCAGTAATGAGAAGGTTAAAGAACAGCTCGGCTATTCTTTTATTCATGACGATCTATTAGATTTTAGTAAGATGAAATTCAGCTAATTTAATTGGTTGAACTGGCTGCGTTCGTACATAGCAACAATGGTAGGAATTTCGTCTTCTGCACAGGTTTCATCGCGCAGACGGCGAGAAATAGAATCAACAATATAACTCACGGTTTCTGCTCCGGGATGACAGATGGCAGGCGTTGAACCATGTTCATCAGTGATCCATACCCAACCACCACCAAACTCTAAAATACACAGTTCACCTAAAAGAAAACCCAGTCCATCTAATACTTCGGTTTCTTTATACTTACGCTCTGTAAGATCGGCCTGCTGCTTCCAAAGATCAATACAACGACCAATGCCGGTATAACTTTCTTCACAGCCATAGTGTTGTAAAATTTCACTGCCCACCTGCTGCCAGTGTTGTTTATTATTGTGCATACGTTCTGAAAGTGGTTCTACTGTCATATTCTTATCCTGGTTTATAGGTTGAAGCTGAGTAACCGTTTTCTGACTAAACAGCACCACTGGTGTAATAAACTGCAATACCCACACCAACTACTATCACAAAAGTCGTGAATATAACTTTCACGACGATTTTCTTAATAAACTCTTCTGCTTCATTACCTTTAACAATATCAGCTTCTTTCATCACGTCTTTTTCTTCTAGCATTTTACGCCCTCCAAAATAAAGCCGCTGGTATCGTGAGATAGCAACGGCTTTATTAGTAACTATTGATTTTAATGAACAACCACTGCCTTCTATTAACAGTTTATAGCGTCGTCATTAAATCAGTTCGATTGCCATTGCAGTCGCTTCACCACCACCAATACATAAAGCCGCAACACCTTTGGTGCCACCTGTATTTTTAAGCGCATTAATCAAGGTAACGATCAAACGAGAACCAGTAGAACCTACAGGATGACCTTGTGCACAAGCACCACCGTAAATGTTTACTTTCTCGATATCCAAACCAAGGTCACGAATCGGCATCATCGCAACCATCGCGAAGGCTTCGTTGATTTCGAACAAATCAACATCGTCTTTAGTCCAGCCCGCTTTAGCTAATACTTTTTCAATTGCGCCACACGGTGCAATAGTGAACTCAGAAGGATGCTGTGATTGAGTGCTGTGAGCAACAATACGGGCTAAAGGTGTAACACCCTTCTCTTCTGCCATGCTTTCACGCATCAACACTAATGCAGAAGCACCGTCTGAGATTGAAGACGCGTTCGCGGCGGTAATCGTTCCGTCTTTAGCAAACGCAGGACGCAAGCTAGGAATCTTATCGATGTTTGCGTTGAAAGGCTGCTCATCGTTATCAACAACGGTATCGCCTTTACGCGACTTAACCGTTACCGGAACGATTTCTGCGTTATTCAAACCAGCTTCGATTGCGGCTTTTGCACGAGTCAAAGACATGATGGCGTAATCATCCATCTCTTCGCGGGTATAGCCCTTTTCTGTCGCGACGTCTTGAGCGAAAGACCCCATCAAACGACCTGTTTCAGCATCCATCAAACCATCAAGAAACATGTGATCTTGCGGAGCTGGGCCAGCCCCCATACGTAAACCCGTACGCACACCTTCTAATATATAAGGTGCGTTAGACATAGATTCCATTCCACCCGATACAGCGATGTTTATCGAACCGGCTTTAATCGCATCATGAGCAAACATCGTAGCCTTCATGCCTGAACCACAAAGCTTATTGATCGTAGTAGCACCTGTTGCATCAGCCAAGCCCGCTTTACGCATTGCTTGACGAGCAGGGCCTTGCTTAAGACCCGCAGGTAATACGTTACCCATAACCACTTCTTCAACATCTGTAGCATCAATACCTGCACGAGATACCGCTTCTTTTATCGCGATAGCTCCTAAATCTGTTGCACTTACGGAGCTCAGACTACCATTGAAGCCGCCCATTGGTGTACGTGCAGCGCCTACGATGACAACGTTATCTTGCTTAGCCATTTCTGTTTCCCCAAAGGATTAAATTAAATGAAAATAAAACAAAGGCGTTATTATATGCGATCTAGAGCTTTCGGAGTAGTCACGGCTAATCCTCACATTTTTAATAAATAATTCTGAGTCGAATAAGGACAAAGACTGATCAAATAACAGTCATCATCTAGAGTTTTTGATCAAAAAAACGGCGTTTATGAAGTAAAATCGACTATGTGGTCTAGTTTGTTACGTATTGAAACAAAAACTCGGATAATAACCTTCGCGAATCATACTAAAGAGTGATGAGGTTGATTAGATAGCCGTTTATAGTCGTGGTATCTGTTAGAAATAGGCTAAGAGGCCATTTCTGATTTATAACAATAATCATAACAATATAAGAAGACAGGTAGACCTATGGTTAAGAAGACCCTCCTCAGTCTCGCGATTGCTGCAAGCACAGCGGGATTAACGGCCTGTAACATCAGTAGTACAGCCGACAATAATAGTGTATCGACCAATCCCGTAACCGCTGGAACAGCTGGAAATCTTGGTTTAACAACGCCTGTTTTTTCTCCGGGTAACTCTAATCTTCCGCTAATTAATGACTTATTATTTGCTAGCGCTTCTATTACTGATGGTACTGCAAGCGCTGGTGATACACAGCCACCTGTAACAACTGCATTGAATTCCATAGACGGTGCTTCAATTGTTGCTCCTATTGATATCGAATTTACGTCAAACCTTGACGCTGCAACTATAGACGATAGTTTTTCAGTAAACCTTATCAAATTACGTAATGCTCAAGATGACCCACGTATTGATGCACTAGACTTATCGGGCAGCATCATTCCAGTTGCCACAGAGCTATGGGGTGGTAACCCTATCGATGATCAAGGTCAAGCAGTACCTGGCGTAGATTACTCGGTTAGCTTTTTAACATTAGATGACGGTAAAACATCCGTTTTACGCATCAACCTGATTAACCCTTTAGAACCAAAAACTAAGTACATTGTTGCGCTTACCAATAAAATTAAAGATTCTAATGGTGATGCGGTAGCTCCTTCTTCTGAATATAACCTATTGTCAGGGAATTTAGAGCTAGCAAGTGCTGCCTTAGCTCCAGTAAGAACTGCAGTTCAGGGATGGGAATCAATTGCCGGTAGTTATATAACCGCACTTAGTGCTGGTGCAGTAACTCAGGATGACATCGTTTTAAGTTATGCATTTACAACCGGTGGCACAACAGACGTTCTAACCACAATTGCTGCGCCTCAGCTGTTTGTTGAAGCATTAGCTTCTCAGCCTACCACTGCTGAGTCTCTCTATTTAGCTGCTTTAAAAGGTGGTGCAATGGCAGGAGGGGCGCCAGAAGCAAATGCAACGGCTTATGCACGCGGTGAATGGATAGCTAATGTTGTCAATCCTTCCGCAACTGCAGAAAGTATTACCCTTGCTGACTCTGCAAACCCTACCGCAGCAGAATTAGATGCAGTAAAAGCGACTGCTACTTATCAAGCAACCATTGTTGCATACGCTAGTAGCCCGCAAGTTATTAGTGGTATTACAGCGACATTAGCAACGCCAAACGCTCAAGATTTTGATTTGATTTTAGCAGCGCCAAATACACCCGTTGCGATAACGGCTACTCAGGCAGGGACATTAAGCTCACCCGTTCCTACTCTACTATCAGATTCAGTTAAATTTATTCAGGGGCAGATTAAATTACCTAGTGGTTTAACCGCCCCAGCAATGACAAATGCCGCAGCGTTAGCAAGTGGTGATGCCGCCACGATTGGTGGTGCTGTTAAGCTTAGTTATGCCACAGACAGTGTCTGGTCTGCAGAAGATCAATTTAACCCACCTTCTGATAACATGAAGTATGACCCTGCTACAGGAAAGTTAACCTCTGTGGGTGTAACAGAAGTGAAAGACGCTGATGGTAATGTCACTGGATATACTGGTGGTATGACCAACGTGACTTATCGCTATCCTTTAGTTGAATTAGATCAAGCAGAGTACGCTCCGGTATTAATGACGATTCCTTCGAGCATTGATTACACAGCAATTGGTGGACAGGATTGTTCTTCATTCGATTCTGATACTAATAAGTTCCCAACCATGATTTATGTGCATGGTATTACTTCAGATCGTACTTCAAGCATTGGTATAGGTACAGCCTTAGCAATTAACTGCTATGTTACTGTGGCGATGGATTTACCATTACACGGTGTAGCACCAGTTGCGAACGATAGAAATGGCACTCCTGGTGTTAACTCTCTAACGTTCAATATTGATCAAACAGCTGTGACTTCTCCTTATGGAATGGCAGCAGCCGCTGCTGGAACTACCTTCGCTAATTTTGAAGAGCGTCATCGCAACATTGCATCTCAAGCAGGTACTAATGCTCGAGTTGCAATGGACTTTGATGGAGCCGATGTATCAGAACTTGCTGGAACGTCCGGCGCATTCTTCATCAACCTAGGTAATATGGGACGCTTACGCGATAACATGCGCCAAGCAGTCGTCGACTTAATGCATTTGAACGCTACGATCGGTTCAATTGACGTTGATGGTGATGGTGATGGTGATTTAGATACTGATAAAGTCTATTTGTCGGGTAATTCATTAGGTGCAATTCTTGGCGCTACATTTGTTGCTGTAAACAACAACCCTGCAGTTCAAGCTAAGAATACTAATCTACCTCTAATTCAAGCTACTGTATTAGCGAGCCCTGGTGCTTCTTTACCAAAAATGCTTGAGAACTCACCGTCATTCGCAACAAATATTTTGGGAGGCTTACAGCTTGCTCAAGATTCTAGTAGTTTGCAAAAGTTCGAAAGCATGATGCAGGCTGCACTTAATAGTGTTGATCCAATTAACTTTGCGAGTACGTTGAGAACCGATGATACTCCTGTTATGGCATTCAATATGATTGGTGGCGGTGATTGCCCTAACTTTGATCTAGCAGCAGGTACTTGTGGTGATGGTACAGATCGCATACCAGCTCTATTCATTCAAGCGTTTGGCGGTGTATACCCACCAGATCATGTAGTTCCTAATGATGATTACTTTAAGAATGCTGCAACGAATGCTTATGTAAATGTGATGCCTGGCTTAACTTATACGCTCAATGGTACTGCGACAGCAATGCAGAATCTGGAATCATCGGCTATGCCTTTGGCTGGCACATCACCTCTTGCAGAGCAAATGGGCTTAACTCAAGTCAATAGCACTAACATTGCAACAGCTACGTTTAATAAAAAGGCATACATCCCATTTGATAAAGGAAGTCATGTAACGTTTGTTGCAAAAGATGACTCTGCTACCTTTACAACGATGGTCACGCAAATGCTTACATTCTTTGCTACTAATGGTGCAAGTCTTCAGCCAGCCGCTGTTGATGGCATCGCAGCAGAACAAACTGACTATCAGCCAGTACAATAAGTGTTCATTGGAGAATAAAAAAAATGAGAAAAATGAATAAAATATTCAAAAAAGCTCCGCTGGCACTGGCACTAGCGTCTGCGGCTTTCACAGCACAAGCGACCGAATTCAACTTTGGTGATATGACGGTGCAGTGGGACAACACAATTAGTTATGGTGTTGCTTGGCGTACTGAAGCGCCAGACGCTACTGCGGTTATGCCTGGTAATGCTGCTGCAATGGGCATTGAAGGTAATGCATCTTCGTATAACTACGATGACGGTACACTTAACTTCAAAGAAAACAGCGTATATACCAATGTGGTTAAGTACTCGACTGATTTAGAAATCAACTATAACAATTATGGTGGTTTCTTCCGTGCTAAAGCCTTCTATGATACTGAGATCATGGATGGTGAGCGTGAATTTAAAGAATTAATCGATGAAACTAAAGATGCATCCGGTAGTGGTTATGATCTGCTGGATGCGTTTGTATGGGCTGATTTTGATCTTGGTGAAATGCCTGCGACATTCCGCGTAGGTCGTCAGGTAGTGAGCTGGGGGGAAAGTACTTTCATCCAAGGCGGCATTAACAGCATTAACCCGGTAGATGCCTCTGCTTTCCGTCGCCCTGGTTCAGAAGTTAAAGAAGGTTTGCTACCCGTTAATATGCTCTATACCTCTATTGGTATTTCTGCTGATGTTAGTGTTGAAGCTTTTTACCAGCTTGAATGGGAAAAAACCCGTTCTGATCCTTGTGGTACCTTCTTCTCGTCAGTTGACTTTGTTGCTGATGGCTGTGGTCCTGTAATTCTTGGTGGAATAGCTGATGAGCGCGCGATGATAGCGTTCCGTGATCTAGAAATAGAGGCCGGAGTTCCTCTCCCAAATCGTGTTTCTCCTATTACAGAACGTTTAGCTGATGATGAAGCGAAAGATGATGGCCAGTACGGTGTTGCTGCACGCTGGTACTCTGAAGCTTTAGGCGATACTGAGTTTGGTATCTACTACATGAACATTCACAGCCGTCTGCCTTTCATTAACGGAACTCTTACCAACCAAGATCGCTCAGGTGTCTTGGGGAATGGTGATGATCGTTCAGTTAATGACAATGCAACTTATGATAGCTACAGACCTCTGTATCAAATTGCTTACCCTGAAGATAACCAAATAGTAGGACTTAGCTTTGCTACTTCAACCGAAGGTGGTGCTTCTATATCGGGTGAAATAAGCTATCGCCCAGATGCTCCTATTCAATGGAACGCATTTGAACTAATCCTAGCCGGTAACGGTGCACCTTGGAGCCGTCTATATCAACAGCGCTCTGCTGAAGTAAGTGGTGATGCTCAGTCTTTATACGGCGAATTAGCCAAAGGCTATGATGAAATGGATATCTGGCAAGCACAGATGACATTTATCAAGTTCTACGACCAAGTTTTGGGTGCAGATCGCTTATCGGTTGTCGCTGAAGTGGGCGCTACGTATGTTCCTGATCTACCAAGCCTAGATGATGCACGCTATGGCCGTTCAGGTGCTTTTGGTATTGGTAATAACGACGGTGTATATCCTGGCGATACCACTGGTAACGTTAATTATTGTGAAGTGGGCGGCTCAAGTGCTAACTCAAATACCGACAACTGTACTGATGAAGGCTATGTAACACAGCTTTCTGGTGGTATTCGCTTCCGTGCTGGTATTGACTACAACAACGCATTCGCGGGTGTGAATATGACACCAACGTTGGCAGTTTCTTATGACAAAGGTAATGGCCCAGAGCCAGGCGCCCAGTTCATTGATGAGCGCTTAACGACGGCTGTTGGTGTTAAATTTGTGTATCAAAACCAAACTCAAGTCAGTGTGAACTACACTCAATTTGACGGTGGCGATTACAACACAATGAAAGACCGTGACAACATTGCTCTATCGGCAAGTTATTCATTCTAAACCTAATTCGTTGCATAAGAGTAATTGAGGGCATATACATGCTAAAACAGTATAAAAAATTGGGAAGCGCAATTGCGCTTTCCTTGATGGTTGCAGCGGCTAATGCAGGCGTTTCACCACAAGAAGCCGCCAAATTAGGCACTACATTGACACCAATGGGTGCTGAAAAAGCCGGCAGCGGTGACGTTACAGCTTGGACGGGGGGTATTACTACTCCTCCTGCGGGCTACACCGTAGGCAGTAAGCACGTTAATCCTTTCGCAGCAGATAAGTTGAAATATACTATTACTGCAGCGAACTATAAGGATTACGGCGATAAGTTAAGTGAAGGTCAAAAGGCCATGTTCGAAAAGTATCCTGATACTTATCGCATGCCAATTTACCCAACACAGCGCTCATCTGCTTATCCACAAGAGATTTATGACGCAACGAAGAAGAATGCGACCGATACCAATCTAGTTAAAGACGGTAATGGTTTGACCAACTTCGTAGAGGGTGTTCCTTTCCCAATCCCTGCATCAGGTGTTGAGGCTATTTGGAATCACATTGTACGTTATCGTGGCGGCAGTGTTTCTCGCGTTGTGGGTCAAGCGACTCCACAAGCAAACGGTGATTATTCAATCGTTCGTTTTAAAGACGAGTTCACTTTCCGTAATAAGTTAACAGATTACGATGACTCTAAAGATGCGAACGTTTTGTTCTACTTTAAACAAGACGTTGTATCACCAGCACGCTTAGCGGGTAACGTTCTTTTGGTTCATGAAACATTAGACCAAATTAAAGAACCTCGTAAAGCTTGGGTATATAACGCAGGTCAGCGTCGTGTACGTCGTGCTCCACAGGTTGCTTATGACGGACCAGGTACTGCATCTGATGGTTTACGTACTGCTGATAACTTTGATATGTTTAACGGGGCTCCTGATCGCTATAACTGGGAACTTAAAGGCAAGCAAGAGCTTTATATTCCATACAACTCTTACCGATTAAATGATGCTGATGTTAAGTATGATGACATCGTAAAAGCGGGTCACATTAACCAAGATCTAACACGCTACGAACTTCACCGCGTGTGGAAAGTAGAAGCAACCTTGAAAGAAGGTAAACGCCACGTTTATGGTAAGCGTACTTTCTATCTTGATGAAGATACTTGGCAAGCAACGATCATCGATCATTACGATGGCCGTGGTGAGTTATGGCGTGTAGCCGAAGCACATAGCATCATGTTCTATGATACGTTAGTGCCTTGGTATGCTGTTGAAGCTCTATATGACTTAAACTCTGGACGCTACTTAGTTCTAGGTCTAGATAACGAAGAAACAGGTTCTTATGAATTTGGTTTCGAGCGTAGTTCAGGTGACTACACTCCTGCGGCACTACGTCGTGCAGGTCGTCGTTAATCTGAAGGCTAAAAGCTAGTTCGCTAGCTTATTAGGCCATAAAGAACCCGCTTCTCTTTTTAAGAGTGCGGGTTTTTTTATGCCTGTCATTTGCTATCGATATAGGAAGTCAGAGCATCCAAAGCAACAGGCATAAAAAAACCCAGATCAATTACTTGAGCTGGGTTCTTTATTTCGCGAGCTTAAAGCAAGCTGATAATCCTAATATTCAATAAATAATAAGATTATATTTCAAACTTATATCGCAAAGCTGTGGCGCAATACAATCGTTTGAATGCGGTCAGGACCCGTCGAAATAATATCGATAGGTGCGCCAATCGCTTCTTCGATAAAGCGAATGTAAGCTTTAGCATTCTCTGGAAGCTGATCCAAAGTTTGTGCGCCTACAGTGCTTTCCGTCCAACCTGGTAATTCTTCATACACAGGAGTGATCTTTGCGAACTGATCTGCGCTTGCAGGAACGTTCATACGGTTGCCATCAGCGTCTTGGTAACCAACACATATTTTAACTGTTTCTAGGCCATCAAGAACGTCTAGCTTTGTTAGACAAATAGCATTTACTGAGTTAACACGGATCGCATGCTTAACTAATGCCGCATCGAACCAACCACAGCGACGCGAACGTCCTGTTGTAGTGCCTTTCTCTTGGCCTACTGTTGATAAATGCTCACCGACGTCATCGAACAATTCTGTTGGGAAAGGACCTTCACCCACACGAGTTGTATACGCTTTGGTAATACCCATGATCTGATCAAGGTACAAAGGACCTACACCAGAACCACAAGCAACACCGCCAGCGGTGGTATTAGAAGACGTTACAAACGGGTAAGTACCGTGGTCGATATCAAGCAAGGTGCCTTGAGCGCCTTCAAACATGATGTCGCCGCCCGCTTCACGAATCGTATGCACCAGATCAACCGCATCAACAACAACCGCTTTAATCTGTTCAGCCCAATCGATACATAACGCTAACGTTTCTTCGTAATCAATCGCTTCAACGCCGTAGTAGTTAACCAAAGAGAAATTATGGAATTCCATAACATCTTTTAATTTAGCCGCGAATTCTGGCTGATACATATCACCAATACGCAAACCACGACGAGCTACTTTATCTTCGTACGCTGGACCAATACCACGGCCAGTCGTTCCAATTTTAGCGTTGCCACGTTTAATTTCACGGGCTTGGTCTAAAGCAACGTGATAAGGCAAGATCAAAGGACAGGCGTGAGAAATTCGTAGACGTTCCATGACTGGAACACCACGCGCTTCTAATGCACGAGCTTCTTTTAGTAAAGCGTCAGGAGCAACAACAACACCGTTACCAATAATGCACTGAACGCCTTCACGCAAGATGCCCGAAGGAATCAAGTGCAATGCGGTCTTAACACCGTCGATGACCAATGTGTGTCCTGCATTGTGACCACCTTGGAAGCGAACAACCGCAGTTGCTTTCTCCGTTAGTAGATCAACAATTTTACCTTTACCTTCATCACCCCATTGGGTGCCTAAAACGACAACGTTCTTACCCATCGAATTTATTTCACTACTTTAGATTAATTGGATTCGATCAGTTTCCACTGACCGTCTTTTAACTCAATACGCGCAGCATTGGTTGGCAATTCGCCGCTTAGCTGCACTTCAACTCGCGTGCCCTGAGCACGTAGCTCGGCAATCAAGTCTAATAATTCTTGCTCTTGTTGCTGACCATAAGGCGCAGGCGCTTTGACGATGTCCGCTTGAGTCGGTGCAAAGCGACCTAGCTGCGCCAAAACTTTCAAATCCGCACTGAATCCCGTAGCTGGACGCGCTCGCCCAAAGACAGCACCAGTTTCATTGTAACGGCCACCTTGAGCAACCGCATCACCATAGCCCGGCACATAAGCCGCAAAAACCAAACCTGTGTGGTAGTTGTAACCACGAAGGTCGGTAAAATCAAAGTACATAGGTACATTGTAGCGTGCTGCGATTGCTTGGCAGACTTGCTTCAAGTGTTCGATGATGCCAGTAACTTCAGGCACAACGGCGGCTAATTTTTCAGCCACTTGATCAAGTACTTCAATACCGCCCTGCAAGCGAACGATTGCTTTAAAAGCGGTGGTCAATGCGGGGTCAGTTAAATACTCTTCTGCCCACGCATCTAAATCTGTTGCGCATTTTACTTTCAATAGCGCAAAAAGCTTCTCTTCTGCCACGTTAGACAGCTGAGCTTTTGCCGAAAATGCTTTGAAAATACCTACATGGCCAATATCAAGGTGCAAATCCTGCAATCCCGCTTGTTGTAAGGTATTTAGCATTAGGCTAATAATTTCGATATCGGCGCCAGCACCGGCTTCGCCATAAAGCTCAGCACCAATTTGCGTCGGAGTACGTCCGGCAAGGATACTAGGGGCTTTGGCATGGAAAACCGTACGGCAATAGCACAAACGGCTAACGCCTTCTTGTGCCCAGCTATGAGCATCAATTCGTGCGGTTTGCGGCGTCGTATCAGCACTCAAGCCCATTAAACGGCCAGAGAGTTGATCGGTTACCTTAAACGTCTGCAGGTCCAGGTCACGTGCTGTGCCTGTTAGCAGGGAATCAAGGTATTCTAACGCTGGCGGTATAACAAAGTCATAACCCCAACGGTCAAAATCGTCCAACAAATGACGGCGTAGTTGCTCTACACCACGCGCTTGTGGTGGCAACACTTCTTCAATGCCATCTGGTAATAACCAGCGATCGGCAGTGCTCATAGAATTATCCATTAGACAGCTAGACACAAAAAAACCGGATCGATGTCCGGTTTTTCTGATTGTATCAAAAGCAAACAACTTGTTGAAGTCATTTACCGGACACTTTAACGCTTTCGCTACCGGATTCGGTAGCGAGCAGGTAATAGTTCGTTATTAGTTTGCTAATAAACGATTATTTCCCTTGAGCGTCTTTCATGTAACGGAAGAAGTCACTATCAGGTTTCAATAGTAAAACATCTTGGCTACGGAACGTTTCGGTATACGCTTTCAAGCTACGGGTAAACGCATAGAACTCAGAGTCTTTACTATAAGCTTTTGCATAGATGTTAGACGCTGTCGCATCGCCTTCACCTTTGATCTGCTCAGACTCACGATAAGCGTTTGCCAAAGTAACCGTTTTATTACGATCAGCTTCTGCACGAATACCTTCCGCTAGCTCACTACCTTCAGAACGAATCTCTTTCGCCTCACGATCACGCTCAGCACGCATACGACGATAAACATCGTTGCTTAGCTCTTCCGGTAGATCAATCGCTTTAATTCGAACGTCTAATACTTCGATACCAAAGTTATCAAGCGTTTCTTTGTTAAGGTCAGCGGTTAGCTTACTCATTAACTGATCACGCTCGCCCGATACAACTTCATGCAAGCTACGCACACCAAACTCGTTACGCATGCCTTTGTTCGCCAAATCGGCTAAACGGTTGCTGGCTTCAAAGCGATCGCCTGACGTTGCTTTATAGTATTTTAATACGTTCTTAATACGCCATTTAACAAACGCATCAACGATAACGTATTTTTTACCTTCCGTTAGAAAACGTGATGGCTGTGCATCCAAGGTCAGGATACGCGCATCAAACTTCTTAACATTTTGTAAGAAAGGCGTTTTAAAATGCAGTCCCGCAGGAATGTCATTATCAACGATTTGACCAAACTGTAACGTTAACGCCGTTTCAGTTTCTTTAATAATGTATAAGCTCTGGCTACCGACAATGATGGCCAAACCCAATACAATTAATAGTCCTAAACCCTTACCAGTCATTAGCGAGTCCCCTTACTACGATCATTTTGACGCGATCGAATTTCATTCAATACCTGATCTGTTATCGCTGAAACATCAACGTCGGTAGAACCCGCAGTATTTGTTTGCGGCATATTCTTCATGATTTGATCTAAAGGCAGATACATCATGTTATTACCACCTTCAACATCGACCAACACCTTGCTGCTATTAGCATATACGCTGCTAATTGCATCAATGTATAAACGCTCACGCGTTACCTCAGGTGCTTTTTTATATTCGGTATACAGTGCCGAGAAGCGATCCGCTTCACCCGTTGCTTTGGCAACGACTTGCTCTCTATACGCGTTAGCTTCTTCTAACTGGCGCTGAGCCTGACCACGTGCTTGCGGAACGATGCCATTGGCATACGATTCTGCTTCGCTGATTAAACGGTCTTTATCTTGGCGAGCTGCCTGTACATCATCAAACGACGCTTTAACCTGTGAAGGTGGGCGTACGTCTTTCACGTTCACGTTCGTCAACTGAATACCGGTTTGATAACGATCAAGATAGCTTTGCAAACGCAACTTAACTTGCTGAGCCGTTGCTTCACGACCTGATGTCAACAATGGATCCATCGCCGTAGAACCCACATCATGACGTAACGCACTTTGCGCAGCATGCTGTAAGGTTAAGCGTGGATTTTCGATGCGTAAGGCATAAGACACAGGATCATTAACACGATATTGAACGTTAAGTTCAATCTCGATGATATTGTTATCTTCCGTCAACATGCGCTCTTCAATGTTTTCTTTGCGTACCGTCGTCGTTTCAATACGAGTTAACGATTCCGCTAAAGGCCATTTAAACTGTAAGCCTGGGCCTTCAGTACGGTCATATTTACCTAAGCGTAAAATCACACCACGCTCTTTTTCATCTAGGGTATAAACAGAACTAAACCCGAGAAATAAAAGACCCACGATTGCCAAAACACCCAACATGCCACCGGCACCTTGATTGCTTCCTTTTTTATCGTTGCCGCCGCCTTTTCCGCCAAACATACCGTTCAGCTTACTCAGCAACTGCTTTAGCGCTTCATCAAGATCAGGTGGCCCTTGGTTTTTATCACCGTTATTGCCACGGTTGCCGCCGTTATTATTACCGCTGCCCCCATTACCCCAAGGATCTTTACCACCACCGGGTTCATTCCACGCCATAAATCACTCCGTTATATCTGGATTGCATATCGTTAATTTCAATTGCACAAATAATAGAAGATTGATTGTGAAATTCATATCACAATCATCGCCTTTACTTATCTTTGCTTTTACCTATTTCTGCCAATACTCTAGCTCAACAGGAATAAAGCGATCGGCTCTGGTTCCTGTTTTCGCTAATAGTTGCTTAAAGTCATCTAGCTGTAATCGTAGCCGCAATAAGTTATCGCCATTCTCAGCAAATGTTTCTTCCGCGACTGCGGCTTGATCATAAAGCAATGCTCTCAGCCTAGAATCCGCGGGGGTTAGCTGAATTGTTTTTTGAAACAATTCTTCCGCCACCAATTCTGAAATAGCCTGAGTTAATAATTCAAACCCAACTTTCGCCTGAGCCGACAACCACACCGCAATTGGAGTGCCATGTTCATCACGATCAATTCTTGGTTCAGCATGCTCTAGCAGGTCTATTTTGTTATAAACCTTTAACTGTGGAACTTCGCTGGCTTCAATTTCGTCCAGCACAAGCTCAACTTGCTGAATATTGTGATCACGCTCATCACTCGCACTATCAATCACATGCAACAGTAAATTCGCTTCGGTAGTTTCCTGCAACGTAGCACGAAACGCCTCAACCAATTTATGCGGTAAGTGACGAATAAAACCTACGGTATCGGCCAATACAACCTCGCCCACATCCATCACTTTTAAGCGACGCATCGTTGGGTCGAGGGTAGCGAATAGTTGATCAGCCGCAAATACCTTGGCATTGGTTAACGCATTAAATAAGGTCGATTTACCCGCGTTGGTATAACCCACCAGTGCAATGGTTGGCACTTCTGAACGCTTACGTGCACGGCGACCTTGCTCTCGTTGCGAGCGGACCTTTTTTAATCTATTGCGAATTAAGGTTTCGCGCGTTGCAACCAAGCGTCTATCAGTTTCTAGCTGAGATTCACCTGCACCACGAGAACCAATCCCCCCCTGCTGGCGCTCTAAGTGAGTCCAACCACGAATAAGGCGTGTCGTCTGATGCTGCAATTGCGCCAGCTCAACTTGTAATTTACCTTCATGCGTACGGGCGCGCAGGGCGAATATATCTAAGATTAGACCCGTTCGGTCGAGTACTCGAAACTCTAATGCTTCTTCAAGATTTCGTTCTTGGCTAGGGGTAAGCGCATGATTAAACAGAATAATATCTGCTTGATGTGCTTCCGCCATGGCTTTAATTTCTTCTACTTTGCCTTTACCGACAAAGGTTTTTGGATCAGGAGCTTTGCGCGAACCTGTTATGAATTCAACGGGACGTCCACCAGCGGACAATACCAATTCTTTAAATTCATTTGGGTCCTCGCGGTTATCCCCTTCCGGAAAGTCGATGTGTACGAGAATGGCGATATCGCCAGATTTGTTGCCTGCTTCGGGACGATCAAAGAACAATAGAAATACCTAAATTGATTAGAAGAGAGTGATTTAAAATACGCGGCCCACCACTCTGATGAACAGCGTACTCGATAATCAACTCTTATTCAGCTTCGTCTTCATTGGTTTCTACTTGCAAACGAACCGGACGGCTAGGAACTACCGTTGATATTGCGTGCTTGTATACCATTTGACTTACTGTGTTTTTCAATACAATAACGAACTGATCAAACGATTCAACCTGACCTTGCAGTTTGATTCCGTTGACCAAAAATATGGATACTGGAATGCGCTCTTTACGTAGTGCATTCAAGTAAGGGTCTTGTAGAGAGTGCCCTTTTGACATGTTCTTCTCCTTCGAAGAATTTGCTGTCCAATATACGGACAGTCAGAAATAAAATAATTAATAACCCCGGTGCCTTTGCAACTAATCATAAAAAACGTAATTAATTACATCAGCGGTCTCTCGTATATCATTCTTGATGAACGCTAAATCGCAATTTGGTGAACCTAATAACAACGCTTCTGGCTAAACATCAGACAAAAAGACTATTTTGATCAAAAAACATACTAATTAAACGAACAAGATCTCTATTTAACAGACTGAAGTTAAATATGGCGGTCTATCGCAGTATTTTCAAGGCACTTTGCAGAAGATTTGGATCTTCTGTATCCAACCAGTTTAAATCAGGCCAACTTCTGAGCCAAGTAATCTGTCTTTTGGCCAGCTGTCGAGTCGCGATGATGCCGCGATCAACCATTTCATCGTAGTCGATTTCACCTTTCAAATACTGCCAAACTTGACGATAACCTACGCAGCGAATGGACGGTAATTCTTCATGCAAATCACCCCGAGCAAACAAGGTTTTCACTTCATCGACAAAGCCCTGTTTCATCATAATTTGATAACGCTGGGCAATGCGCTTATGCAGTGTTTTTCGTTCTTTCGGCATCACGGCAAAACTTGTGACATCGTAAAGCAGTGGTTGTTCATCTTGTTCAGCCCAAAACTGCGTTAATGTTTTGCCACTGACTTCAAAGACTTCCAATGCACGCTGAATTCTTTGTGAATCCATTGGCTTTAAACGCTCCGCGGCAACCGGGTCAACTTCGGACAGCTTAGTGTGCATGTGTGGCCAGCCAAACTTTTCGCCTTCGGCTAATAAACGCTGGCGAATAGCTTCATCGGCTTTGGGTAGCTGTGCTGCACCATCGCGTAGAAACTTGAAATACATCATGGTGCCACCGACCAATAAAGGCACCTTACCTTTGGCCGTAATCTCTGCCATTTCGCGCAACGCATCTTCACGAAAGTTGGCCGCCGAGTAAGCTTCTGTCGGGTCAATTAAATCAATCAATCGATGTGGCGCTCGCGCCTGTAATTCGGCATCGGGTTTGGCGGTGCCGATATCCATGCCTTTATAAACAAGGGCAGAATCGACACTGATGATTTCACAGTTATAGTTTTCAACCAGCTCAATGGCTAACGCGGTTTTCCCCGAGGCGGTTGGGCCCATCAAAAAAATAGCTTGGGGCAGATCGCTTGCTCTAGGCGGCAAGCCCGTTGTTTCTGAAGCGTTGGAAGTCACTTATCGGCCTCGTAAAAATAATTTATCTAAGTCTGACATGCTCATTTGAGTCCATGTCGGGCGGCCGTGATTGCATTGTCCACTGCGTTCGGTTTCTTCCATATCGCGTAATAAACCGTTCATTTCAGGTAGCGTTAATTTTCGATTCGCACGTACACTGCCGTGGCAGGCCATGGTGCCGAGTATTTCATTACGATGTGCTTGAATGCGATCTGAACTGCCGTGCTGCATTAAATCAGACAGCATGTCGGTCACTAAACGCTCTACTTCTGCCTGCTGTAAAATCACAGGAATCTGTCGAATCATGATTGATTCAGGTGCTGCTCGTTGCAATATCACACCGAAACGCGCAAATTCATCTGCGTACTGCTCAGCGGCATCTGCTTCGTTTTCAGACACACTCAATGTAATGGGCACTAATAGCGGCTGGCTTTGTACATTTTGATGATCAACGGCAATTTTTAAGCGTTCGTAAGTAATGCGTTCGTGCGCGGCGTGCATATCGACCACCACTAAACCATGGGCGTTTTCCGCTAAAATATAAATGCCATGCAGCTGAGCAACCGCAAACCCTAATGGCGGAACATCGGATGGCTGCGGGATATTTGCAATTGCAACGGTTGTTATCTCACCCGTTTCAGGATCAATGCGTTCTTCCGTTATTGCGGTATTTTCAGCCATACTTAATGGCTGCGATAACGACCGGTAAGCATCAAGGTGTTCTTGTACTCCTCCAGGATTATTCCCCTGTCCTGAATACTGAGCTGCCATTGACTGACCAGAGATAGGATGACGGCCGGGCAATAAACTCATCCGTGTCTGTTCGCTGAACTCACCCGCTTGAATACCTGTAACTTGCTGGTGACTGTTGGCCATCAATGCTGGACTGGTGAGTCCTGATGACTCGTTTTCTTTTAATACCCCTGAACCTTGTAAACTGGTTGGCGCCGATTGATGATCAGGACGCACATCCGCTAACGCTTTATGCAAGGTGCGGAACAAATAATCATGCACCAAGCGGCCATCGCGAAAGCGGACTTCATGTTTCGTCGGGTGTACGTTCACATCCACTAACGCGGGGTCAACCGTAAGATATAAAACAAACGCAGGCTGGCGGCCGTGATATAAGACATCACGATAAGCTTGCTTGATGGCATGAGCCACCAAACGATCGCGCACAATACGGCCGTTAACAAAAAAGTATTGCATATCAGCTTGGCTGCGCGAGAACGTCGGCAAACCAACCCAGCCTGTTAAACCTAAACCTGCGGCTTCTGAATCGATGTGCAACGCTGCATCTATAAATTTAGGGCCGAGTAACGCAGCGACACGCTTTTCTTTATCAATGCCACGAGTCGCAGGACGCAACGAGTGAATCACTTTTTGATTATGACGTAAGCTAAACGCAACATCGTAACGGCTTAATGCTAAACGTTTAAAATATTCATCAACGTGATTGAATTCGGTTTTTTCTGTGCGTAAAAATTTTCGTCTAGCGGGAGTATTAAAGAATAAATCACGCACTTCTAACGTGGTGCCTTTCGGGTGCGCAGCAGGCTTAACGCTGGCCGCCATTTCACGGCCTTCGACTTCGACCTGCCAAGCTTGCTCAGCTTCGCCTTCTTCAGGCGCGGTTGCGGAAGTCATCGTTAAACGAGAAACCGAACTGATCGATGCTAACGCTTCACCACGAAACCCTAAACTGCTCACGGCTTCTAAATCATCAAGCGTGCTAATTTTACTGGTGGCATGTCGGCTTAATGCCAAAGGTAAATCGTCTTTAGGAATGCCATGACCATCGTCACGAATACGCAGTAATTTAATGCCCCCCTGCTCAACGTCTATTTCAATACGCGTCGAGCCTGCGTCTAACGAATTTTCAACCAACTCTTTAATAATATTGGCCGGTCGTTCGACAACTTCACCCGCGGCAATTTGGTTCGCTAAGCGAGGGGATAATAAATGAATTCTTTTCATAGTTTGAATAAGCCTAACTCGCAGGCAGTGTGATTTCCTGCCCAACTTGAATGCGGTTATTTTTAATGCCGTTTAAGCGACGAATATCGGTTATAGATACTTTATGTTTTTTTGCTATGTGAGAAAGCGTATCACCACGTCTGATGGTATAGCTTCTCATCACATTTGAGCGGGCAATACTTGTATTACCCCCTCTTTTTTTCCAAGCAATGTAGCTGCCTTCAGGAGGTTCTTCATTAAAATATTCTGTTAAACCATTAAATATTTCTCGAGCCATTTTGTTCTGATAACTAGAAGTCGCTAATTTTTTAGCTTCTCCTGGGTTAGAAATAAATCCAGTTTCAATGAGTAAGGCAGGAATATCAGGGGCTTTTAAAACCATAAAGGCGGCTTCTCCTACTTCTTTTTTATGCAGGCGTGAAATTTTATCCATGCGTTTTAAGATAGAGGTGCCTACCGATAAGCTTGAGCCTCGAGTCGCCGTCATCGACAAATCTAATAATGTCATTGCGACATGATCATCTTTATCACCCAAGCTCACACCACCAACTAGATCCGCTTCGTTTTCTTTTTCTGCTAAGTAACGAGCTTCCTCACTCGAAGCGCCACGCTCGGATAAGACAAATACCGAACTCCCGTGAGCCTGCGAATTTCTAAACGCATCAGCATGAATAGAAATAAACAAATCAGCATTGGCGTCACGCGCTTTACGGGTTCGGTCACGCAGCGGAATATAATAATCCCCCGTGCGAGTTAAGTACGGTTTGTAGCCAGGTTCTTTCTCTAATAAGTTTGCTAATTTTTTTGCAATTTTTAAAACGACTGTTTTTTCTTTGGTACGTCGATAACCAACAGCGCCAGGATCTTCACCCCCGTGACCTGCATCAATCGCTACGATAATGTCCCGTTTATTATGTACGACCTTATCGGCAACCGTTTTTACTGTTTTTATGGGCTCAATACGCGTTGCATTTTTTTCAATTAAATCGACTACCAGCCGATGATGTGGATATATTTTATTCGGCGGTAAAATAGAGCTTTTAGGGCTAACATCGTCTCGTAATTGAAAAACAATACGCAAATCATGATTCTTTTGCCTGCCCGTACGCAAACTTGTCACTAATGTACTGTCTAAGTCCACTTTACTCGCATCGGGTTTAAATTGCGCATTTCCGGCTAGGTCTATCACTACACGGTAAGGTTTATCTAAGGTGAAAATTTTATGTTGATGAGGCTCAGACAAATCGAAAACCAAACGAGTATGAGCAGGTGATTGCCACACTCGGACACCATCAACATCCGCTGTTGCATTTAATGCTGAACCCACGAGAACGAGAGGAACTAAATACTTTATTATTATCTTCGCAATTATTTTTTTCATTACACGTCTATTAAATTTAATTGCTGACACCAAGACTGGCCTTTTTCAGTGCTCGCCTGCCAAGTTAATTGGCGACCGTCTTCAATATCAGCAATGGATAATATCAAGTCTGCAGCGGGTAAAAAACCTGACCCCTTATCTGCCCACTCCATTAAGCATAAGTGTGCTCCTTCGAGATAATCACGTATGCCCATAAATTCTAGCTCTTCTGGGTCAGCCACTCGATACAAATCAAAGTGGCAAACCGTTAGCGGAAGTCTTTGATCCGCTTGCGGGCCCTCTTTTTGAACAGCAAGAACATCATAAGTTTCAACTAGGGTATAAGTTGGACTTTTCACGGGCCCTACATAACCAAAGCCACGCATTAAGCCACGGCTGAAGGTTGTCTTACCTGCGCCCAAATCACCTTCTAAAAATATCAGACCACCATCAATCGCAGCATCGGAAAATACCGCTGCGCACTGACCCGCAAAGGCCATCATTTTTTCTTCACCGATTAAATCAATCATTTTGCTCTACCCCCAACTCGGTAACACTCTCTTCTGCCACCAGTCGAGTTTGAATAATACGACGAATAAAAGGCAATAAATCTGTGGCCAATAAACCGGCCTCGCCGTCCACACTAGCATAATCCGCTGCTTTACTGTGAACGCAGCAGGCTAATTTTGCGGCTGATAATGGCGATAAGCCCAAGACTGTGAATTGCGCTAATACGGCTCCGACAGTACCTGAAAGAACATCGCCCATACCACCGGAAGCCATACCAGGGTTACCGTCGAGGCAACGATAAAGCTTCAACTCGCCATGACTATTTTTACCTGCAATAAGGCTGTACTGTCCTTTCAAAATCACAGTACAAGAAAACTTTTCGACCAATGTTTGAGCGGCAGAAATACGATCAGCTTGTACCTCAGCGGTGCTGATATTCAATAAACGCGCAGCTTCAGCAGGATGCGGGGTGATAATTACAGCATGATTAGAAAAATCAATTTCTGAACCGGTAATGCGTGGCTTCGCCGCGAGTAAGTTAAGCGCATCAGCATCCAAAATCACTCCCTGTGCTTTACCTGAAGCCTCAAACTGCTCTATTTGTTGTAAGACCGTTTGCAATAACAACTGCCCAAAAGCCTGCTTGCCTAATCCAGGGCCAACCACCAGCACCTTGTTTTGATTTTGATCACCGCGAATAAAAGGCGCCAGCTCTAAACCAGAGTTAATCCCAGCAACCATGATTTCAGGGCAACGACTTATATACGCACTGATATGCTCAGGGCGAGTCGCACAACTTACCAAACCCGCACCACTGACTAACGCAGCTTGCGAAGCCATTAAGGCTGCACCCGCATAACCATGATCACCGCCAATGACCTGCACATGACCATGATCACCTTTGTGGCTATTCAGGGCACGCAACGGTAATAATTGATCATTTTGTTGCAACAACTGCCAACTAATATCACTGACTATTGGCTTGTTAATCGATTTTGTTCGCGCTGAATTCATTCTATGCTGTATGCCCAAGCGTTTCTTTGGCAGAATTATACGTCCTTGGCGTTAAGATGGCGAAGGTATAATCATTGCGGTAACAACGATAATCACATGACACAAACAGCGCTATCCCAAAGTGACCTCCAAGACCTGGCTGATAAGATCAAGGTATGGGGCCGCGAACTCGGCTTTCAGCAAATCGGCATCACCCATATTGAGCTAGGCGAGCATGAGACACGCCTAAAAGAATGGCTCGCCAAAGGCTATCACGGCAGTATGGAATACATGGCGGCCCACGATAATATGCGCAGTCGCCCTGCCGACCTTTTACCTGGCACACTGCGAGTGATCAGTGCCCGCATGGATTACCTGCCCGCAGATGCGCGTATCAAAGAACAACTGCAGGATAAGAGCCTCGCCTACATTTCACGCTATGCCTTGGGCCGAGACTATCACAAGGTGATTCGTAAGCGCTTAACTCAGCTAGGCAAGATGATTGAAGAAGAAGTGGGCCACGGTTATCGCGCTTTTGTGGATAGCGCCCCTGTTTTAGAGCGCGCACTCGCCAGTAATGCAGGCTTAGGCTGGCTGGGTAAAAATACCATGCTGATTAATAAAAAAGCGGGGTCGTATTTTTTCCTCAGTGAATTATTAACCGACCTACCACTGCCAATTGATCAGCCCGATGATAAAAACCACTGTGGTAGCTGCACTTCTTGTATCGATATTTGCCCGACTCAAGCGTTTGTCGGTGAACAAGTCTTAGATGCCAGACGTTGCATTTCTTATCTGACCATTGAATTAAAAGGTCCTATTCCTACCGATTTACGCAAAGGCATGGGCAATCGTATTTTTGGCTGTGATGATTGCCAACTCTGCTGCCCATGGAACCGCTTTAGTAAAACCACACAAGAAACCGATTTCACTCCACGCCACCCTCTCGATAATGCAACGTTACTTGAGTTATTTGCTTGGGATGAAAGCACCTTCCTAAAACATACCGAAGGCAACCCGATTCGCCGTACGGGTTATCAAAACTGGTTGCGTAATATTGCCGTGGCATTAGGTAATGCACCTGCTAGCATCGAGATAACTGAGGCACTTAAGCAGCGCTTACCTGAAGCAAGTGACTTAGTGAAAGAACATATTGAGTGGGCGCTCGCACAACACGCTACTTAGTCCGATTCAGCGTGTTGTCTAAATTGGCGATTCTACAATATGATCTATACTGAAGATTTAGTATTAGTTAATTTTGAGACCGCCATGCCCGATGCAATCATCCCCAGGAATGAACAGCAGCGTTTAGCCGCATTAGACGAATTGGGGATTTTATACACTCCGCTAGAAGAACGGTTTGATAAAATCACTCGCACACTGTGCCGAATATTCAACACGCCTATCGCCTATGTATCCTTAATCGACAAGGATACGCAATGGTTAAAATCAACCCAGGGCTTAGACTTTGTTAGCACCGATAGAAGCACGTCTATTTGCACGCAGACATTATTAGCAGACGAATACATGATTTGTGAAGATCTCAGTAAAAACGAACACTTTAAAGACAATATATTTGTTACCTCGGGCTTAAAAATGCGTTTTTACGCAGGCTTTAACTTAAAAAGCAAAGAACAAAATATCGGGACGCTATGCATTGCTGACGATAAGCCTCGTACATTCAGCCAAGAAGATATTACAACCATGAGAGACTTAGTTTCATGGGCACAAACCGAGATCAATTTGACCCAATTAGGTGAGGTGCAAATGCAGTTAATTACTGAACTGGATCAAGCACAAAAGCATGCCAGAACTGATGATCTAACAGGTCTGTGGAACCAGGGTACGATTAAAGAAGTGCTACAACGAGCTCACCATAGACATTTAATCACACAGAAACCATACTCATTGATGATGGTCGATATCGATAATTTCAAACAGGTTAATGATACCTACGGGCACCCTTTTGGTGACCAAGTAATTAGCGCAGTAGCCGATGAATTGAAAAGATCAATACGCCCAACAGATACCATTGGTCGCTATGGCGGTGATGAATTTTTGATTATTTTAGAGAATTGTAATCATCAAAGAGCTGAAGAATTGAGCCAAAGGCTTTTACATCACAACAAGAAACTGTCCATCCTTAACAAGGATAAAAAAGTACCTACCAACATCAGTGTTGGCTTTGCCTCGACTGACTACATCTCGGTCGATGATCCAGAGAGCTTATTAGAATGTGCAGATCAGGCGCTATATACCGCGAAACAAGAGGGACGTAACTGCGCTAGAGGTTAATATTATCTAGCGCACCTCACTAAAATTATAGGATTAAACGATATCGCGATCGCGATAACCTAGCAGATATAAAACACCGTCTAGACCCAGTGTCGAGATAGACTGCTTAGCGGATTCTTGCACCAAAGGTTTGGCACGAAAAGCGATGCCTAGACCGGCAATGCTCAACATCGGTAAATCGTTAGCACCATCACCGACAGCGATAGTTTGTTCTAAACGAATGCCTTCTTTTTCAGCAATTTCACGTAATAACTGAGCTTTACGATTACCATCCACAACAGTACCGGTTACTTTACCCGTAACGATGCCATCTTCCATATCCAACTCATTAGCGAATACGTAATCGATGCCGAGCTTGTCTTTTAAATAGTTACCAAAATAATTGAAACCACCGGATAGAATCACCGTGGTATAGCCTAAAGATTTTAGATTTCGAATCAGTCGCTCAGCACCCTCTGTTACAGGTAAGCGCTCGGCAATTTCTTGCAGCACATCACCGCTTAAGCCTTTCAATAACGCGACGCGCTGATGGAAGCTTTCGGTAAAGTCGATTTCACCTAGCATTGCACGCTCGGTAATCTCAGCAACCTGCTCACCCACGCCAGCAGCCGCGGCTAGCTCATCAATCACTTCCGCTTCGATCAAGGTTGAGTCCATGTCGAAAGCGACTAAACGACGATTGCGGCGATAAACATTATCTTCTTGTACTGCAATATCGACATTTAAATCTTTCGATACCGCTAAAAATTTCTCTCTTAATACCGCTTGATCCGCGTCTCCACGTACAGAAAACTCAACACAGGCACGGGTTGGAATAGAACTATCAAGTTCTTGTTCAAGAGGAACACGCCCAGTAAGGCGAGTAATATTATCAATATTGAGTCCGTGCTCCGCAACGATGGCGGTAATACGGGCAATATATTCTGCACTAATAGAACGGGCGAGCAAGGTAATGATATGACGATCTTTGCCCTGTCCTGATACCCACTTTTCGTAGCTTTCACTATCGACCGGCGTAAAACTTACCGTTAACTCCAGTTCATGGGCTTTAAATAAGATATCTTTCAGCACCGGTGCAGATTCTGCCGCCGAGGGGATCGCGGCAAGAATGCCTAACGATAAGCTGTCATGGATTTCGGCTTGGCCAATATCCAAAATAGTCACATTATACTGTGCTAGGATCGCTGTAATATTTGCGGTTAAACCTGGTTTATCCGCCCCATTTACACGAATCAATACTAACTCAATCACGAATCTGCCCTCGAATTGGCTCTTCATTACAAAGAGCGTCTAATACTTAAAGCTTTTCAACTTCTGCTTGTAAATCAGCTACAACACCACGAAGTTCTTGGATCAGATCTACTGTCTCATGAACTGATAAAGCACGGATGCAATCAGGACTCATTAGATATAGGCCTTTAGCCAACTTTTCGCTCTTTTCTTGTAATGCTTTTTTAGTATCGCTCATCACTATAATCCCATTATAGAATTGAATTTTATTAATCTAGCAGTTGCCAGACGGCGCGTATGATACCATCATCTAAGTAGAAATGTTTGTTATCGGGTATAGAATTCCATGGGTCGATCCGCAGTAAAGATGAGTCAACGCTTAACCACAAGCCAGCAATGGGCGGCTTTCATTGCTATAGCAATACTCATAACAGGCTTAACTTTTAGCTACTTAGTGACTGGGCAATTACGCCAGCAACTATTAGCTCAACAACAGCAACTTGCGACTAGCTTGGTGAAAGATGCCAGTATTCTATTGCGCTCAAGTCTGAGTAAAGATGATCGCATCAGTGCAAATATGATTCTAAAAGACTGGGTAGATCAAGAGCTTATTCTTTCTGCCACACTCTACAATTCCACTCAACAACCCATTGCTGAGCAAGGTCTCGTCGAACTAGGAGGCTATGATGTTTTTTGGCTCAATCAAATTGTCACCGACAACGAGCAATTAATTGGCCACCTGCGAGTCGCCATTAATATGAGCCAAGCCTATGACATCAGCCAGCGTAATGCCGCCTTGCTATTGTTTTCCAGTGTAATGCTAAGCGTTATTATCGGGTTGCTAGCCTTCTACTGGGGAGAGTACTTATTACGTGCTAATCAGCAACAGATTCAAGCTTTAGAGAACTTGCACAATAATGACTCTTTAACGCTGATTAATGAAGGTGCCAATAGCCAGAATGATCAGGCTCTAAACAACGCGATCAATAGTTTAGTCAGACAAAAGCAGCATAAAACGGCGGTTAAAAAATCCTTTGATAACTTTATGGCCAGTCCAAACTTATCGAAATCAAAGTCCCTCACCTACCACCACAGCGCTTTATTATTTATCGAAATACAGGGTCTGAAAGAACTGCAGCAAAGACTGCCCGCAAACGAACTCAGCAATATCCTTAATGATTATCATCAGCTACTGTCTCACGCAGCCAAGCTTTATAACGGCACTGTAGATCGTTATATGGGCGATGGCATTTTGATAATCTTTGGCTATCCCGATAAAGATCCTCGCGATGCGAGTCACTGCTTATATGCCGCCCAGTTGTTTTTAGGCTTAGTACAAGAATTACAGCGCACAGACTTTCAGCTACAGCAGCTGAGTTTTAAATTATCCGCTCACTGGGGGCCAGTATTAATTGCGCCACTAGAGATGAACCAGCAAATACAATTTAGCTTGATCGGAGATACCGTTCATTGGACCGCTCAGCTTGCGATGCAAAGTAAAGAGATGCAGCTATTGGTGAGCCAAGACTTGATTGATCAATTGAGCGATGCAGAACAGATTCTCTGGCAGCCTGGGCCTAGCTTAATGGACCTGAACGCCAACGAACACGATACTCGCTGGCTAGATGCTTTACCTGATAACGCCGAAAAACTAATCGATCGCCAAGTGAAGCACATTATGGCGATGAAAGAGAAAGTATAACCTGCTATTAAACAGTCACTAAATAACCACCCCATCACAGGTTAATAAAACATTATCTTCCAGCGATAATTTAGCCGATAAAGAATCCCCTACCTCGAGCGGCCCAACCCCCGCTGGCGTTCCCGTTAAGATCACATCACCGGGCTGTAAACTAAAGTGCTCACTCATGTGGGCAATCAAAGGCAAGATAGGAAATAACATCTCCGCGCTACTGCCTTGCTGCTGAAACTGCCCGTTTTTCTCTAACGTTAAACCAATAGCCTGCCATTCATCTTCGGATGCTAGATTGACTGCGACAAACTCGGTTAATGGGCACGCACCATCAAAGCTTTTAGCGCGCTCCCACGGATGGCCTTTTTCTTTCAACTGATCTTGTACATCACGTAATGTCAGGTCTAAGCCTAAGCCAATACCTGCAATACTCTCTGCAACCTGCTCAGTGCTCGCACGGCTCAACGCCTTACCGATAAGAATTGCAATTTCAAGCTCGTGATGAACACTGCCTTGATCTTTAGGGATCGAGAAAACAGGGCCAAAAGGCACAGCACTTGAAGCAGGTTTAATGAATAAAATAGGACTGCTTGGAATGGGATTATTAAGTTCTTTGGCATGGGCTGCGTAATTGCGGCCGACACACACGATCTTGCCTAGATCACGAGGGTAAGGTCGTTGATTTAATATAAGCTCTGCCATTGTAAAATCCTGAAAAATTTATTAGGTCAAAAAATGTAAAGTATTGAGTCTGAGCTATACTTCTGATGATAACTGGCCAATACCCTACTCAAGTTGCTTACCATGACTACCCAGAAAGCACCTCAGGTGCAGATTCTTACGCAGCTAATCCAACAAAGCACCCAGCCTTCATTGTTAGTCGATACCCACGCTAACGCTATTGTTGAATGCAGTCATAATATCATTGATGTGCTGGGTATGAATAAACAAGAATTAGAAGAAAGTTCTTTTTATCTAAAAATCATTAAAAAATCTCAATTCCTTATAACAAAAGAACTTGCTTTTTTTAATTATGAGATCTTCTCAGATAATAAAATTTTTCTGATATTAGCAGAAGTTCGGGGTAAATTTCTCATTGTATACATACAAGAGAAATTCAATTACAACATGCCAAGTAGCCATCTTATAAACATCCTCGATAGTTTAGGAGCATATGTTTACTGTAAAGATAAAAATTATAACTTCACCTATGGCAATAAGATGGTTGGCAAACTATTTGGTGTCGATCATCCTTATATTATGGGTACCACCAGTGACTACTTAGATAATGTTAGCGCCACTAATATCCATAAAAATATCGATAGACTCGTTATTGAAGATAAACAAGAAATTGAAATCGAAGAAAACGTTTACATTGAAAATACACATCAAAATCTGACATTCTTATCAGTAAAGAAGCCTCTTTTTGGAAAAAACGATGAAGTCATTGGTCTTTTCGGAATATCTACCGACATCACATCATATAAGGCTATTGAAAAAAAAATTCGTCTAAGCGAACAAAAGCTCAACACGATTTTAGATAACGTCGCAGCGTATATTTACATCAAAGATTTAGACCTTAATTTTACCTACGTAAATAAAATGACCATCAGTCTATTTAATCTTACAGAAGATGAAATCATCGGATCTTCAACAGATGTCATATTGGGAGAAGAGGAGAGCCGAGAGTTTAGTGTTTTGGATAATAAAATATTAACCCAAAAGAAAGTCGTTAGTGGTATTGAAAAGCTAACGACTGAAAATGGCGAGTTTTTTTACTGGACGGTTAAAGCACCATTGTTTGATGAGAACCAAAAGTTCTCAGGCCTGATTGGTATGTCTACAGATATTAGTGAACAAAAGAATTTAGAGCACAGATTGGAAGAAACCAATAATGAACTTCAGCTTAAAATCGATAAAATAACTCAGCTTCAAGCAACTCTTTGGGAGCAAGCAACACAAGATCCATTAACTCAACTTTTTAATCGCCGATATTTCAACGAGACGGCTCAAAAAGAAATAATAAAATGTGAGCGCAATAAGAAGTCTATGGCATTACTGTTGATTAATAATGATTATTTTAAAAAAATAAATGACCAATTTGGTCATGATACGGGAGATAAAGTTTTAATTAAACTCTCTCAAATAATGATAGATCAGTGTCGGCGCACAGATATTGTTTGTCGATTTGGCGGTGAGGAATTTGTTATTCTCATGCCTGAAGCAAGTCAAGAGACGGCTTTTGATAGAGCTGAAAAAATACGAACCTGCTACAAAGAAGAAATTACAGAAATGCTTTCTAGTAGTTCAACAATTTCGATCGGCATTGCTATGTGGAATACAAGCCTAGCGAACTTAGAAGGATTAACAAAGGCTGCAGACCAAGCCATGTATCAAGCGAAAAATAATGGCCGCAATCAGGTTATTATTTATAACTCGACTAGTAATAGTGAATAGGGAAAAACTTAAGTTTCTCCCTATTCAACAACTTACTTCATATCAATCAGTTTACCCGGATTCATAATATTATTCGGATCAAAAACCGCTTTCACTGCACGCATGTAATCGATTTCTGCTTCACTACGGGTATATTTAAGATAGGCTTTTTTCGTCATACCTACACCGTGTTCTGCAGAAACTGAACCTTGATATTTTTCAACAATTTCAAATACCCAAGTCGATACTTTTGCGCACTGCTCAAAGAAAATTTCTTTGGCTAAATCATCAGGTTTCAAAATATTCAAATGCAAGTTACCGTCACCAATGTGTCCGAACCAAATGATTTCAAAATCGGGGTATTCACGAGTAACAATTTCTTCAATTTCGCGCAAGAAAGGCGGTACTTTAGAAACGACAACAGAAATGTCGTTTTTATACGGAGTCCACTCAGCAATGGTCTCAGAAATGTCTTCACGCAAGCGCCACAGATTTTGTGCTTGTGTTTCAGACTGACTCATTACGCCATCTAATACCCAGCCTTCTTCCATGCACTTCTCGAAAAGCTCCATCGCTTGATCAATATGGCCTTCGGTTTCTGCTTCAAATTCTAGTAACGCGTAATACTCAGCTTCCGTTTCAAACGGCGCAGGAACGTCACCACGGGCAACCACTTTACGCATAGCCTTATCAGAGAAGAACTCAAACGCCGTTAGATCGATATTGGTCTGGAACGTATTCAGCACACTCATAATGGCTTCAAACTCAGGCACACCTAAAACCAGTACGGTTAAATTTTTCGCCGGACGAGTCAAACGCATGGTCGCTTCGGTAACAAACCCTAACGTCCCTTCACCACCAATGAATAGTTGGCGCATGTCATAACCGGTATTGTTTTTCACTAGATCTTTATTCAGTTCAAGAATATCGCCCTTACCTGTGACTACCGTTAAACCCGCAACCCAATCACGAGTCATACCGTAACGAATAACTTTAATACCGCCAGCATTCGTACCAATGTTACCGCCAATCTGACTAGATCCTGCAGAGGCGAAATCGACAGGATAAAATAAACCCTGTTCTTCGGCGTAGTTTTGTAATTGCTCAGTGATCACACCGGCGCCACAACGAACCGTCTTATCCATGTCATTAAAGCCAGAGATATTATTCATATAATCAAACGACACAACCACTTCGCCATTGGCGGCTACTGCTCCGGCACTTAAACCCGTGCGGCCGCCAGAAGGGACTAAAGCCACTTGATGTTCGTTGGCAAATTTAACAATCGCTTGCACTTGTTCAGTCGTTTTCGGGAAAACAATCGCAGAAGGGTTTGGCGGATAGATCTTGGTCCAGTCCTTACCAAAGGTTTCTAACGAATCGGCATCGGTTCTTACTTTATCTTCACCAACAATGGCTTTCAGTTGGTTTTCTAACTCGGCTTGGCTTAAAGAAGTCTGAGACTGTGTCATCTAAATATCCGCTTAGGTTGTACGTATTCATCTATATTTTGCTGAAATTGAGCGCTCTTGGGGGACTTTTGGTCCAACATGCGAAAATTTCACGTTGAAAATACAATCTTTTCATCATTCGCCCCCATCAAAAAGGGACACTTTAATTGCCGTGTATGTTAGCATACGCGCCTAATTTTTCAGAGCATTTGATTAAAACTTGGTTAGAAAATACCCAATCATTTGATCAGATTTTCGCGCGAATCTTATATTCAACAGATAGGTACCATCATGAGCCAAACTTCTCTTGATAAAAGCAAAATCAAGTTCCTACTACTTGAAGGTGTACACCAGAGCGCTGTAGACACATTGACAGCGGCTGGTTATAGCAACATCGACTATGTTAAGTCGGCTTTGCCTGAAGACGAATTAAAAGAGCGTATCAAAGACGCACACTTCGTTGGTATTCGCTCTCGCACCCAATTAACCGCCGACATCTTTGATTCGGCAGAGAAGTTGATTGCGGTTGGTTGTTTCTGCATTGGTACCAACCAGGTTGATTTACAAGCAGCAACGGAACGCGGTATTTGCGTATTTAACGCACCTTATTCTAATACTCGCTCAGTAGCTGAATTATCCATTGCCCAAGCCATCTTATTGATGCGCGGCGTACCAGAGAAAAGCGCTCAGTGTCACCGTGGTGAATGGGTTAAGTCAGCGGTTAATTCTTTCGAAATTCGCGGTAAGAAATTAGGCATCGTGGGGTATGGCAGCATTGGCACCCAGCTTTCTGTTATGGCTGAATCAATGGGCATGGAAGTTTTCTTCTATGACGTTATCACCAAGCTTCCTCTTGGGAACGCAACTCAAGTTGCTACCATGGAAGAGCTGTTAGGCATGTCTGATGTTGTATCGCTGCACGTTCCAGAAACTGCCGCTACAAAATGGATGATGGGCCCAGAGCAGTTCGCGCAAATGAAGCAAGGTTCTATTTTAATGAACGCTTCTCGCGGCACCGTGGTTGATATCGATGCGTTGGCTGAAGCTATTCGTAGCAAGAAGCTATTAGGCGCGGCGGTTGACGTATTCCCTGTTGAGCCTCGCTCAAATAGCGAAGAATTCGTTACGCCATTGCGTGAATTCGACAACGTGATTCTTACGCCTCACGTGGGTGGTTCTACCATGGAAGCACAAGCGAACATCGGCTTAGAAGTTGCTGAGAAGCTAGGTAAGTACAGCGATACGGGTACCACTATTTCTGCGGTTAACTTCCCAGAAGTAGCACTACCTGCTCACCCTGATCAGCACCGCATCTTGCACGTTCACCAGAACAAGCCTGGCATTATGAATGCAATCAACTCGATTCTTGCTGAGAACGACATCAACATTTGCAGTCAGTACTTACAAACCTTTGGTAACATCGGTTATGTTGTAATTGATGTAAATGCAGGCGCGAGTGAGTTAGCACTTGATAAGATTCAGACCATTGACGGTACTATTAAAGTACGTCGTTTGTTCTAATATCTGCCCTATGAATGACGGCTAAAGCTGTTATTTATTAAATAAAGCCGCATTAGAATAACTTCTACTGCGGCTTTTTTGGTTCTAGATAGAAAACTTAACGTGGCACTGTTATCGCTGAAAGACGGTTATCATGATGAGTATTTCGTTCATTGAAGAAACTCATGATTTCTCGCCCTTAACACCTCCTAAACTTGCCGCCAGATACCTTACGCACTGGTGTAGTAATTTATTCAGGCTTAAGCTATGCTCACTTTATTATATTAAATACGTATCTCTATATTTATCCACTTCAAGGAGAAGAAGATGAAACTTCGTTCATTATTAGCTGCTAGCGCAGCAACCTTTTTAGTCGCATGTAGCTCTAACCAACCAATACCTCAACCTGTTGCAAGTTGTGTATTTGCTGATGGCTCTAACCAGCCTGCACCTGAATGGGTTTGTGGCGCTCCGGTAAATGGTATTGATCTTTCTGCTGTTGGCTATGCTGACAAGTCTGGTGCTGGCGCTAACTTCATGAAGCAAATGGCTGCGACGGCTGCTCGTGTTGAACTGGCTCAAACCATGAAAGTTGAAGTTCAGAACATGATCAAACAGTACTCGGAAACAACAGGCGCTGGTGATAGTGAAACAGTTGATCAAGTAAATACATCGGTCACTAAACAAATTACTAAAGAAACCTTAATCGGTTCTCGTATTTTCCGTCAAATGCCAACCCCAACAGGTGGCATCGTAGTATTGGTTGGTTTAAGCCCTGATACTGTTAATAAGCTAGCTGAAAATGCACTTAAAACGTCTATGAAAAATGAGCGTGCTTTATGGCAGAAATTTCAAGCAGGTAAAGCTCAAGATGAGTTAGCCGCTGACATTGCTAACATGAATAACTAATATTGTTATTCTTAAAAGAACCGACTTCGTGTCGGTTTTTTTTGCTTTTAATTTTTATCATAAGCAAACTCATTTCAAAGGTTCTAGCCATGAGCAGTCTGTTACTTCGCAATATTATATTATCAACCATCGCCTGCAGCGCATCGCTTCTTAGTATTAATAGCTTAGCGGCAGATTCTGAATATGAGCAATGGTTAAAGCAAACTCAATCTGAATTTCAAAACTATTTAGATGAAAACGATAAAGAGTTTATTGGATTTCTTAATGAAAAGTGGAAGGAAGTCGACGTTGAGAAAACCGTTATTCGTGACCCTGCACCAAAACCATTAAATATGCCTATCGCAAAACCTGTCGTAACCATCAATAAAAAGCAACTAGAGAACCCTGACACTAAAAAAATTGATCAAACAATCATTGACTCCATCGTTATCAAACCTGTCATGATTGCTAAACCTCCGACAGTTGTAGATAATAAACCTGCTATCAATAACAAACCCGTCATTAAAAAAGATTTCAACTTACGTACCGCAAAATTTGATTTTTTTGGTGAGCAAGTGAATATTGAATATCATAAGAAATTTAAACAAAATTTTCGAGAAAGAATAAGCAATACGTCAATTGCTAACTACTGGGAACAGCTCGCGACTCAGCCCCATAAAGAAATTATTGACCAACTTTTAGAAACTTCAAAAAACTTACAATTGAATGATTGGGGAACCGCATTATTATTTGATCAATTCTCTAGAGAGTTACAGGGTTCCAATCAGCGCAATCAAAGCAGTCGTCAGCTTACATCTTGGTTTTTACTCGTTAAAGCAGGTTTTAATGCTCGAATTGCTTATAACGAACAAGTGTTTTTATTAATGCCTTCTCAACAGCCATTATTCAGCACGACCTACTTTACCCTTGGTAATCAGCGTTATTATTCAGTCTCACTGAATGAAAAAGAAATGAAACCCGGTAAAGTATTTACCTATAATGGTGAGCATCTTGATGGGCAGAAGAATCTAGACTTTTCAGAACCTAATAAATTTATAGCCAATAAGCATAAAGAAAATCGCGACCTATCTTTTAGCTACAACAATGAAAAATATAACATCAACATTAGCTATCCAAAAGATATGGTTAATTATTTTAAAACGTTTCCTCAGCTAGAGTTAAAAAATTATTTCTCTGCAGGTATGCCACAAGAAACAGCTTACAGTTTACTCACTCAATTGAAGCCTATTATTGATGGACAAACTGAAACCGAAGCGGTTAACCGCTTATTACGCTTTGTGCAAACGGCCTTTCAATATAAAACAGATGAAGATCAATTTCAGAAAGAAAATTATTTATTTCCTTTAGAAACCTTGTATTACCCTTATTCAGATTGTGAAGATAGAGCGGCACTATTTGCTTGGCTTACAAAATCATTATTGAAACTAGATGTGGTCATTATTGATTTTCCAGGTCACATAGCGACTGCAGTTAAATTTAGCAGCCCTGTACAAGGTGACAACTGGGAACTGAATGGCAAACGCTACACCATTGCCGACCCAACCTATATCAATGCGAACGTTGGTATGACCATGCCGCAGTATAAAGATGAAGTACCTAAGCTCATTGCATTCTAAGATCAGATAATGGGTGACCCAGATCTATTTTATTAAATAGACCTGGGGCGCTCTACTGTTTATAAACGTCTTTTCTTGCCCTTAATAACAGTTCTGTTATGATGCGCACAAAAATGCAAAAGGGATTTTCATGCGCGCGTTATTCATTTCAACAATTTTTTTCTTCTGTATGAACGCCTTTTCAGATTCGAAATATCAATCGTTTACACAGCTAAATGACAAAGAATCTTCCGAAGTAAGAATACAATCCGAATATAAATCACAGCGACTTCTCAAGCCGCCTAGCAATGATTATTTACCTTTAAACCCCAGCACGCAATTACTGTTTGATCGCTGTAAAGAATCTCATACGATGCTGGTTTTTACTCAGGATATTAATTCATTAATAACAGCCTGTGATAAAGCTCATAAGGCTGGCGCTGCAGATGCTGCCTTTTTAATTGGAGAAAGCTTACTTTCCGCTCAATGGACATCTCCTGATTACAATACAGCCTTTGATTATTTAGAACAGTCTTCTGAAAAAGGAAGCCGCTCTGCTAAGCGTTACTTAATTGCGGCTTATCAAAATCCTAGATTCCCTATTAATAATTCAAGCCAAGCCTACGAACTGGCGAAAGAACTGGCTCTACTCGGAGAAAAGTGGGACATCATGACTTTCTCTGCAATGCAGGCTATGGGGAAAGATAAAGAAGAAGCAATGCGGGGCTATAACACTATTTTAGAGCTGACTAAGGAAGGCTTTCATAATGTTTACAACCTATCAGTATTAATAAAAATATTTAATGGTCCATTGCAGGATTTAGAATATGCAGAAAATTTATTAAATAAGTCTTATAAAAAAGAATTTTACCAAATTTCTTTTACTAAAGTTATGTACTCAATCATGCAAAATGATTTACTGAGTGCTCGTAATCAATTGGAGGAGTGCTACTTAGTGAGCAGTGCATGTGCAATGACTTACGTTCGATTTTTATCATTAGGAATCGCTGGTGATAAAGATTTACAGTCGGCTGTTGATGTTCTCGATTATGTATTGGAACGTTCGGGAACAGAGTTTGCAAACGATTATGCTTGGGCAAGATCTACCGCGAATGAAAAGCCACTGTTTAATCCAATGGCTGCACAAAAAGCAATTAGTAATATTCCTGAGTACAAAAAAGACCTATCTTTTGTTATTGATACTATCGCGGCAAATTATGCAGCGAAAGGGAATTTCAAAAAAGCGATTGAGTTACAACAAAAAACTCTCGATTCTTTGCAGGGAAAAGGATTAGGCTTAGTCTATGAGAGAATGCTCGACCGACTTGAAGCGTATAAAAATAACGATCGCTGGAACTCACATAACGACATGAAATCTTATATGAAAAAATTGAAAAACATTCATAACTTAACGCATTTAGATGCCGAAATAGCAGGACTATAAACCCTCTAGTAATTCGGTGTCTGCTTATGGGTTATGTTGGCATCGAGTTAAAAATAAAACCTATTTAGGTTATAATCTGATTCAACTAAAAGATACTTTATTCACTTTGTTGATCGAGAGCACTCCCATGCCACTACAAGTCGCCATCGTCCCAGTGACACCTTTTCAGCAAAACTGCAGCATCATCATGTGCGAAGATACAAAACAGGCCGCAGTGATTGATCCTGGCGGCGAAGTCGAGCGTATTGTTGCTCAGGCTGATGCAATGGGCGCAACCATCACCAAGATACTACTAACTCACGCTCACCTAGATCACGTCGGTGGAACCGTTGAGTTAGCTAAGTTAAAAGATATAAAAATAGAAGGGCCGCACATTGGAGATAAGTTTTGGCTGGATATGCTACCACAGCAATCACAGATGTTTGGCTTTCCACCAGCACAAAGCTTTTTACCTGATCGCTGGCTAGACGAAGGTGAAACGGTCACAGTAGGCAATGTAACTTTGGATGTAATCCATACTCCAGGTCATACCCCAGGGCATGTGATTTTTTACAGCAAAGATGATCAATTAGCGCTAGTGGGAGACGTTCTTTTTCAGGGCTCAATAGGTCGTACGGATTTTCCACAAGGTAATCATGCAGAATTAGTGGCTTCAATTCGAAATAAATTATTTCCACTAGGGGATGATATTACTTTTGTTCCAGGACACGGACCTAATTCAACATTTGGCCACGAAAAACGTACAAATCCTTTTGTCTCGGGTAAAGCAGGCTAACGTCTAATCACGCTAGATGATTAAACACGCTAGATAGTTAATAATCTAGCGTCGTTTAAAATGGATTTTAGTTAAAAATCCAAAACTCTACATCGTAATCCAAAGCATCTTCGCCCAGAATTTCTTCTAATGGGAAACGTCCAGTATGCGAAGTATTTTCTGTATACGCTGTAACGTTAACCACGATATCACCGTTTTCATCTTCAAAGATGATGCTGGTATTTTTTACCGCTTTTTGAATTTTTTTGCGTAGGTTGCTAGTAATAGCAATTTCTTTAATATTCATAATTTTTCCACAAGATTTTTAATAGGCTAAGAAGCAAGGCAACAATTTTACAGAGAAAAAAAAACGCGCTGCGGATGACCCGAGCGCGTTCTTTGCATTCAGTGCAAGAATTTTACTTCTTGAAGCCACCGAAACGCTTCTGGAATTTGTCGATACGACCGCCAGTATCAACAGTCTTCTGTTTACCCGTATAGAAAGGGTGGCAAGCAGAACATACGTCTAGGTGAATAGTACCTGTACGAGTTGATTTAGTTGTGAACGTGTTACCGCAAGTACAAGTTGCTGCAAGTTCAGCGTATTCTGGGTGGATACCAGCTTTCATAAGTCACCTAATTTATAACAAAAGTGCCGCTCTCTCCAGCAGTGTGATTCTTACACTGGAGTACCGCACGAAAGTGCCAACCCAACGACTTTTTGTTTAAAGAATCATATAAGTTGACGATTTGGATCGCGAATCATACCAGAGGGAAAGATTCTAACAAGCACTTTCCATCGGATTTTATCCACAAACCCTGTAAACTAACCGTCATGACTGACACATACTACCTTCGCATTGCACTGCCTGTGCCCTTGCGCCGACAATTTGATTATTTGCCTTTAGCTAATACGGCTGCCTCACACTATAAGATCGGCAGCCGGGTGCGCGTTCCTTTTGGCCGTCAGCAATTAATCGGCTTTGTCTTGTCCATTGAGACAGAAACCGCAGTGCCTGTGGACAAACTAAAGCCAATCACTGAAAGCTTGGATTCTGATACGTTAGTTAGTCCTAACATACTGCAACTATGTGAGTGGCTCAGCACCTATTATCACCACCCGTTAGGCGAAGTACTCGATCTAGCGATTCCGGTATTATTGCGTAAAGGAGGCCAGATCAGTGACATCGCTGAGCCTCATTGGCGCGCACTCTCTTGTAAATTACAGCCTAGTAACGTCGCTAATAGCAGTGTTATCACAGGTAAAAAACAGCTCGCGCTGTGGCAACTCTTTCAACAGCAGCCCCATTGGCGCCATAAAGAACTGACTCAACAAGGCTTCGCTAAAGCTCAGCTAGACCGCCTGTTTAATCTAGGGTTCATCGAGCCTTATCAGCAATTACCTGTTCCGCACTGTGACGCTGCCAGTCAGTCAGCACTTACTCTGAATAATGAACAAGTCTCTGCGGTGGATAAGATTTCCGAGCAATTCGGTAAGTTCCACGTCGCACTGCTCGATGGTATTACGGGCAGTGGTAAAACCGAGGTCTACTTACAGCTAATTGCAAAGACCATTGAGCAAGGAAAACAAGCCTTGGTGCTGGTGCCTGAAATTGGCCTAACACCACAAACATTACGCCGCTTTCAAGCACGCTTTGATGTGCCCGTTGTGATGATGCACTCGAATCTTAATGACAAAGAACGCTTAATTGCGTGGCATCAGTGCAGCCAAAATCAAGCTAAAATTCTTATTGGCACCCGTTCGGCAATTTTTACTCCTCTGCCGAGCCTTGGCTTAATCATTATCGATGAAGAGCACGATGGTTCTTTTAAGCAGCAAGACGGCTTACGTTATAACGCCCGAGACTTTGCAATCAAGCGCGCCCATAAAGAATCATTGCCCATTGTCCTTGGCTCAGCCACACCTGCACTAGAAACCTTGCATAACGCTTACAGCCGTCGTTACAGCCATCACAAACTCACCATTCGCGCAGGCAATGCCAAGCCGCCACGGATGAAATTGCACAGTATTTTACATCAGCCATTAGAGTCTGGTTTAGCACTACCCGTTGTGGATAAAATTAAGCAACACTTAAATGCGGGTCAGCAGGTGATGATTTTTATCAACCGCCGGGGTTTTGCGCCAACCCTCGCCTGTCGAGATTGCGGCTGGATGGCCGAATGCATTCGCTGTGATGCGCGCATGACCATGCATCAATATCCGCCGCACATGCATTGCCATCACTGTGATAACCAAGTGGGTATTCCGCGCTTATGCCCTAACTGCAATAGCATGCAGATTGAAGCCTTAGGTCAAGGCACGGAGCGCATCGAAGAAAACCTGCATCAACTATTTCCTGGCAGTGATATTAAGCGGGTCGATCGAGATACCGTACGCACTAAGGATGCTTTTGATAATTTATTTGATGAAATTCATAAAGGCGAACCGTGCATTCTAGTCGGCACGCAAATGCTGGCGAAAGGTCATCACTTTCCTGATGTCACCATGGTCGTCATTCTAGATGCCGACTCGGGTCTTTTTAGTGCCGATTTTCGTGGTATGGAAAAAACGGCTCAGCTCATTTTACAAGTGGCTGGTCGTGCTGGCCGTGGTGATAAACCAGGAGAAGTTTGGATTCAAACGCTATACGCCGATCATCCACAATTAAACTTACTATTAGACGGTGGCTATCACGGCTTAGCCGACAACTTACTACAAGAACGCAAGCACATTCAATTACCGCCTTATAGCTACATGGCATTATTAAGAACTGAATGCAGCGACAAGCATCTGGCTGAGCAGGTACAAAATCAAGCACGAGAATTTGTACAAAGCTGGCTCAATCAATACTGGCAAGGCAACCTGCTTTCTATCAATGAAACTCAAGCAGATACTACTCCGGTTACACTGCTTGGCCCCTTCCCGGCCCCAATGGAAAGGCGTAATGGTCGCTTCCGTCAGCAAATGCAAATCATGAGCCATGAACGCAATGCTCTGCACAGAGTATTAGAACCGTTAGTTCATTTTTTAGAAAATTTAAAAGGTATACAGAAGATTCGCTGGAATTTGGATATCGATCCGATTGATATGAGCTAAGCAGCATTAGACTCTTTAGACTAGACTCTAAAGATATTCGAATTAGCAGGATTAGCTATAATGTGGAATGCCTTACCCATTCGCCAAAAATTATCTCTCGTTATTGGTGGCTCACTTTTAATCAGCGTTATTATTTCCACGCTTATCAGTAATTCATCCATGCGCAGCATGATGACTGAACGTATTACTAATGAAGAAATCCCTGCTACATTAAATGCTGTGGCTAATGCGATCGAAAAAGAAATTAGCCTGCCTTTAACCATCTCAAAATCGATGGCAGAGAATACCTTTACTAATCAATGGTTATCTCAAGGCGAAGACCCCTCTAGATTAAACGAAATTACTGACTATCTCTCTGCCACACACAAAAATAACCAAGCAATCACCGCCTTTATCGTTTCTGGATCCAGCAATAATTATTATATCCCTAGCGGCCTTTCGAGAAGTCTAAACCCTAATAACAGTGACGATGATTGGTTTTATAATTTCCTTAAAAGCGATAAAGAATACTCTCTCGATATCGATAACGACGAAACGCTCAACACATTAGCCTTATTTATTAATTATCGAACCAGTAATGGAAAATCCGTTGCCGGTATTGGTATGGGAATTAACCACGTTAGCGATTTAGTTAAAAATTATACGATTGGTGAACAAGGCTTGGCTTTTTTAACTGACAAAGAAGGCAATATACAAATACACCCAAACAAAGATATTAAAATAGGTACCAATCTTTCTACTGTTTTTGATAACGATGTAGCAAATAATTTATTAAAAGCGGACAAGATTAATATCATTCAAACATCCAGTAATGGCGGGCGGTTTCTAGCCGCTAAATTTATTCCTTCTTTAAGCTGGTATGTCATAATTGAAATTCCTAATAGTGAGATTTTTACGCCAATCAATAATACCTCAATGCAATTGGTATCGTTAAACATCCTCGTAGCAGCCATTTTGATTGCGATTGGTTTGTGGGTTGCATTAGGAGTTGCCCGCCCAATTGTTAGGGCGGCGACTATGCTAGAAAATATAGCCAGTGGCAATGCAGATTTAACACAAACAATGAAAGTCGATACCCAAGATGAGGTCGGCAAACTCGCGACTTCTTTCAATAGTTTTGTGGGTCAATTACAAAGTTTAATCAGAGCTATTTCCAGTAACAGCCAAGATGTTAATAGCATTGCTAAAAATCTTTCAGCATCATCTCTTTCAACGCAAAACAATACCGAAGAGCAGCAACAAAGCGTCGATATGATCGCCACTGCAATGCATGAAATGGGTGCGACCGTTCATGAAATTGCACGCAATGCGAATGAAACGGCGAACGCTGCAAGACAATCAGCAACAGAAACGTCAAACAGCCAGAATATTGTTAATTCTTCTATAGAAGGCATTAATTCTTTATTTGGAAAAATGCAAAGTGCTTCGGGGGTTATTAAAACCTTGGCTCAAGATGTTGGGGAGATCAGTACCGTATTAGAAGTTATTCGTGGCATATCGGAACAAACGAATTTGCTCGCCCTCAACGCTGCTATTGAAGCCGCACGAGCAGGAGAGCAAGGCCGAGGATTCGCGGTGGTTGCCGATGAAGTAAGGACACTTGCCCAAAGGACGCAAGAGTCGACAGAAGAAATTAATACGATGATTCACAAGTTACAAGGCGGTGCTAAAGATGCCGTAACAGCCATGAATGAGGGGATAGAAACCGCGAAATCTTCTGTAGAACAAGCCGATCAGGCAGGCGAGTCGTTAAATAGTATTATTACAGTAATTGGTATAATAACTGATCTCAGCATTCAGGTGGCTACCGCGACTGAAGAACAAAGCAGCGTCGTCGAAGAACTTAATTCTCACATTCTTAATATAAAAAACATGTCAGACAGCACCGCTGTAGAAAGCAAAAATATTAATGATCAATGCCAAACATTGACCGACTCCTCAAATGAGCTTAGTACTATGATTGGTAACTTTAAAGTTTAGTGCTTTTAAGTTTAGTGCTTTAATTTTTCGAGCTTTAGACTTAAAAATATCGAGACTGATAACGATTACTTCTTCGCGTCACCACAATAAAGTTGCTCACTCGAATATACTATTTCTAGTGAGCGTCTTTCTGCCTTGGTCATTCCTCTTAAAACTAAGCCATAAGAGTTATCAATCTGCCGTTCAACTTCTCCTTGTGGAATATCACAACCGTACTGACTGTCGGACAAATAAAGTGTATTCCAATGCTTCTTATTCATGTGATAGCCCGCAACCACATCATCAAAGACATCTCGTAACTGTGTCGCTTCTAGTGGATCACACTTCAGATTCATTTGTGGCCGCTTGTCCGTATTCTTTCCACCTGGACTACTCAGTAAAGCAAACATTTTACTCTTCACTTTAAAAACAATAACATCAGGGCCAAAAGGAAAATCTTCTTTCGCTTCGGGTTTAGCTAATAAATACTCACGTGCGTACTTCATATCCATTAAACATTATCCTTGCTCTATTTTTATTAGCCATTAGCGCATGAGTTTTACAACATATTGTTATCCAGAATTCTAACCTAAAACCTTTAACCTAAAACCTAAAGACTCTTAAACTGAATCACATTCGACTCTCTTGCTAAGCCAGCTTGCGTTAATCGTTCTAAATAATCTTGCCACAACTCATTTTTATTATCACAAAGATGACGTAAATATTTCCAGTCATACAAACCTGAATCATGACCGTCATCAAATATTAATTTCAGAGCATAATTCCCTGATGGCTCGATGTTTAGCAGCACAACATTCTTTTTACCATGCTGCAAAACGTCATTACCAATACCATGCCCACGAACCTCAGCAGAAGGTGAGTAGACGCGTAATAACTCAAAACTCAATTGAAAGACAGCGTCATCGCCACCGTTATTAACATAAGTTAATTCTAAGCATTGGCTTTGTTTGCGAACTTTAATATCGGTAGGAATAAGAGACAAGGGGAATGTCCTATTTTAAAAGAAAGGTGATGGTATAAAGGAACGCAATGCGGATTAAAAACTCATCATATTGCTACTGCAACTGATATTTTTAATCCGCACACTTGCTGGTTATAAAACCGAGCTATCTATAAAATGGATTCTATAAAAACGAAAGCTATAAAATAAACTGGCTCAAGTCTTCGTCTTGTGCAATTTTACCAAGCTGCTCATTGACATATTCAGCATCCACGACAACGGCTTCTGTTAGATCTGTTGCATCAAAAGATACTTTTTCTAACAAACGTTCTAATAACGTATGTAAACGACGTGCACCAATATTTTCAGTGCTTTCATTTACTTCAAAAGCCACTTCAGCAAGACGCTTAACGCCGTCTTCGGTAAAGCTTAAATCAAGGCCTTCTGTTTTCATTAACGCCACATACTGCTCAGTCAATGATGCTTTAGGCTCGGTTAATATACGTTGAAGATCTTCAGGTGTTAAGGCTTGCAACTCGACACGAATCGGTAAACGACCTTGCAGCTCTGGAATCAAGTCAGATGGCTTTGATAAGTGGAATGCACCAGACGCAATAAATAAAATATGATCGGTTTTGATCATGCCGTATTTAGTGCTTACGGTACAACCTTCGATGAGCGGTAATAAATCACGCTGTACGCCTTCACGAGAAACATCGCCACCGGAACCACTTTCTTGGCGTTTACATACCTTGTCTATCTCGTCGATAAAGACGATGCCGTTCTGCTCTACCGTTTCTAACGAGCGCGCTTTCAACTCATCGAGGTTCAGCATTTTTGCAGCTTCTTCGTCTTTGATTTGCTTGAAAGCGTCTTTAATTTTCAATTTACGCTTAGACTTTTTGTCGCCGCCCATATTAGAAAACATGTTTTGCAGCTGACTGGTCATTTCTTCCATGCCAGCCGGTGCCATAATCTCTACGCCCATTTGCGATTGTTCGGAGAGATCAATTTCAATCTCTTTATCATCTAGCTGCCCTTCACGTAATTTCTTACGGAAAATCTGGCGCGTCGATGAATCTTCTTTTTTAGGAGATGCGGTTTCGACATCCGCCGTCGTATCCCATTCTGTTTTTTCTGCTGTACGTGCTGGCGGTAATAACACATCAAGAATGCGTTCTTCAGCCGCTTCATAAGCGCGCTGATCAACCTTCAACATCTCTTGTTCACGCAGCATTTTAAAGCCGGTTTCAACAAGGTCACGAATGATGGATTCAACGTCTTTGCCAACATAACCGACTTCGGTAAATTTTGTTGCTTCAATTTTAATGAAAGGAGCGTTCGCAAGTTTCGCTAGGCGACGAGCAATTTCTGTTTTACCCACACCGGTTGGGCCAATCATTAAAATATTTTTGGGTGTTACTTCTTCACGCAGCTCTTCACTCAGCTGCATCCGACGCCAGCGATTACGTAAGGCAATCGCCACTGCGCGCTTGGCTTCATTTTGGCCAACAATGTGACGATCTAATTCGTGAGCAATTTCTCTTGGGGTCATTTGACTCATTTTGTTTCCCCTTTTTCTTCAGGTGCAGTCATAGTTTCGATCGTAAAATTTTGATTGGTAAAAACACAAATACCACCCGCAATGGTTAAGCTTTTTTCAACGATGTCGCGAGCGGATAAATCGGTATTTTCAAGAAGAGCGCGGGCAGAAGCAAGCGCGAAGTTACCACCGGAGCCAACGCCGATTAAATCATCTTCTGGCTGTAGTACATCACCGTTACCGGTAATGATTAAGGTTGCAGTATGGTCGGCTACCGCAAGAATCGCTTCTAGCTTGCGTAATGCGCGGTCTGAACGCCACTCTTTGGCCAACTCAACCGCAGCTCGGGTTAACTGACCTTGATTTTTTTGCAGTTGGGCTTCAAGTTTTTCAAACAGGGTAAATGCATCGGCGGTCGCCCCAGCAAAACCGGCGATGACTTGGCCATTGAATAAGCGACGTACTTTTTTGGCATTACCCTTCATCACGGTATTGCCGAGGGAAACCTGGCCGTCGCCGCCAATTACGACTTCGTTTCCGCGTCGTACGGATACAATTGTTGTCATGCTATGCTCCAAAGAATTCAATTGATTGCCTTATAAACCGATGTAATAGCAATCTTGATTCAAACTAATTGGGGGCAGCACATTGGGATTTCAACCCTGAAACATACCTGCACGCAGATCTTTCGCGCTGGCAATTTCTTGTCCTGCTTGATAAATACTGCCTTGAGCAATGGCTAATACGGTTTGGCGGGCAACAATGCGGCGGATATTAATTTTATATTCAATACAGCCAGCATCGGGTTTAATCTCACTTTTCAGCCTCAAATCGCCAACCCCTAAGGCTCTAACTTTGCCAGGATAACCACTCCAGCCAAGATAAAAGCCTAATGTTTGCCACATGCCTTCAAGCATCAAACTTCCCGGCATAAGCGGATCACCGATAAAATGATGCTCAAAAAACCAGCACTCAGGATTGATATCAAATTCGGCAATAATTTCGCCTTTTTTAAACATTCCAGCATGAGGTTTAATATCAACAATACGACTCATCATTAGCAGTGGCCCTGTCGGCAGTTGGGCCTCATTAGAGGTAAATAGGCCTCCATGTCCACACAACTCTAATTCATTTCGATTAAATTGGGTCTGCTCTGTAAGAGGCATCATAATATTCGGTTTGGGGGCTGTAGATCGCACAAGAGACTCACAAAACAACAAAGAAAGGGTAGGATAAGCGGTAAGGCACTTAGAAGAAACGACAAACATCTATGATAAATGCGCCATAATCTTTTCGACTGAGATTAGGCGCTAATACGTTCTACTGACCGAATTATTTAATCGGTTTTTTAAACACTAACGCATTGATTCTATGGTTTGCTAAGACATCTTGCGCTTTATTCATTTTCGAACGATCGGTAAAAGGGCCGACCATCACTCGATAATAGGGTGTTCCTTTCACACTGACTTGTTCAATAGAACTCGACAGGTTTTCCATAATCAGCTTCACCTTTAAGCTATCCGCTTGCTCGTTGGTGCGAAATGACGCCACTTGTAAGCTGTACAGATACTTAGCCTCATCTGTTTTTGGTGTTGATTTGTAATGCGATTGTTCCGCGTTTGGTACGGGAACATCACTATCTTTTAATAATTTGTAAAAATCATACGCAGGTTTTGCAACCTGCTTCTCAGCTTCTTTTTTCGCTCGTGTCACACCGGTTTGTAAAACTTTTTTAGCGTCACCTTTAACCGCATCAAGCTCATCACCCGAAGGAACTGTCTTTAAAAAAACCAGAAAAACGATAAAGCCCACTGCCAATAATGGGGTTAATATCCAAACAATTTTAGGAATACGACTAGTGCTTTCCGACATGAGAGACCTTAGTAAATGATGAAATAACAGTCATTAAGTAGCTGACTAATAAGTATGCCCCCTAAGATAGCTGAAAATTTTTAAGATGCTACCTGCATTATGATTTATCATAAGGTTTTTACTTAATTTTAAGTTTCTTAGACTCACATTCTTTAAATGGATAAGCGAAATGACATCAACGGTTAAACCCAACTTGCGCAACCCTATTCACCTTTTGGCCTTTGGTCTAGGTTCTGGCTGTGCACCAAAGGCACCTGGCACTTTTGGTACTTTGGCTGCTATCCCGTTTTGGTGGTTATTTTTGCAAGACGTACCGCTCATTCCTTATTTGTGCGTTTTAATTGCGGGTTTTGCCTTTGGGGTTTATCTGTGCGAACAAACGTCAAAGGATTTAGGCGTACATGACCATGGCGGCATTGTTTGGGATGAATGGATTGGGTTGTGGATAACTTATCTAGCTCTACCTGCGGGGATCGAATGGGTCATCATCGGCTTCGCGCTTTTCCGCTTTTTCGATATTCTTAAGCCTTGGCCTATTAAATGGCTAGATGAAAAGGTTCATGGTGGCTTTGGTATTATGATTGATGATGTATTAGCAGGAATATTTGCCCTGATTTGTGTACAAGGCTTGGCGTATTTCTTTTAACTACCGACTTAGCTGCCAATGACGCGCCATCCGCTAACGGCAACCTATGCAAACAAAAAAAGAAGAAGCAATTGCCTCTTCTTTTCTTAAACAAGTTATTGATCCCAGACAAACAGCTTTTCTACGCCCCACCAAATGCCCATGAAGAAATATCCAAGCGGGCCGTACGTTTTTTGCTTTTTAGCACTGAATTCAATCGAAGCATAATCAACCTGCCCTTTGAGATACTTCATTCGACCTTCAAGGCGATCAATTTCACTCTGAGTACGATTCAGCTCACGCTCAATTTTTAATAGGTCTTCAATCACGTCAGCTCGATCTAATAGCAACTGAATGCGATTGCGTAATTTATAAAGGTTATCTAAACGAGCTTTATTATCGATAAATTCAGTCGTCACATCTTGTACATTTTCATTTTCAGAAATAACAGCACCGACTTCTCGAAGCTCAACCAGCGCAGTAGCATATTGATCTTGAGGAATGCGAATAGACAAGTTGAACGACTTTCCTTGTTCATCATTGGTATTTTCTATATAGCCTGTTTTCTGCTCTACAATGGCCTTCGCATCAGCTTCTGCTTTGGCCAAATCCTTTACCCCTATATTCAGCCAGCTACGCTTGATCAACTTACGATCTTGCGAATCGGCATTATTGCTAATCTTTGCAGAGCTCATCGATGCTGGAGATGATTCCATCGCCAGCCCTCGTAGGCCTTCATTCATATCGCTATAACCATGATTTAAGGCGCAGCCTGTTAAGGTCATTCCAAAACTGATGGCGAGCAATATAAGTAGGCGCTGCATTAGTTGGGCTTGTATCATTTTATTAATCAAATCGTTCATCAGCACTCTCTTCAACATTCTTATTCGTTTACCGTGATTACAGGAAGCCATCTCGCCATTTTCTATCAACGCACAGCACTAATGTTTCAAGTAGCGTAACCAACGCCACACGTTCAATAAACTCGCCAGTGATCCTGCAACATAAGTCAGGGCCGCTGCTAATAATATTTGGCGCGCACCTTTCATATCTTGCTCATTAAGATACTCACCTTTTTCTAAAATAGGTAAAGCTTTACCAAAACTTGCATCCCATTCAACGGGCAAGGTAATCAAGTGCACTAAGGTACTCGCTAAAATCGACAGCACCGCAACCCCTAAAGTGACTCGACTGGCTGCGGGGTTTATTAAAGCAACCAATGGGCTTATCCAAAAAGCGACAGGAGTAATACGTTGCGCTACATTGGCAAATTTTGCCGCCTTAATGCGTGCATTGAACGTTGTCTCTTTATTATGATCTTGAATCGCATGACCAACTTCATGCGCTGCCACTACAATCGCGGTTAATGAGTGTCCTTCCAGCTTATCAGGGGTCAATCTGACCATTTTATCCATGGGATCATAGTGGTCGCCAGAGTCGGTCGATTCGACCTTTACACCTTCTAAACCCTGCGTCTTAATTAAATGCTGCGCTAATTCTCCTCCGGTTCCCGGAAAATCATCTCTCGGTTCAGAGTGACGCTTCAAAACGCGCCCTACCCACCACTGCGGAAGAAGGAACAGTGCTAATGCCAAAATAAAAACTAAAATCCATATCATACTGAGCTACCTATAATTTTTATATTTTGTATCTAACGATTTAATCGAACTCTTTCATCGAACTGACAGTCTAATAAACTGACCTAAATAATAAGCTACTTATCATCATATCAAGGTTGAATTAACATTACTGCGTTTCTAAATTAGTCAGCGGCGATTAATCTTGTTAAAATGTGACCCAATTTTATTTTGTTTCCGTAAGTGATCTACTTAATAGCGGCTATTTTACGGCTATTAATTTCTTAAGTACCCGAGGGTTTTCTTTTTGAGCATTAAATACATTGCCTCCTCTAAATTGCCAACGCCTTTTGGTATTTTTACCATGCATGGTTTCGAAGAAGAGAGCACAGGGAAAGAGCATGTTGCTTTATCAATGGGCGATATCGATTCTGGCGAGCCTGTTTTAGCCCGCGCTCATTCTGAATGCCTTACCGGCGATGCCTTGTTCAGTATGCGTTGTGATTGCGGCTATCAGTTAGAAGAAGCCTTAAGCTCTATCGCTAAAAATGGCCGTGGTGTCTTACTCTACCTACGCCAAGAAGGTCGTGGCATTGGTTTATTAAATAAAATCAAAGCGTACAACCTGCAAGATCAAGGCGCCGATACAGTAGAAGCCAATGAGCGATTAGGTTTTGGTGCAGACATGCGTCAATACGATATGTGTCAGCCAATGTTGGAACATTTAGGGGTTAAAGCTATTCGTTTAATGACTAATAATCCACGTAAAGTGAAGGCTTTATCTGAAGCTGGAGTTGATGTTGTAGAGCGTGTTTCTATTGAAGTGGGACGTAACCCGCACAATGATGGTTATTTGAATACTAAGGCTGCTAAGCTAGGCCATTATTTAAAAACCACAGCCAAAGTGGATATTAGTCATCAGGATGACGACGCTTAAGACGGCATAAAGTGATGAGTTATGAGTAACTCATCACTTTCGCAACAATAGCCGCTTGATCGATACCTACATCAGCCAACTGCTCTGCTGGCGATGCGTGTTCAATGTAGCGATCAGGAATGCCCATTAACTGGCACGGGATTCTGATACCTTCCGCAGATAAATATTCTAATACCGCAGACCCTGCGCCACCCATAATTGCATTTTCTTCAATGCAGATAAGTCGGTCATGGGACTGAGCTAATTCTGTTACTAACACTTCATCCAGTGGCTTCACAAAGCGCATATCAGCAATACTGATTTCAATACCTTGTTCAGCTAATTCTTCTGCTGCGGCTAAAGCAAAGTTCACACATGAACCAAAAGCTAATATTGCAATAGATTTACCATCTTTTGCATTAGCATCAATGCTTCGCTCACGACGCATAATGCCTTTGCCAATGGGTAATAATTGCATTTGAACTTGCGCTTCAATACCCGTTCCCGAACCACGTGGATAACGCACAGCCGCTGGGCCTTGATATTGATAACCGGTATATAACATTTGGCGGCACTCATCTTCGTTCGACGGTGCCATTATTACCATGTTTGGAATTGGACGTAAGAAGCTGTAATCATACGCACCGTGATGCGTTGGGCCGTCTTCACCCACCAGCCCTGCACGATCGATGGCAAACATCACGTCTAAATTCTGCAAGGCAATATCATGGATTAACTGATCATAACCACGTTGCAAAAAGGTTGAATAAATCGCGACGACTGGCTTAGCGCCTTCGCATGCCATGCCACCTGCCAATGTCACCGCATGCTGTTCAGCAATGGCAACATCAAAATAGCGTTTAGGGTACAGTTCAGAGAAGCGAATCATATCCGAGCCTTCACGCATCGCAGGGGTAATCCCCATCAAGCGTTCATCGACCTCCGCCATATCACACAGCCAATTACCAAACACATTAGAATAGGTCTGCTTAGCAATACCCGCTGGCACATTTGTATGCTGCTTTTTTAGCGCATGATATTTAATTTGCTGTTCTTCGGCTAATGCAAAACCCTTACCTTTTTTCGTCACGATGTGAAGAAACTTAGGCCCAGGCAATTTTTTAAGATTGGCTAAAGTATGCACCAACTCTTCGGTATCATGGCCGTCAATCGGGCCATAATAATTAAAACCAAGTTCTTCAAAAAGAATACCTGGGGCAATCATGGCCTTCATGTGCTCTTCGGTTTTGCGCATGAATTTCCAAGCGGTGGTGCTTTTTTGCAATATTTTTTTGCTGCCTTCACGGAAAGAGGTGTACGTTGGGCTAGACCATAGGCGGGTAAAATACTTATTCAGCGCACCAACGTTATCTGAAATGGCCATGTCGTTATCGTTAAGAATAACCAACATATCGGCTTTCTCATGACCTGCATGGTTTAACGCTTCGAATGCCATTCCTGCAGTCATCGCTCCATCACCAATAATAGCAACCGCTTGATGATCGTTACCCATAGCGCGCATGCCAAGACTCATGCCCATCGCCGCACTGATAGACGTACTAGAATGACCTACACCAAAGGTATCGTATTCACTTTCACTGCGCAGTGGAAAAGCGGCCGGGCCTTCTTTGCTGCGAATGCTGGGCATTTGCTCACGACGGCCGGTAATAATTTTATGCGGATAAGCTTGATGACCAACATCCCAAACTAACTTATCGTTGGGGGTATCAAAAACGTAATGAAGAGCGGTTGTTAATTCAACCACACCAAGGCCTGCACCAAAGTGTCCACCAGATTGGCCAACACTGTAGATAAGATATTCGCGTAACTCGTGATTAAATTGCTCAAGTTGATCGAGAGCCAATAAGCGCAAGTCTGCCGCATTGGTCACAGAGTCCAATAACGGAGTAGTTGGTCTTTCATTGGGTATTTCAGTAAACATGCACTTCACGATTTTGGCTGGCCAGTAGAGAAGAAGGCATATCACATTCCCTCCCAAGCACTTATTCATTATAGAAAAGGAGCTATTCTACCCGTCTAGCTCGGTAAGTAGAACCTATTAACAACCGATAACCAGCAATAAGAACCAATAGTGCGTCCTTATTTGAGCTGTTTTTTATACTCATCGATGTATCAAAAGAAGATTAATGGTCACGAGTAATAATATAATCGGCCAAATATTCGAGGGCAGAAGTATCACCCGCAAGGTTTTTTAATGCGCCTAACGCTAATTGTTGTAACTGTTTGGCTTTCTCTTTCGCACCTGTTAAGCCTAGTAGCGAAGGATAAGTCGGCTTATTGAGTGCCATATCGGCTCCCTGCTGTTTACCCAGAGTTGCGGTATCACTTTCGATATCAAGAATGTCATCCTGCACCTGAAACGCAAGACCAATGGCATTAGCATAAACGGTTAACTGCGCTAATGTTGCTTCATCGGGCTGGCCGCAATGCGCTCCCATCAATACACTCATCCGTATCAGCGCACCGGTTTTATGCCCGTGCATACGTTCCAAATGAGCAAGATCGACCTCTTTACCCACCGAAGCAAGGTCAATGGCTTGGCCTGCGACCATACCGGATGCACCTGAACCTTGGCTTAGTAAACTCACCAATTTTAAACGCTGAGCCATAGAAAAATCAGCAGACATATCCGCTAAAATTTCAAATGCTCCCGTTAATAACGCATCACCGGCTAGAATCGCAGTCGCTTCATTAAATTTAATATGGCAGGTAGGTTGTCCGCGGCGTAAAGCATCATCATCCATTGCGGGAAGATCGTCATGAACCAGCGAATAACAGTGCACCATCTCAACCGCAGCCATCGCGATATCCACACGTGCATCAACAATCCCCATTGCTTGAGCCGTCGCTTGAACCAAAAAAGGACGTACCCGTTTACCACCGTTTAATAGGCTATAAGCCATAGCATCGGCAAGATAAGGGTCGCTAATATTGAGATGTTTTAACGCAGAGTTCAGTGCGTATTCGCAGCGTTTCTGACTCGCAAGTAATTGTTGGTTAAAGGTCGCCGGTAACGTCATAACAATTAATCTTCGTCTTCAATCGATGGGGTATTAAAAGGCTGAGCTTCCATCTGGCCATTTTTTTGTAATAACAACTGAACTTTCTGCTCGGCTTTCGCCAAAGCATTTTGACAATCGCGGGTATATTTAATGCCCTGTTCAAACGCCTTTAAAGAATCTTCTAAACTCATTTCGCCAGACTCCATACGCTCAACGAGACTTTCTAATTCCGCCAGAGATTGTTCAAAATGGAAGGTTGTTTTCGCCATGGGTCACCTGTGTTTTCTGCTTAAACCATCACTTAGTCGCGCCACACTAACTGAGCGTTCCTTTCTAATCAAGTGAGTAATTAACAGTTAATTCATGTAGTTACTTTACGGCAGAATAAAAATCTTTGTCTACACTTTTGTTATACACCTTCATATACCCTTAATTTTGAAAGAGCTAAAGGAGTAGCAGTGGATCTCGCATCTCTGATTGGAATATTAGGCGCCTTCGGCCTAGTGATAATGGCAATGGTGCTCGGCGGCGACATAATGATGTTCGTCAACATACCTTCATTGCTTATTGTTGTCGGCGGCAGCTTGTTTGTTGTTTTAATGAAATTTGAAATCGGCGCATTTTTCGGATCTTTTGGCATTATTGCTAAAGCGTTTATGTTTAAAGTTAGTAAGCCTGAAGAAATCATCGAAGAAACCGTCGAACTTGCCGGCCTTGCACGTAAAGGTGGCCTGCTCTCATTAGAAGGCAAAGAAGTAAGTAATGACTTTTTAGCCAAAGGCATTCAGCTGCTCGTGGATGGCCATGACCCAGAAGTCGTCAAAGCTTTACTCAGTAAAGATATGAAAATGGCCCAAGAACGTCACAAATACGGGGCGACCTTCTTTACTCACATGGGTGACGTAGGTCCCGCGATGGGCATGATCGGCACATTGATTGGGCTTGTAGCCATGCTGGCGAACATGGATGACCCTAAATCCATTGGTCCTGCCATGGCCGTTGCCCTATTAACAACCCTCTATGGAGCCATGATGGCAACCATGATTATGATTCCCTTTGCCGACAAACTGCTTTTGCGAGCTGAACAAGAAGGACTCATTCAATCCATGATCATTGATGCCTTAATCGCCATTCAAGGTGGCCAGAATCCTCGAGTTATTGAAGCGATGCTGCAAAACTACGTGAAAGAGAAACAACGCGTGATACCGGAGTAATCAAGCATGAGTGATGAGGAAGAAGAAGTCTGTGAATGCCCTGCCGGGATTCCTGCATGGGTAATGACGTTTGCAGATTTAATGTCACTACTGATGTGTTTCTTCGTTTTATTATTATCATTTGCCGAAATGGACGCGTTAAAATTTAAGCGTTTAGCGGGCGAGCTGCGCATGGCATTTGGGGTGCAAACTGAAATTAATGCCTCTGACCCACCGAAAGGTACCAGCGTGATTGCCAAGCATTTTAGTCCTTCCATTCCTGAGCCCACACCTATTAATGAAATACGACAAAAGACCAGCGACTTAACCAAAAGCAGCTTAGAAGTGCTGTGCCAAGACGAATTTACTCAGCAAAAAGAGCGTCAAGGCGATGAAGGTCAAAAGACTCGGGAAATTGTTGTGCCCAAGGATTCTGCGGCGGCTGAGAAAAAAGCCGAAGAAACGGCGGTAGAGATTGCTGCAGAATTAGAAACAGAAGTCTCCAGCGGCAAAATTGAAGTTGAAACTCAGGGTAAAAAAATCATCATTCGTATTCGAGAAAATGGCGCCTTTAAATCGGGCTCCGACTATATCGATGATAAATTCTTACCGGTTATCGATAAAATACGAGAGGTTTTAGTGAACCTTCCTGGGCGTATTTCAGTTGAAGGGCATACCGATAACATCCCCTATCAAGGAGGCCGTTTTCGCTCCAACTGGGCTTTATCATCTGCCCGCGCAGCAGCCTTTGCTGAAGAATTATTCATTGCGCCAGAAATGGGCCAAGAAAGATTTCAAGTGGTTGGTCATGGCGACGTTCGGCCTTTGGTTGAAAATACCGATGCGGAATCACGCGCACGAAACCGTCGTGTCGAAATCATCATCTTACAAACAACTGAAAATGACGATGATGATAAACCACTTATAGAGAATCCAGACAAAGACATGAACGACGCGCTTAATGCAAAACCTGAAGACTTTGAACTCGATGCTAATGATATTTTTTAAGCCTATGAAATTATTTAAAAGGAGCAGTAATGACAAATGAACGTCGCCGATTTTTTCGCATCGATGATGAGGCTGAAATCAGTTTTAAAACGATCAGTGATGAAGAATATGAAGCTTGGGGAGATGGCCAAAAAGATGAAGAAGGCGAAAACCTGGCTAAATTAGAAGCGGAATTAAGCATGACGCTCGCACATTTAAAAAGCCAGCACCCTCAATTAGCAAAAATTTGTGAGCTGTTAAATCAGAAAATTAATTTTGCCATGTGCTCACACTCCAAAACCCATGGTTTTATTGATAATGGTGAGTTAAGGCCCATTAATTTAAGTGCCTGTGGTATTGCTTTTCATACGGATCAGGATATTCCTAAAAATGAAAATATATTACTGCAGCTAAAGCTGAAACCCTCCAATGTTGCCATCGTCACAACAGGCAAGGTAGTAGGCGCAGGAATCACCAATGGCAAAAATATTGTTCGTATCGATTTTCAAGATTTAGGGGGAAGCAATCAAGACTTGTTAATGCAGCACCTATTTCAAGTACAGAGCCGAGAATTGAAAAAGCAGCGGGATAATAATTAATCAATTAAATAGGGCCTGAATTGATCCATGTATTATTCAGTTTGTAACAATTCTGTGGCAATTTGAGCCAAGTTATTTTAAATCATTGCAAAGACGACTTGAATCCGTAATCTAGCAAAATAAACTTAGCCATACTAATTTAGTATTAGTGGGAGCTAACCGTGAAAATAACAATAAAAGCACCTCAAAAGAGCAGTCACATGATGAAAAAAATACTCACAATGGCATTAGGCACCGGCTTAATGTTAAGCAGTCTTGAATCCCAAGCCTTCACCCAACCAACCCACAAGCGCTTAGTTGAAGATGCGGTCGCATACATGGCCGCACATCCTGATACGACCAATTTCGCTAAATTATCCGCCACAGTACAAGCCGCTGGCTATTCCCTCGAACAGTTTGCCGACGCACTGGGCCAAGGCGCTCGCGATGTTGATGATTTTGACGATACTTATCTATGCGGCGCGGTCACAGGAGACTGTGTACCAGCGCCTGTCTTTGGTGTCGGTAGCTTTGTCGCAACGTATACCGCTTGGTGGCATTTTCAAAACCATTCTCGTGGTGGCGACGTCCACGGCAATGATCTTGCCGGTTATAACTACAGCCAAATTCCAGTCAAAGGCACAGAAGATACGCTGCTAGGCACTTGGCTAGTCGGCGATCACCTAGACGATGGTAAAGGTGGCATGACAGGTTGGTGTTTCTGGCGCTGGTGCAATGAAGATTCAGAATACAATTCCTACGAAATTACCGCCAAGAACTACAGCGTAGGCAGCTACAATAACAAATCACACTATGAAAATTTCGAAAAAGCAGCTTTTCAGCCCATCGATAACTTGGGCCAATACTGGTACAACGAATTTATTAAAACACCAACGGTACAAACTCTAGGCTTTGCATTGCATACTACTGACTTGTTGCAACCGCACCATACTTGGACCACATCAGCGAACAACCACGGTGGTTGGGAATCTTGGGTTGAAGACAACTATGATGCAAAAGATATGAACAACGATGCCGCGATTACGGAAGCCATGAACAGCTTCACACCTATTCCTGTAGGCCAGAATGATATTCGCCCATTGTTAACCGAAGGTGGCGCTATTTCTTATGGCCAAGGTGGAATTGTATTAAGTAGCACCAGTGATGCGGATCGCTCTGAAGTTGCAGCGACGGTGATTCCTCATGCAATTGCCATGGTTGTGCATGTGCTTAACCATGCGGTTGAACGCTTTTAAGCTGCTCTATTTCTCGGCGGCCATTGCGGCCGCCAATTTATAATTCCTTTGGTTAGTTCATGAAAAAAATTACTGCTCTTCTCTGCTCCGTTATATTTTTATATTCCCAGTTCATTCAAGCAAAAGTTCAATACGATATTAAAAACCCGAACATTGTGGCCACGATGGGCGAGTTAGTGTTGAGCGCCGATACGGTAGAAATGTTCTGGCATGCTTACAACCATCCCAGTCGACCAATTACTCCACCGCAAGCCATGCAACGGATTATCGATGATGCTCTATTAGCCCAGCACGCTCGCCAAACATTAGCGCTTGATGTGCTCAATAGTGCCAATAAAGTAGGGTTCGCCAACGACGTTATGTTAGAAGACAGAGCGACGGCATTAATTCGGAAGACTTACGAAAAAGATTTAGTCACAACAATAAAATTGCTACCCAAAGGACTCGACAGTCTTTACCATTTTAATGATGAAATCACCGAAGTTAAACTGGAAAATTTGATGACGCTGAAAGCTGCGTTAATGATTAAAGCCAGCCCTAAGCAAGAAGCTATCGCAAAAAAAACCATTATTGCTAACATCGATTTTTCACCGGCTAATTTAACCTCAAGACTCAAGCAATTGAGCCTATGGGATATCTACCGTCGTCAAAATGTCCAAGGCCGATTAGCAATACATAAAGCCGATTTAAACCACCTAAAAGGTCAGGTAAAACAACGCATCGGCTCCTTAGTCGTATTAGCCTGGGCCGAAGAAAACTTGAGCTCTCAAGACTACAGCGCAATAAAGCAAATTTTGCTGAATGAGCAACAAAAAACACGTCTATTAGAAAGCATGGGGCTGCACGCTGATGTTCACGATGACAACCCAGCCTTGCGTGAGAAGGCAAAAAGTATCAGTGAAGAAAAAATCAAACAATTTTATCAAACCAATAAAGAAGAGTTTGAAGTTGTTGAACGGGTCAAGGTTCGACATATTCGGGTCGACAATCAAGAACTGGCTGATCAAGTCGTGGCTGAAATAAAAGCAGGATTAGACTTCTCAGCAGCGATTAAAAAATATTCGATCGCGGATGATAAGAACGCACCGATTCCAGGCGACCTAGGTTGGCTAAAACGCAGTGATAAAAATCGCAGCTGGCTACATGCTGTTGCGTTTATGCAACAGGCAGGAAAAGTTTCAGCTCCGTTTAGAAGTCCGCAAAATCAAGGCGATATTGTTTACGAAATTCTTTTTGCCGACAAGCGCATCGACGGTCACCTACCCTATACCGACCCAACCGTTCATTATGAAGCGAGCCGCGATATTGCATTAAAAGAATTACGCGAAGAGTTTGCCTCACTGCAATCGCGACTGCGCAACAGTGCCGATATACACCTCAACCAAGCGGCGTTAAATTAAGGTTTATTATGCGACTTTTTCTTAGCCTCACGATCCTCGCGGTTACTAGTCTCATTATATTTTGGCAACCAAATTCAACGGTTTTATTTTGGCAAGACAGTATTGCAGAGTCTAATATCTTGCCAACTGAACCGAAGAATACCACGATCACTTCCAATAACATCGATCACCAAGCGCTATCTAAAAATCATGAGATTCAGTACAACGACCGTCGCGATAACACACATGATGAAATAACTGAAAATTTCATCCCAAATCCCGAGGCGGTTGCTTCCATGCAAAAAGCTCGCTTGGAAGGTGACTCAAGAGCACCCAAACTGGGTGAACACCATGAACGCGAGACTCCCACAGAAGCAGAACTTGGCGACCATGAACAATACTTAGAATACGAACGTCGTCAGCAAAAGCGTATTTATCGAGCTTACGTCGATGCCAGCAAGATCAAAACCGCACAATTACGTAGCATGATAGAACAAGGTAAAACCGAAGGTGTGAGTGCGGCAGAAATTGAGTTTGCCGAAGAAAAGATCCGCGGCATTGAAGAAATGGCAATCACACTGCAACAAGACTTTCCCGAGATTATGGATGATAGTTATCAACCACCAGCCGATTGGCTAATTGAAAATCTAGGGAAAGATGACAATTCTATTAAATCTGATCAAACCAAGGCCAATATTGCACAATAATTGTTCTTTAAGTGCCCTTCTCGCCCTTCTGGATATCCCTATTTAATCCAATATAGGTATACTAGCCGTTATGAATATTAAAAGATGCCAGGAGCATAACGCCTAGTGAGTAAACCTCGGAATAATAAACCTCAAGATCCACACGCCGCACGCGAAGCTAAGAATTATGACAATCCGGTGCCAAGCCGTGAGTTCATTCTTCAAACCTTAATTGATTTAGCAACTCCTTCGACCTACGAAGAAGTCTGCGCTGCGCTGCATGTTGATGACGAGGATCGTACCGAAGGAGTACGCCGTCGGTTAATTGCTATGGCTCGTGATGCCCAGATAGACAGCAATCGCGGTCGCCAAACTTACTTCCCGCTTGATCCGAAAAAAATCGCCATTGGTCTTTTACAAGGCCACAAAGATGGTTACGGATTTTTGATTCGTGAAGAAGGTGACGATGTTTACATCTCGAACAATCAAATGCGTAAAGCTTTCCATGGTGACAAAGCCATGGTTCGTATTACCGGCACCGATCGTCGCGGTCGCTTAGAAGGTCAGATCGCTAAGGTTGTTGAGCATAATACAACGCACATTGTGGGTCGCTATTTTGAAGAAGCCGGTGGCGGTATTGTTCGTCCCGATAGTAAGCGTGTTAGTCATGAAGTTGTAATCGCTGCTAAAGATCGCAATGGCGCGAAACACGATCAGTTCGTTAATGTTGAAATCATCCAACAGCCTCGCGCTGGTGAAATGATCACCGGCCGAGTTGTTGAAGTGCTGGGTAATAACTTAGCACCCGGTATGGAGATCGAAGTGGCTATTCGTAGCCACGATATTCCAAATACTTGGACAAAAGAATTACTGGAAGAGCTAAAATCTATTCCAGAAGAAGTCATCGAGAAAGATAAGAAGAAGCGTATTGATTTGCGCGACCTGCCGTTTGTCACCATTGATGGTGAAGACGCTCGTGATTTTGATGATGCCGTTTATGTTGAAAAAAATAAGCGCACCAATGGCTGGCGTTTATTTGTTGCCATTGCCGACGTATCTCATTACGTCCCTGTGGGTAGCGAACTGGACAAGGAAGCGACAAAGCGCGCAACCTCGGTTTACTTTCCAGAAAACGTAGTGCCGATGCTGCCTGAAGTTATTTCCAATGGCTTGTGCTCACTGAATCCTGAAGTCGACCGTCTAGTCATGGTCTGCGAAGTAACCATCAGTGAAAAAGGCAAGATGTCAGGCTACAAGTTTTTCGAAGCCGTGATCCACAGCCACGCACGCCTAACCTACAATCTAGTGTGGGAAATGCTGCAAAAGCCGATGACGGACGATGGTAAAAAATGGCGTAAGCATTACCGCCCTGTCGTGCCTCACTTAGAAACAATGTATAGCCTGTACAAAATATTGCGTAAAGGCCGTACTAAACGTGGTGCCATCGATTTCGAAACCCAAGAAACAAGAATAGAATTCGATAGCGAACGTAAGATTAGCCAAATTGTTCCAACGACGCGTAACGATGCTCACATGATCATCGAAGAGTGTATGTTGATGGCGAACGTGTGTGCCGCTGATTTCTTGAGCCGCTACAACGTGCCTGCGTTATTCCGTGTGCATAATGGCCCAAGCGATCAGAAACTCGATAACCTAAGAGAATTCTTAGGGGAAATGGGATTGAGCATGGCCGGTGGTGATCCATCGCCAAGCCACTACCAAGCGCTGCTAAAACAAATTGCCGATCGTCCTGATGCTAAATTAATTCAGACGGTTATGCTGCGCTCGTTAAGCCAAGCGGTTTATCAGCCAGAAAACGAAGGCCACTTTGGTTTAGCGTTTGATGCTTACGCACACTTCACTTCACCGATTCGTCGTTATCCTGATTTATTAGTGCATCGCGCTATTCGCTCAGTGATTCGTAGTACGCGTGAATGTAAACACGTTCGCCGAGTTGAAGGGGCGGGTCGTTTAGCGAAGAAAGCTATCTTCCCTTACGACGTTCCAGCTATGGTTGCTTTGGGCGAAAATTGCTCGATGGCAGAACGCCGCGCTGACGACGCTACTCGCGATGTCGTCGACTTTTTGAAGTGTGAATACATGGAGCAGCATGTTGGCGAAGTTTTTGACGGTACAATTTCCGCGGTTACTGGTTTTGGTATGTTCGTCTCGCTAGATGATGTGTTTGTGGAAGGATTGGTTCACATATCCAACTTGGCTAATGACTTCTACCAGTTCGACCAAGTGAAGCATCGCCTAGTCGGTGAGCGCACTCGTCGCACATTCCGCTTGGGTGACAAAGTATCAATTCAAGTGATGAGCGTATCCCTTGATGATCGCAAGATTGACTTTGCACTCGCGGGTGAGGCAGCACCAACCGATAATACGGGTCAGCGCAAAAATAAAAAGCCTGCTACAGGCAAGAAAGAACATAAACGCCCTGTATCACGCCGCCCTCTTAACTTTGAAAACGTCGCGGATAATACCGTAGATTCTGATTCAAAGACTGAAGGCGGAGAAAAGAGTGGCGAGCAGAAAAAACGCCGCGGTCCTCGTCGAAATGGTCGTAAGAAATCAACGAATACAGGCAGCGCTAACAAGTCCGAAGCCAGTAACTCTGCAGATAAGCAAGCCACTACAGGCGGCAGTAACTCTACTTCTAGCAAGACGGACAAACCGGCGAAAAAGAAAAAACGCCCAATGTCTAAACGCCAAAAGATGAACGGTGCTGAAGCTAAATCAAAGAGCCAAAGTGCCGACGCCAAAACGCGTAAGCCCAAGAAACCAGGCTCAGCGAAGAAGAAAGCAAAGAAATCAAATGCCAAAGCGCATATCGCTTAGGGCTGTTATTAAGCATGCCCTTTGCTTATAGGAAATAGAATGAAACTTGAGATCGTTTACGGCATTCATGCCGTAATGACACTATTACAACGCAGCCCAGACCAAGTGACTGAGCTGTGGGTACTGAAAAGCCGCGACGATAAGCGCATGAACGACATTATCGAACTGGCCGAAGCACAAGAAATTCCAATCATGGAAACCAATAAAGGCTTGTTAAGTCAAAAGGCCGATGGTAACCATCAGGGCGTTCTCGCCATGCGCTATCCTCAGCGCGGTTATAGCGAAAAGAATTTAGAAGAAGAGCTGGATAAGATTGAAGGCACTCCGTTAATTCTTGTCTTAGACGGCGTCACCGATCCTCATAACCTAGGTGCTTGCTTACGTACAGCCGATGCAGCTGGCGTTCACATGGTCATTGCACCAAAAGATAACTCGGCACCATTAAACTCTGTGGCCAGTAAAATTGCTTGTGGAGCGGCCGAAGCGGTGCCTTATATTCAGGTAACGAATCTTTCGCGTACGCTAAAAGATTTACAGCAGCGTGGCATTTGGATTACCGGTACCGCAGGCGAAGCCACTCAATCGGTTTATCAAGCCGATATGAAAGGGCCTCTTGCCTTAGTCATGGGTGCTGAAGGTAAAGGCATGCGTCGTTTAACGCGTGAACATTGTGATTATTTAATTAATATTCCAATGGCGGGTGAAGTCAGTTCTTTAAACGTATCGGTTGCAACCGGTGTCTGTTTATTTGAAACCGTACGTCAGCGCTTAGGCAGCTAAAATACTCTTTTCAAATTTTATTTCAGCAAAGTAGGAAGCACGATGGATTGGTGGTTAGATTTAGTTGAACAAAATTATGACTGGCTTTGGGAAGCCGGTCTGGTGCTTTCAATCACTTTAGCGGTATCGGTAATATGGCGCTTTATACGTAAACGCCTAGCCAAGCTGATTAGAAGAAGTGCAAATCGCTGGGATGACATTACCCTCAATGCTTTTGCTGTGCCGATCAATTGGCTGATTCTTATTATTGGTGGCTCTTGGTTTGCCGATATTACGGCTCGTCATTTCTCAGGTGAAATAATAACGAGCATTCCTATTGCACGACAACTGGGCGCACTCATTGTTATTGCTTGGGCTGTTTGGCGTTTTATTTCTGGCATAGAACAAAGACAACTGGATAAAGGTAATGATCCAACCACGGTTCAGCTAGTCGGTAAAATTACTAAACTTACGTTAACCGTTTTAATCGTTATGCCTATATTCCAAATTCTTGGCATTTCGATATCAGGCATGCTGGCGTTTGGTGGTATGGGCGGCTTAATTGTTGGTATGGCGGCGAAAGATTTATTAGCGAACTTTTTTGGTTCGATCATCATTTATCTGGATAAACCTTTTGTTGTCGGTGACTGGATTCGTTCACCGGATCGCAGTATTGAAGGTACGGTTGAGAAAATTGGCTTTCGTTTAACCTCTATTCGTACTTTTGATAAGCGTCCTTTGTACGTTCCCAATTCGGTATTCACTAACATTTCAGTAGAAAACCCATCAAGAATGCACCACCGACGCATCAATGAAACCATTGGTGTGCGCTATAAAGATGCAAAAAAGTTGCCGCTGATATTAGATGACGTCCGCAACATGCTGATAAACCATGACGATATTGATGATAACCAAACCTTAATCGTTAACTTCAATACTTTTGGTTCATCGAGCTTAGAGTTCTTTATTTATACGTTTACTAAAACGACTGATTGGATTGAGTTTCATCATATTAAACAAGATGTGATGTTGCAGATTTTAAATATTATTCATGAGCATGAAGCGGATTGTGCCTTCCCAACACAAACACTGCATATTGAATCAATACCTGAAGATGCACGGCTAGCAGCTGAAGCAAGCTAAAGCGACACCTATAAAAAAACCGTAATTCGAATATCGAATTACGGTTTTTTTATGCTTCTATTTCTACGACAACTTTTAACTGCCTATACCCTGAGCTCAATCCTCATATCCTTCAGTGCACGCATGGTAAATGTTACCCCAACGTACTAAGACTAGCCATGTGACATGGTGTCGCAGGCTAAAAGTTTTCTTGTGCAATGGTTTCAGTTACATCCGCAACGCCAGTAGTCGTATCAAGATCCAACGTTATAATCACGGATTCAGAACTAAACGACAAACTAATTTCACTATCACCATCTATTAACCTTAATAATCCAGATTTAGTTTTTCCATCCAAGCCATATTTAAAATCAGAACCAACAATTTCAATATCATTGCCTAAGGAGTTCATACTTATAGAGCCTGCAATAGAGAAAGATAATGGATTAGCAACACTTTCACTTAATTCTAAATTTTTATATTCAACATAATGTGTATCTGACTGCAGTTCAAAGCTTGCATTATCGATGGTGGTTTCCGAATCATCTTCTTCAATTTGAACAAATTCTTGCGGCAACAAAACAACTTTTGAATCTAAGCTTTCTTTTTTCGGACAGGTATTATCAACCGCTACCTCTTCGGTATCTAATTCTGAACGTGAAATGAATTGGTATTCGCCATTAGCATACATCTGTGAATAGCTTGCACTATCACCTAGCTTCTGGCGCTGCCTATAGTCTTTGTATCCCATAATAAAAGTATCTGATACAACATTTTCATCACAGGCAATCATTAAGTTTGTCCAAATTTCGCCAACATAAAGTGTTCCACCTAACTGGCAATCGTTATATACCACTCTAGTAGAGGCATCTTCTTGACTGACCACCAAATTGCCGATGTCACATGAAAATGTCCCCTGAGTTGAAAAAAGATTCAGGAGTATGGCTAAGTTTTTTTCATACCCTAAAAAAGCACTTCTTATATTTAAGTTATCGACTAACGACTGATAACCAAGCGCACCGATAGAGGTATAGTTTTCTACTGTCCAAGCCTCAGCTTCTAAAGTTTTATCAACCGGCTCTAACTCAATTTTCTCAATCGAGCCAACCACAGTATTTGAGTCATTCCCACTACAGCCTACCAAGACAATCGCAAGACTAAAGGCGAAATAAAGTGATGTACGTTTTATATTCAACATGGTGAATTCTCTATTTATTGTCATTCTTCTTTACCGCTAGTCTAATCCAGCTGACATTAATGGCAAACCTAACAAGGCAATATTTACTGAATGCTCACACAGAACACGTATTTGATTGAATCTTATCCAACAGCCTGATAAAATCCGGCCTCATTTTTCTGTCTGAGACAGCTAAATCTGGCTCTAAGTCAGCATTTATAAGTCATCAGCGGAAGACTCCTTGCCTTACTAACTTTCATTTGAAGTAGTTGGAAGGCTAAACAAACCATAAGGAGCCTAAACATGCGTCATTATGAAGTAGTGTTTTTGGTACACCCTGATCAAAGCGAACAAGTTTCAGCTATGGTAGAACGTTATACTACGTCTATCGAAGAGTCTGAAGGCACAGTACACCGTATGGAAGATTGGGGCCGTCGTCACTTGGCATACCCAATCAACAACATCCATAAAGCTCACTACGTATTGATGAACATTGAATGTTCTCAAGCCGTTCTTGACGAGCTATCGACTTCTTTCCGTTATAACGATGCTGTTCTTCGTAACATGATTATTCGTCGTGACGAAGCTGTTACTGAAGTATCTGCAGTTAAAGCGGCTGAAAGCCGTGATGACCGTCGCCGTGATGACCGTCGCCCTGAAGCACCTGTTGCTGAAGTCGCTGACGAAACTGTAACTGAAGAAGTAGTTGCTGACGCACCTGCTGCTGAAGAAGAATAGGAGTTTTACCATGGCACGTTTTTTCCGTCGTCGTAAGTTCTGCCGTTTCACTGCTGAAAACGTTGTAGAGATTGATTATAAAGATCTTGAAACGTTGAAAGGCTATGTTACTGAAACTGGCAAAATTGTACCAAGCCGTATTACAGGTACTCAAGCAAGATATCAGCGTCAATTGTCTACTGCAATTAAACGCGCTCGTTACATTGCTTTATTGCCATACACTGACGCTCATAAATAAGCGACGTTGTAAGTAATAATGTTAAAAGCCCTAGCCAAATGGAGCATGGATAAACCGCTGAACGCAATCATTGCGATTGTTGCGACGCTGTTTGCTCCCTTATTATTTTGGCTAGGTGCTGCTCTTATGGCGCTTTCTATATTGCGTCACGGAGCAAAAGAAGCCGCCAATGTGGTTTTGTGGGGTAGCTTGCCAGCGTTTGCTTGGTTAGCCATGGGGGACTCAACGCCCCTACTCACTGCCCTTGGCGCTTCGACTTTAGCGATTATCTTACGTTCTAGCATTGATCTTAGATTAACGCTGATGAGCGCAAGTGGTATTGGTGTGTTGATTTATTTTGCCTTACCTTTATTAATGCCTGATGTATTAGTAGAAGTACAAAAGCAAAGTGAAGTCATGCTAGCAGAAGCCTTAAAGGATAACCTTGATCTTTGGCACAGCATTCAACCTAAAGTTGGCCCTCTAATGATTGGGGCATTGGCTGCAGTGCAAACTATGGTCATGGTATTAAGTCTGTTGTTAGCGCGTTGGTGGCAAGCTGCTTTCTATAACCCAGGTGGTTATAGTGAAGAATTTCATGCGGTAAGATTACCTGTCGGCTATGCCGCAAGTGTGGTCTTATTATTGGTTTTCGGCTCAAATCTTCCGCCGTTAATTAGCGGTATTTTACCCGTATTAATCATTCCTCTTATCATCGCTGGTATTGCATTTGTACACAGCATGGTCAGAATGAAAAACTTAGGTGGACAATGGTTGTTTGCGTTTTATATAGGCGTATTTTTATTCGGCCCCTACCTATTCACATTACTAATTTTTCTCGCTCTGATCGATAGTCTTATCGATATTAGAAGCAGACTAAAAGACACAGTTGATTGAGCCCAAACGGCCTCAACTCTGTAGTGCTAAGGATATTATTATGAAAGTTATTTTATTAGAAAAAGTTGCAAAATTAGGCGGCCTAGGCGACACAGTTATCGTTAAGCCAGGTTTCGCACGTAACTTCCTTTTGCCACAAGGCAAGGCAGTTCCTGCAACTAAAGTAAACACAGAACAATTTGAAACTCGTCGTGCTGACCTTGAGAAAGCGGCTATTGCTAAGCTAGAAGCTGCTCAGACTCGCAAGACTAAGATCGAAGAAATCGAACTGACTGTTGCCGTTAAAGCGGGCGACGAAGGTAAGTTGTTCGGTTCTTTGGGCAACCGCGATATCGCTGAGCTTGCGACTGAAGCGGGCGTTGAGTTGGTTAAAGCTGAAGTTCGCTTGCCGACTGGTCCAATCCGTAACGTAGGTGAGTTCGACATCACTGTACAGTTACACGCAGAAGTTTCTGCTACTTTGAAGCTATTGGTTGTTGCTGAAGACTAATCTCTTCAACACTAGCTACACGCTTTAGATTAAGGCACTATTAGCACACGCTATATAGTGCTTTTTTTTGCCTGCAATCTTTTGTTAACAAGAGATTGTTCATGACCGAGCTATAACGACCGACTGATAATGACTGACCAAGCTACTGACCAAAAAACCTTATCCTTACGCACCCCACCACACTCTATCGACGCTGAGCAATCAGTTTTAGGTGGCTTGCTATTGGATAACCGCGCTTGGGAATCCGTGTCAGAAGTTTTAGAAGACAGCGATTTTTACAGCCATAAGCACCGTAATATTTACCGTGCGATTAAATCTTTGATTGATCAAGAACAACCTGTCGATGTAGTGACAGTATCAGAAGAGCTGGAAGAGCTAGGCACGCTAGACGACATTGGTGGCATCGCCTATTTAGGCGAGCTGGCCGATATGACCCCGTCGACGGCAAACAGTGGCGCTTACGCGGTTATTGTTAAAGAGCGCTCGCAACAACGTCGTTTAATCGAAGCGGCCAGTGAAATTACGCTTCAGGCTTATGAGCCAGAAGGTAAGAACTCCCTTGATATTCTGTCTGATGCGGAGCAAAAAATTGCTCAAATTGCGGAAGGCAATCGCAAAGAAGGTGGCCCGGTCGCCGTTGGCCCCATTCTTAAAAATACGCTGGATCAGTTAGACGAATTATTTAATAAACCAGAAGGTTTGAGCGGTATAACGTCTGGTTTTACTGAGATTGATAACCGCACGTCGGGCTTCCAAAAAGCCGACATGATTGTGGTTGCAGGCCGTCCTTCGATGGGCAAAACGACGTATGCGATGAACTTGGTAGAAAATGCGTTAATCGCAACCAAGCGCCCGTGTATTGTGTTCAGTATGGAAATGCCGTCTGAGTCACTTGTAATGCGTATGCTCTCTTCCATCGGCAAAATTGATCAGACTCGAATTCGTAGTGGTAAGTTGATTGAAGATGACTGGCCTAAGCTTTCGTCTGCGGTAAACATTTTAAAAGATTTACCGTTATACATTGATGATACACCCGCATTAACGCCGCAGGATATGCGCGCACGCTGTCGTAAGGTCTATCGTGAGAACGATAATGACCTTGGGCTTGTGATGGTCGATTATATGCAATTAATGCAGGTTACAGGGGCTTCTGAAGGGCGTTCACAAGAGATCTCTGAGATCTCTCGCAGCATGAAGGCGATTGCGAAAGAATTCAGCTGTCCGATTATTGCGCTGTCGCAGTTAAACCGCTCATTGGAGCAGCGCCCCAATAAACGCCCGGTAATGTCGGATCTACGAGAATCGGGCGCGATCGAGCAGGATGCCGATATCATCGCCTTTATTTATCGTGATGAGGTGTATAACGAAGATACTCCCGACAAAGGCATCGCTGAGATTATTACTGGCAAACACCGTAACGGCCCAATCGGAACCGACCGCTTAGCATTTGTGGGTAAATATACGCGTTTCGAAAACTTAGCGGCTGGTTATGAAGGCAACTGGGATGATGACGAGTAAACTGCTTTTTTACTAAGTAAGCTACTTTTTATTAAAAAAATAGTTTTCATAAGTGACTACTTGTCTTTGTCGCTACTGGCAAGGGTGGCAGCTTCTTCTGAGGCAACGTCATCCTCATCCAACAATTCTTTTTTTATCTTCAGCTCGACCTTTAACTGCTCTACTTTTGACTCGGTACTTTCTCTTTCGGCATCCGCTAAAGGTTCTTCTTTATTTTCGAGAGCTACGGATAATTTATGAAGCTCGCTTGTAATATTAGTGATTGCCGATGCCTTTTCGGCCTTTTCAAATATTATTTTTTCTACGTTGCCATCGCTTTTTTCTACGACTGAGTGGTTCGATTTTTTAGGAATAACATGAACATCCTGCACCGTTCGGGTATTCATAAAATTAGGTGAAACAATCTCGATTCTTGCCCCGTGAAGACGATCAAGTACATACCCATATAAGCTCGATTTAACCGACAACAAACTCAATGTATCTTTAATGCGGCCCGCCGCTCGATAGGTAACACTAAAGTCACCCAACTCTCGTATCTGAACAAAACCATCCGACAGGCCTGCATCTTCAACCGCTAGACATAATAATTCAGAAATATTGGAGCGTTCAATATCATAACCAAGAGAGACATCAACCGAGATAATCGTTCCTGTACTGCGCACCACTTTCACCGGCTGCGTCACCATTAAAATATTGGGAATCGTAACCAAGTCGCTTTGCTCTGTTTGCACTTCCACATGCAGCAAACTCATTTCAGTTGCTCGTCCAGTAACATCACTAACCGTCACAAAATCGCCTAGTTTGATATTTTTTATGACCTTCAACATTAAACCCGCAAGAATATTACCAATAAAGGTTGTTGAAGAAAAAGCGATCGAGGCACTAAAAAGAACACCCAATAACGTTAATAGCTGCCCCCGCAAAGTGTCACTAAAAGGCAAGACCACTATAATCATTACCCCTGCAATCAAGGTCAAAATCAACATAGTAAATTGAAATTGAAATTTACGAGTTTCCCAATACTCTCGCAAAAGACGATTAAGGATAAACAGCACGCCAACAATCACCAGTATGATCGAGACCAGGATAGGCACTTTATTATCGGCTGAAAAAATCTGACCTATCGATTCCATTCCGTTTTAGTTCCCTAACCCAGAGTCTTTAAGAAGCTGCTTCATTTTCTGCTGTAAGTCTTTACGCTTTAAAGGCTTTTCGATGTGATCAGGAAGTGCTTTTGGCAATTCAATCTCAATATTTTCCCCAGCAGCGACCCTTTCAATTAACAACGCATAGTTACGCTCAAATACAGGGAAGGCCTTGGCCTCGACACTATTGGCTAAGAAAAACCAATCACTAGAACGGCCCGCATAATAAACCGCTGGATGGGTCCATTTGTATTCTTTCTTTGGAGAAGGTGCTCGACAGGCTTCGATATAAGCTGAATGTGCATCAGGCATGCCCAATAACTTATGCGCCGAAGAATTACAGGCCTCAACCACATCATGAACATTAGGCAAGAATTTTTGCTGCTTAACCACTTGTTCCGCTGCAAACATAATGGTTTCTGCTGGAAAATCGACCAGCAAGCGCGCCCACAACTGCTTTGCCATTATCACTGTATCGTGATCTGGAAAGGCTTTTAAAAACTGATTATGGTAATTAAAGCGAAACAGTTCAAAGATCTGATTAATAGCAGACTTCTGATCTATATCTAACGGCTTTTGAGCACGATGCGCTTTCTCGCTACCAGTCTGTGTCGGTAAGGCGCTGCCTGCTTGCTGCAGCTGTTGCGTAACCTGGTTCAGAATTGGATTGAGTACCGCTTTGCGATCCCGCATTTGCCTTTCCACCTATTTGAGAGCCTTGGTTTAATTGTCTCGCCCACTGCTGCTTAACATACTGTAAGAATTTACTGTTCCAACTGGTTTGCAACTGATTGGAATCACGCCAATACAGTAAAAATTCACCAATTAAACTTTTCGCATAATGCACATCAATATGCGCCATAGCCAGAATATCATAACAGTCATTATCTGGCTGCCAATCATCTGCAATGCGCGTTGGTACTGAAGAGTGCTCTAACGACGACGAATAACGAGCCCACTGCTGACGCACATGCTGAATAAATTTTGTATTCCATGTTTTGTGCGCATCGCCGCGTTCTTGCCAATATAAAACAAATTCAGGAATCGAGTCTTGTATAAACTGTGGCTTAATACCCGCGCGTTGTAAAATCTGTTGCGCATCTAAACTTGGCTGCCATTGCTGAGTAATTGGCCCAGCTTCTTCACAGCGTGCCTGAAAGCGCTCTTGGCGATCCGGAGCTTGGGCATGACTGGTATTAAAAGCAGCCTTCTCAGCGATTCTTTGCTGCTTTTTATGCGCATCGGTTTGTGTATAAACCCAATGCTTTTTAATAAAGCGAAAAAACTGCGTATTCCAATCGTTGCGATTATTGCCATTCTCTCGCGCCTGTAAAATAAACTCATCCAGCTTGGATAAACTATAGCTGTCTGGAATGCCGTGCTGCTGCAAACGATTTAAACCATCGCGCGTCGGTTGCCACTGCTGCTCCATCGGTTGCTTGGGATTTACGGGCTGCGATGCGGGCTGTTGAAATCCTGAATTTTGGAAAGCAGGCTTTTGGAAAGCAGGCTTTTGGAAAGGCGGCTTTTGGAAAGGCGGCTTTTGGAAAGGCGGCTGCTGAAAAGAAGTCGGCTGCACTGGTGGCTGTGCTACTTGTGCAGGTTGAGATGAAGCTTGCTCATGCGGTTGGCTTGGAAAGCAAAAAATGAGCTGCGGTGCATCAGGAAACAAAGGTGAAATAAGTCTTAGTAAGCCTTTTTCGTGCAAATTACGTAATACTAAACGAATCTTCTGATCATCCCAGAATGAAAAAACCTGACGCAGCTGATCATTATTAATGTGCCATTGGATACCACCCAAAGCCTGAGCAATATCATTCAACCACGTTAGGGCAATCGCCTCTTCTAGGCCAATGGTTGCGGCAAGTGCTGGGGAAAAAACCAAAGTTTTATCAGCAATCAGTGGATGCATGAATATCATAACTCTATTAATTAGAAATGTTCTTTATAAGGTCAGTGCTAGTGTACAACTGCGCAGCCTGACATAATAAACCCTACCCAATATTTAGTCTTCCTGATTTAAGCGAAAAACATGGCCCGTCCGACTCAAGCAGTGATTAACCTACAGCATTTGAAAGATAACTATCAACTGGCAAAAGGCTACAGTCAAAAAGCATACGCTGTGATTAAAGCCGACGCCTATGGGCATGGGTTATTGCCCGTTGCGCATGCATTAGTCGATGCTGATGGCCTAGCCGTGGCCTGTATGGATGAAGCTCTACAGCTACGTCATCAAGGGATCAAAAGCCCCATACTCGTATTAGAAGGCGCGTTTGATAAATCAGAATGGCTCGCGGCGGTGGAGCACGATATCGAAATGGCACTTCACCACCAAAGCCAGCTCGATATTTTAGTCACCGAGCCATGCTTCGCACAATTAAAGCTGTGGTTAAAAATAGATACCGGCATGAACCGCTTAGGTTTTCGCTTAGCAGAATCTACCTCTGCCTTTGAACAATGCCGTCATGCGGGTCTCAATATTAAAGTACTGATGAGTCACTTTGCGTGCTCCGACGATTTAAGCAAAGATAAAACAGCTACTCAGTTTCAAGCACTAGAAGAGATTTTACAACAGCAAAAGGGCTTTTGGCCTGAGCTTATTGTATCGAGCAATAATAGCGCCGCTGTTATCGCTTGGCCTAATGTCTGTGACCACATCAGCCGACCTGGCATTATGCTGTACGGAAGCTCTCCACTCATTAGCGAAGCGCCCCTCACGACTCATTTAAAACCAGTAATGACGCTGAAATCGAACATCATATCCAGCCACATAGTGAACATTGGTGAAAGCATTGGCTATGGTGACGGCTGGATAGCCGAGAAAACAACACGCATTGGTATCGTCGCCATTGGTTATGGCGACGGCTATCCACGCAGCGCTCCGTCAGGCACACCCGTTTATTGTAACGATAAACGCCTATCAACGTTAGGTCGAGTATCCATGGACATGCTGTGTATCGACATCAGTGAGAATGACGATATTGATGTGGGCAGTGAAGTCGAGTTATGGGGTGAAAATATTAATGTGAATGATGTGGCTAAGCTCTGCAATACCATCAGCTATGAACTGTTTTGCCAATTAACCCCGCGTGTGAAGCGGGTTTATTTATAAAGAAAAAGTAGGCGGCCCAAAGATGCAATAAGCCCGTAAATAGCAGGCACAAAAAAAGCGCTATCAGATAGCGCTTTTTTGGGGCTCAATTAGAACTTCTTTTTTACATTTACTTCAGCAACTTTCATTGAATCTTTATTGCATCAATAGCCTATTTCAGCTCGAGCGTCGTCAAAGTATCTTGGCGAATTTCTTTTAATAATTCAGCATTTTCAATCAACGACTCACCATAAGATGGAATCATCGCTTTCAAACCTGCTTTCCAACCATCGTTTTCAAGCTTGTCACTAAAGCAACGCTCAATCACATCAATCATGGTCTGGGTCGCGGTAGAAGCACCTGGTGACGCACCCAATAATGCAGCCAAAGTACCATCTGCGGCTGCAACTATCTCTGTACCGAATTCTAACTTACCCTTACCTTTCTCATCTTTTTTGATGATTTGAACCCGCTGACCTGCATTAGCCAAAGTCCAATCCGCATCTTTAGCGTCAGGGAAATAGGCACGCAGCGAATCCATACGCGACTTATCAGACTGGAAGACTTCGCTGATCAAGTACTTAGTCAAAGCCATATTATTCAAGCCCACAGAGAGCATAGGCTTAAGATTACTTGCCTTAACAGAAGCAGGCAGATCCATGACGGAACCTTCCTTCAAGAACTTTGTTGTAAAGCCTGCAAAAGGGCCAAACAATAAGGCACGCTCGCCATTAATCACTCGAGTATCCAAGTGCGGTACCGACATAGGAGGTGCGCCAATCGCTGCCTTGCCATAAACTTTTGCATGATGCTGATTAGCAATTTCTGGCTTAGTACACACCAGCCATTGACCACTTACTGGGAAACCGCCATAACCTTCACATTCTGGAATATCAGATTTTTGCAGTAACGGCAAAGCACCACCACCGGCACCTAAGAAAACAAACTTAGACCGTACACGAGTCACTTCGCCCGATTTATTATCTTCTAACAAAACAGACCAGCCACCTTCACTGCTGCGCTTCATATCTTCTACAGAATGCCCCAGCAGCAATTCGAAATTATCTTGCTGCTCTAAATACGAAACCATATCACGAGCTAAAGAACCAAAATCTACGTCTGAACCATGTTCAACACGGGTAGCAGCAACAGGAGCATTGCCTTTACGCCCATTCATTACCAGAGGCATCCATTCAGCGAGCTTGGCAGGATCCTCGCTGTATTCCATATCTTCAAATAAGTGGTGAGCACTCATCAACTCATAACGCTTGCGTAAGAACTCAACGTTTTTTTCGCCCCAAACAAAACTTTTATGCGGGGTTCGATTAATGAATTCTTTAGGGGTTGGTAAAGCACCTGTTTTTACTAGGTGTGACCAAAACTGCAATGTCACTTCGAACGAAGCATTAATATTCAGCGCTTTCGAGATATCAACGCCACCCTTGTCATCTTCAGGGGTGTAATTCAATTCACAATAGGCAGCGTGACCTGTGCCTGCGTTATTCCAACCGTCAGTACTCTCGTGAGCCACCTGATCAAGTCGTTCAACGACGCAGATCTTCAAGGAAGGATCTAGCTTGTTTAGCATCATTGCTAGTGTAGTGCTCATCGCTCCGGCGCCTACCAGCAAGGCATCCACTGTTTTAACTGTCATTCCAATTCGCCTATTGCTATTGCTTAATATTCGCCTATTTTTCGCGGAACATTCTACACTAATTCATTAATACTACCTAAAAGATAAGCTAGGCGACTGATTCGTCAACTTTGGTCATTGACGCAGGTTTGCCGAGCCTGTTTATACAGCATAAACGAAAAAGCCCGCACGAGGCGGGCTTTTAGTATGATGAGCAAAAATTACTTATGCTGATCACGACTCAATTCAACCACCGCTTCAATAAAAGCACCGGCACGAGCTGGATCGACAAACTGGTGAATACCATGCCCTAGGTTAAATACATGACCAGTACCTGGACCATAACTGTTCAGAATACGCTGAACTTCTTTACGAATGGTCGCTGGAGAAGAATATAAAACGGAAGGATCCATATTACCCTGAAGCGCAACACGATCACCTACACGACTACGGGCATTACCCATATCGGTAGTCCAATCAATGCCCAAGGCATCACAACCAGTATCAGCCATAAGCTCCAACCACTGACCTCCACCTTTTGTGAACAAAATAACAGGCACTTTACGGCCTTCGTTCTCACGGGTTAGGCCCGCGACGATTTTATTCATATACTTCAAAGAGAACTCGCGATAACACACATCGCTCAAGCTACCACCCCAAGTATCGAAAATCTGAACCGCTTGCGCACCCGCTGCGATTTGAGCATTCAAATATTCAGTAACAGAGTCAGCCAATACGTCGAGCAATTGATGCATCACTTCTGGCGTATCGTACATCATAGCTTTCACGTGACGGAAGTCTTTCGAAGACCCCCCTTCAACCATGTAAGTTGCTAATGTCCAAGGACTGCCAGAAAAACCAATAAGAGGAACGCGACCATTCAATTCACGACGAATGGTACTGACAGCATCCGTTACGTAAGGAAGATCTTTAGCGGTATTGGTCACTTTTAATACGGCAACATCTTGCTCAGTACGTACGACTTTTTTGAAACGTGGACCTTCGCCAGTTTCAAAATATAGACCCAAGCCCATTGCATCTGGAATCGTTAAAATATCAGAAAACAAAATTGCGGCATCTAATGGGTAACGCTCAAGAGGCTGCATGGTTACTTCACAAGCGAACTCAGGGTTCTTACACAAGCTCATGAAATCACCAGCCGTTGCACGGCTAGCACGATATTCAGGTAGATAACGCCCTGCTTGGCGCATCATCCATACTGGAGTTTGGTCTACAGGTTCGCGCAATAAAGCACGTAGAAAGCGATCGTTTTTAAGTTCTGACATGGCTATTTTCGACTTCAGATTCAAGATTTAAAACATGATAACAAAAAACCCCAGCACTAGGCTGGGTTTGATGAATATATCATGACTTTAGTCATAGATACTCATGACTGAAAGCTATTCAACAGTTACAGGCAATGTTCTTGTCGTTTCTAGACCGCCTGCAGCAAAATTAATTGCTCTCACAATAATCTCACCGTCACCGGAACCCGTAACAGGATTGGAAAGAGTCAGATCATAGCGTCCGGCAGTCAAATCACTACCGTTAATTTGGAAGCGATTAGCAGTGCCAGCGTTACTGGTTTGACTCATTTTGGTCACTTCAAAGATAATAAGATCATCTGCACCAGGAAGGTTTCCGCACGCATCTTCAAATGTGAAACTTACATCCTGAGTTTGAGCACCACTAGAGATATCAATAACATAATCAGTCGTATTGATTTTAATTCTAGGGTCATCAGTCAGAGCCACTGTCAAAATAGATCCTGCGAGGCCACCATCAGGCCCAGTTGCCGACAAACTTACACGACCTGGACGATCTTCGTATGTATCATCACGACGTACAGTAATCGGCACAATCACAGCTTCTGTTAAAGCTGAATTCCCAATGGCATCAGGCTGCGCATCAACTTCAAAGCCTTCTGCTTCAAGAGTCAAAGCCGTCCCGTTTATAGGTGTATTACCATTGTAATCATTGACAGCGAAGTTAAAGGTTACATATTCTTCATTGTAGACATTGATACACGTTGCAGATGAAAGGTCAGCGGTTTTACCACCTTTAATGGAATCAATTTTAAATGCGACATCATCTGAAGCCATCACTAATCGTGCTTCACGACGGATATGCACCAAGCTTGCGCAGTGACCCGTTCCTCTAGCGGTTTCGGTACAAGTACTACCTTGATAAGTCGCAGGTGCAGCATCTTGAGTCCCATTTTCTACATATTCGATGAGTTGTTCAAAAGGGTTATTTTCATCTGGTGCGCTATACACACCGTCTTCATTGGCATCAAGGAATGCTTCTGGCATAGCACTATAGTCTTCGTTGGCATCAAAACGACCGTTACCATTAGCATCGGCATAATCCACTTCACCATCAAGGTAAGCTAATATTGTTACTAAGCCTGAACGTCCGCCATTCCATGCAGGATTCACATCCACCCCAGGTCCAGTATTAAAAAACTGAGAACTAGGATCATTAGTTGGATGTTCAGTAGCTAATTTAGTCTGTTGCTTAGCCGTAGGACTATTATCCTTACTAAAACCCGGTCTAGGGTTCTGAGCTCGCCACTCTACAGAGCATGTACCATTTGAGGTTTCACAAGTAGGTTGTATAGAGCCACCACCAGCCAAGAAGTTAACAATGGTGCCGTCAGGTACTGGATTATGGAAACGGTCAGCTAAGAATACGGTTGCACTAACTGTCTCACCAAAATAATTCCAACCACGTGGATTGAGGTTATCTAGCACAAGACTAAAAGATGTCTGGACAGGAATGCCCGTGGTGATACTAATACCAAAAGACTGGGTTCTTAATAAGGTACCATCATTCTTTTCAGCCACGGCCAATACTGTAACTAAACCGTGAGTCTTACCCGATTTAACGGTAATGGTTACAATACCTTCGGCATTGGTACTTGCAAGTACTTCTCCTTCACCCTGAATACTTCCAGAAGTACCGCCCGACAATGAAGCACCCACTGATTTATTAGAAAGGCTAAATGCAACCTGCTTTCCGCTAATAGGCTGATCAAACTCATCTTTTACCTTAAAGCTAACCGTTGTCGTTTCAGGCAACTCAGAGAACGAAATATTCTGCATGGCAATCTTGCGGGCAGTCATGCCCTGATATTCGATGCTATTGGATTCAGGCAATTCAATAGTTAAATCACCCTTAGCAATGGCCAAAGAAGTTGTGGTATTCACTGCATTATCTTCAACAGCATAGAGTGCTGCATTGATTGTATCTTTCTCTTTACAGCCGCTTGCGGTATAGAAAACAGTTGCAACACCCGAGGTTGTTCTGACTTGTTCATTATCAAAACTTGCTTCACCACCGGTAACACAAGCTGAACTAAATACGACTGCGTATTCAGTATCGGTAATCAAGGAGTTAGCTCCGGCTGTGATATCAACGATATTCACAGACACTCCAATTGTTTGGCGTGCAGCTATGCTACTTTCTGAAAATTGTAAATCACCAGATGTAAAGGTAGTAGTTGAACCTGTACCTAGCGCAGGCTCTGCTGGAACTAAGCTTTCGCTAATAGTGATATCGCCTGTTATAGAATCAAGTACTTCTTTATCTTTGTTATATAAAGTCAAAGTAACTGTATCTGTAGTACATGCTTGAGCATCACCGTCATATCTAGTTTCAATATCAGATGAAAGATTCTGAGATTCGATACTGAACTCTGCCGTTGAGCAGTTTGAGGTCCACTTAACTTCGTAATCTGAAGAAGTTAGAACTGTATTAACATTAAGAGGGTCAACGACTGTAGCTTTCAATATAGTTGAAGCTTCATCTACAAGGTTTAAATTACCCTCTAGAGCACCTTTAATAAACCCTGATCCACTTTTATTACCCAGCTTAGGAAAATCTGTTTTCAATTGGGCTTTGGCAGTCGCTATAGGCGTGTCATTTGTAATATCAGCATCAGCTGAAAATAAGCTAACGGTGATTTCATCATCTACACTACATGTGCGATTAAAGTACGTATTAATAACCGTACCGTCACTATTAGCAACTGGGTTTGAACTAAAAACTACAGTATTAGAAGGGCAAGTTGATTCAAACTTATATAGATACTTTGTATCTAATAAACTGTTGTTATTATCAGTATCTACACCATTTACGGTAAGAACAACAGAGCTGCCTGCTAAAACATAATCAGCACTTAGCTCAACAACTCCTTCGTTGAAATCACTTCCATTACCGGCCCCTATACTAGGCTTCACTACCTGCGTGACCGAAGTTCCACTATCTTCACCGTCAGTTGTACCACTATCTGTTTCATCGGTAGTCCCAGTGGTTGTTTGACCATCAGTGCCAAGGTTTGAAGTATCGGTTTTATTACTCGGACTTCCGCCACCACCACAGGCAATCAACAACGTCATTAAAAACGAGATTAATGTAAGTTTAACTAGATTCATTAATATAACTCCATGAAAGATATTCCCTTATAGGTGGTATTACATGACAGCACATATAGTCCAACCACATAGTATTATTTTGCATTAGCTTAACACTTATAATTACTTATACGCTAGATAGAAAATCTAACAAATTCCTTGTTTTAGGCTCTGCATAAACAGAAAACGCGACTTACGTCGCGTTTTCTAAGGTTTTAAAAGAAATCACTTCTCAGATCACACTTTCAGATAATCCATAATTCCATCAGCCGCTTCGCGACCTTCCCAGATTGCGGTCACAACTAGGTCGGAGCCACGAACCATATCACCACCGGCGAATACTTTTTCGTTAGTGGTTTGGAATTTGAATTTTTGCTGTTCAGCTGCCACAACACCCTTCCAGCTATTGATGTCGATACCAAAGTCAGTAAACCAAGGCGCAGGGCTAGGTTGGAAACCGAAAGCTACCAGTACTGCATCAGCAGGAATGATTTCTTCAGAACCTTCAATCACCTGTGGACGACGACGACCATTCTCGTCTGGCTCACCCAACTGAGTAGATACAACCTTAATGCCTTCTACCTTGTCTTCACCAACGATAGCAACAGGCTGACGATTAAATAAGAAGTTAACACCTTCTTCTTTAGCATTCTGAACTTCACGTACAGAACCCGGCATATTGGCTTCGTCGCGACGATAAGCACACGATACTGAAGCAGCCGCTTGACGAATAGCCGTACGATTACAATCCATCGCGGTATCACCACCACCAAGAACCACAACTTTTTTGCCTTTCATCGAAATGAAGTCAGCTTCGTCTTTTTCAAAGCCCATGTTGCGATTAACGTTGGAAATCAAGTAATCCAATGCATCATGTACACCCGGAAGATCTTCACCAGGGAAGCCACCCTTCATGTAATTGTAAGTACCCATGCCTAAGAAAACGGCATCGTACTCATCAATAATGCTTTGGAATTCAATGTCTTTGCCAATTTCAGTATTCAAACGGAACTCTACGCCCATCTCTTCGAATACTTTACGACGGTTGATCATCACTTCTTTTTCCAGTTTAAATTCTGGAATACCGAAGGTTAATAAACCACCGATTTCTGGGTGACGATCAAAAACAACCGGCTTAATACCGTTACGAACCAATACATCAGCACAGCCGATTCCCGCAGGACCTGCACCAATAATAGCAACTTTCTTATCTGTCCAAACTACGTTAGACATGTCAGGTTTCCAGCCCATCGCGAATGCCGTATCAGTGATGTATTTTTCAACATTACCAATGGTCACAGCGCCAAAGCCGTCGTTCAGTGTACAAGCACCTTCACACAGACGATCTTGCGGACAAACACGGCCACACACCTCTGGTAAAGAGTTGGTCTGATGGCTCAGCTCAACCGCTTCTAAGATATTGCCTTCTGTCGCGAGCTTCAACCAGTTAGGAATGAAGTTATGCACAGGGCATTTCCATTCACAATAGGGATTGCCACATTCCAAGCAACGGTGCGATTGATCAGCAACCTGTTCTTGCTGGAATGGCTGATAAATTTCAACGAACTGCTGTGTACGAGCATTCATTGCTTTTTTTACAGGGTCCTTACGGCCTACCTGTACAAACTGAAAATCGTTATTCAGACGTTCTGTCATTTGAACCTCTCCCACTCGTCCGCAGGCCCTGCTACTTATTACAGCACGCAAGACCCATCATTTATTCAAAACGCTTACTCTGGACGAGCGCGCATGTTATCAAGCAACTGCTGTAAATCTGCAGCTTTTGGTTTAACTAACCAGAACTTACCGATGAAGCCATCAAAATCTTCTAAAATTTCTTGGCCCCAGGCACTTCCAGTTTCCGCAACGAATTCTGTAATCACGCTTCGTAAGTGATTACGGTAGCCTTCAGTAAACTCGTTATTGATGCGGTTAATATCCACAAGCTCGTGGTTGTACTGATCAACAAAGCTATTATCGAGATCCAGTACATAAGCGAAACCGCCCGTCATACCGGCACCGAAGTTATAGCCCGTTTTACCAAGCACACACACCATACCGCCTGTCATGTATTCACAACAGTGATCCCCTGCGCCTTCAACAACGGCATGAGCACCCGAGTTACGAACTGCAAAACGCTCGCCAGCACGACCTGCTGCAAGGAGTTTACCGCCCGTAGCACCGTACAGACACGTATTGCCGACAATGGAAGTATCTTGTGATCTAAACTCAGAAACTTTTGGTGGGAAGATAACCAGCTTACCACCCGTCATACCCTTACCAACGTAATCGTTAGCATCGCCTTCAAGGCGCATTTCTAAACCGCCCGCGTTCCAAACACCCCAAGATTGACCCACTGTACCCGTCAAACTTAGTTTGATCGGTGCAGATGCCATGCCTTGGTTACCGTAACGTTTAGCGATTTCACCCGATAGGCGAGCACCGACAGAACGATCACAGTTAGTCACTTTAAAGCTGAATTCGCCGCCTTTCTTGGCTTCGATCACCGCGATAGTGGCTTGTAGCATTTCTTCGGCTAATAGCGCTTGGTCGAACGGCACATTGCGTTCAACCTGAACCGTATGAGGCTTGTCAGCAGGAATATGATCATTCGCCAATAATGGCGTTAGATCTAAATTACGCTGCTTAGACGTATTGCCTTCAATCATTTCTAATAAGTCAGTACGGCCAACAAGTTCTTCCATTGTGCGGATGCCCATCTGAGCCATCCAGCCACGAATTTCTTCAGCGACGAAGTGGAAATAGTTCTTAACCATTTCTGCTGTACCGATGTAATGCTTATCACGCAAGTTTTCGTTTTGCGTTGCCACACCCGTCGCACAGTTGTTTAGGTGACAAATACGCAAGTACTTACAACCCACTGCAACCATTGGCAAAGTACCAAATCCGAACGATTCTGCACCTAACATTGCGCCTTTCACTACGTCTAAGCCTGACTTCAAACCACCATCAGTCTGAACACGAACCTTGCCACGCAAGTCGTTGCCACGTAATGATTGATGCGCTTCTGCCAAACCAAGCTCCCAAGGAGAACCGGCATACTTGATAGACGTTAATGGTGAAGCGGCCGTACCACCGTCGTAACCAGAGATAGTAATCAAGTCAGCGTAAGCTTTCGCTACACCCGCTGCAATCGTACCTACACCCGGCTCCGATACTAGTTTCACAGAAACTAATGCGGTTGGGTTCACTTGCTTCAAATCAAAAATTAGCTGAGCTAAATCTTCAATCGAATAAATATCGTGATGCGGTGGCGGTGAAATCAATGTCACACCAGGAACCGAATAACGTAACGTCGCGATGAGGTTATTAACCTTACCACCCGGCAATTGACCACCCTCACCCGGCTTAGCGCCTTGGGCTACTTTGATCTGCAATACATCAGCACTGGATAGATAGTGTGGCGTTACACCAAAACGTCCAGAGGCAATTTGCTTGATCTTGGAGTTTTTATTAGTGCCATAGCGCTTAGGATCTTCACCACCTTCACCAGAGTTTGAGCGTCCGCCCAACTCGTTCATCGCTTCTGCTAACGCTTCGTGTGCTTCTGGGGAAAGTGCACCCAAAGACATCGCTGCGGTATCGAAACGTTTGAAGATTTCTTGTACTGGCTCAACTTCAGAGATATCAATCGACTTAACATCTTTGCGTAATGCCAACAGATCACGAATCGTTGCTACCGGACGGTTATTCACCAAATCGGCAAAACGGTCATAAGCTTTTTGATCATTCTGCTGTACGGCTTGCTGAATGTTCATGACCACATCAGGGTTGTACGCGTGGTATTCACCACCGTGTACATACTTCAACAAACCACCTTGCTCAAGGGGCTTGCGAGCTAACCAAGCATTCTGTTGTACCCATTCCAAGTCTTCTTGGAAGTCGGCAAACGTCGCACCTTCGATACGGCTGCTAACACCAATGAAACACAATTCAACAATTTCTGTGCTCAAACCAATCGCTTCGAACAACTGCGATCCACGGTAAGAAGCAATGGTAGAAATACCCATTTTAGACAAGATTTTCATCAAGCCTTTACGAATACCTTTACGGAAATTTTGCTGTGATCTTAATGGGTCGCCTAACAATTCATTGCTGCGATGCATATCCGCAAGAATGTCGTACGCCAACCATGGATAAACCGCTGTTGCGCCAAATCCTAGCAATACGGCAAAATGGTGAGCATCACGAGCAGAGCCCGTTTCGACTACGATATTCGAATCACAACGAAGGCTTTTTGCTACTAGGTGATGATGTACCGCACCCGTCGCCATCGCCGCTGGAATAATGAGTTCGCCTTGAGCAACCTGACGGTCACTTAAGATCAAAATCACCGCACCATCGCGTACATGCTGCTCAGCTTCTGCTGAAACCGCTTCAATAGCGGCTTTCAAGCCAATTTCGGCTTTATAAGCTAGCTTAATCGTGACGTATTTAAACGCTGGATTACCCGTATTTTTCAAACCGTGGAATTTCAACGGCGAAATAACTGGCGATGTTAGAATGATGCGTTCAGCATGATCTGGCTGCTCATCAAACACATTCTTTTCTGCGCCAATACAGGTTTCTAACGACATCACGATCGCTTCACGCAATGGATCGATCGGTGGGTTAGTTACCTGAGCAAATTTCTGACGAAAGAAATCAGCAACGTGACGTACACGCTGAGAAAGCACAGCCATTGGGGTATCATCACCCATGGAACCTGTTGCTTCTTGGCCTGCTTCAGCCATTGGACGTAATACTTGATCACGCTCTTCAAAACTGACCAGCTGAAGTTTCTGGTGAGCTTTTAACTCATCCGCAGAAATAGGCTGTTCGTTTTGCAACGCTTGCAGCTGTAAGCGAGATTCAATGCGAACACTGTTCTCTTTCAACCACTTTTTATAAGGCTTACGCTGTTTCAATAAGTTATCAACAGCCGCGGCATCCATAATAGTGCCGGTCTTAGTATCGATCGCTAGGATTTCACCTGGACCAACACGACCTTTCGAAACCACATCTTCAGGCTTATAACCGTGAACACCGACTTCAGAAGCAACCGTAATGAAACCGTCTTTAGTGATTACCCAGCGCGAAGGACGCAAACCGTTACGGTCTAATCCACATACCGCGTAACGACCATCGGTCATTACTAGGCCAGCAGGACCATCCCACGGCTCCATGTGCATCGAGTTATACTCATAAAATGCACGTAGATCGGAATCCATTGTTTCGACATTCTGCCATGCTGGCGGAATCATCATACGAACAGCACGAAACAAGCCCATGCCGCCGGTTACCAATAGCTCTAACATGTTATCCATGGAGGATGAGTCAGAACCCGTGGTATTAACAATCGGTGATAATTGTTCTAGGTCTGGCAATAGCTCACTACGGAACTTGCTGCTACGAGCATTAGACCAATTACGGTTACCACTAATGGTATTAATTTCACCGTTATGCGCCAACATACGGAACGGCTGAGCCAGAGGCCAGCGCGGTTGCGTATTCGTTGAAAAGCGTTGGTGAAAAACACAAATCGCAGTTTCTAAGCGTTCATCAGCCAAATCAAGGAAGAATGCAGGTAGGTCAACAGGCATGGTTAAGCCTTTATATGACAATACGCTTTCCGATAGGCTCGCTATATAGAAATCAGGAAATTGAATTAAAG